>CAYXIZ010000323.1:0-1511 GCA_964465485.1 uncultured Rhodobacterales bacterium | reverse complement strand
GCGCTGTCATGGGCGGGGCCCAGTTCAAGCGCCCAGGCGTGTTCTGCCACCCAAGGCGAATGCTCGAAAATGCCGCCGTAAGCCTCTGTGAACGCGACCCTATCCATTTGCGACGGACGCGTTTTGTCCGCTGGCGGATGGGTCTTGCGCCAATGGTCAGCGATCTGCTCGCGGGTCGCGAACCACACGTCATCATGGCTTTGAACATGCTCCAGAAACCGCCGCAACGCCTGCACCCGTCCGGGGCGGCCCACAAGGCGGCAATGCAGCCCGATCGACATCATCTTGGGCGCGCCGTCCACGCCTTCGGCGTAAAGCGCGTCGAAACTGTCCCGCAAATAGGTCTCGAACTGGTCGCCGGAGTTGAACCCCTGCGGCGTGGCAAACCGCATGTCGTTGCAATCCAGCGTATAGGGCACGACCAGCTGGTCATGCGCGCCGAAGCGCTCGTAATAGGGCAGGTCGTCCGCGTAGCTGTCGGCGCAATAGGCAAAGCCGCCTTCCTCCGCCACCAGCTTCAGCGTGTGATCAGAGCACCGCCCCGTATACCAGCCGCGCGGCCGTGCGCCGGTGATTTCGGTGTGCAGCGCGATGGCCTGAGTGAGATGCTCGCGCTCTTCATCTTCGGTGAAGTCTTTATATTCGATCCATTTCAGCCCGTGGCTGGCGATCTCCCAATTGGCGTCTTGCATGGCGGCGACTTGCTCAGGCGAGCGCGCGAGCGCCGTGGCCACGCCGTAGACCGTGATGGGCAGGTCCTTGAGCAGGCGGTGCAAGCGCCAGAACCCGGCCCGCGCGCCGTATTCATAGATCGATTCCATGTTCCAGTGCCGCTGCGCGTCCCATGCGCTGGCCCCGACGATTTCGGACAGGAACGCCTCGGAGGCCTTGTCGCCATGCAGGATATTATTCTCGCCGCCTTCCTCGTAATTCATGACGATCTGGACGGCGATCTTCGCGCCACTTGGCCAGTGCGGATCGGGCGGGGTCGGGCCGTAGCCGCGCATATCACGGGGGTATCTGTTCATGGGCGCAGTTTTAGGCAAAAGCCCGGCGCGCGCAAAGGTTTAAGCGGTGCGTGCGGCCCATGAGACTTTCAAAAATGTCAGAACAAAGATCGCTGACAGGATCAGAACAATGGTAGGCGCCGGGGCGCTGTCGATGAAGAAGCTGAGGTAAATCCCTGCAAAGCTTGAGAAAACCGCAACGGCCACTGCTGTGAACAGCATCTGCCCAAAGCGCCGCGTCATCAGGAAGGCCACCGCGCCGGGGCCGACCAGAAAGGCAATCGCCAGAATGATCCCCACCGCTTTCAACGCCGCCACCACGGTCAATGAGATCACCGCCAGGAGCCCGAAATGCAGCCAGCGCACATTGAGGCCCAGAGCGCGGGCTTGCTGCTCGTCAAAGGCATGCAGCAGCAGATCGCGCCAGAAGACCAGAAGCAGGGCAGTGACCCCGAGCGCGATGACGCCTGTGAGCCAAAGATCCGCAGGGCCCACCCCCAGCAT
>CAYXIZ010000322.1:0-1518 GCA_964465485.1 uncultured Rhodobacterales bacterium | reverse complement strand
CGGCTGGCGGCGGCGGATGCGATCCGCTCTATGGGGTTGGACCGCAGGCAGGCGCTGTGGCAATCGCAGACACTGAAAGACGCGCCCGCCCTGCCGATCTTTGAGCATGCCGAGGCCAGCGCTTATGGCCCCGAGCCGGACGTCGCCCTGCCCGCCATGCCCCGCGCGGAGCATGTGGTGGCCGATTACCAGACGCTGCGCCTGTCGCTGAAGGCGCACCCGATGCAGTTTTATCGCCAGAGCCTGCGCTCTCAGGGGTTTTCAGCCTCCAGCGACTTGGCGCGCATGCGGCATGGGCAACGGGTCTCGCTGGCCGGGCTGGTGTTGGTGCGCCAGAAACCCGGCAGCGCAAAGGGGGTGTGTTTCATCACGCTGGAGGATGAAAGCGGGGTCGCCAATCTGGTGATCTGGCCCGAGCTGTTCGAGGCGTTCCGGCCCGTAATCATGGCCTCCCGGCTGCTGGTCGTGCACGGTCAGGTGCAGACCGACGGCAAGGTCATTCACGTGGTGGCCAACCGTTTGGAGGACCGCAGCGACCGGCTGGCGGGGCTGTCTGATATATCCCTGCCGGGGATCACCACGCGCGGCGACCATCCGACGCATCCCTTACCCAGCCAGGTCGGAGGCCACGTCGGAGGCCAGGCGGGCCGCACCCATCCGCGCAATGTGCGGGTGATCCCCAAATCGCGGGATTTTCATTAACCCCCGACCCGAGCACGGCAATATTCCGACAAAAATAGTCACTTGCCGCAAAATGCGCTATTTCAATGCCTGAAACTGCGCTAGGACGGCCCCCGCAATGAAGGTAATCATTCACAAAATGGCGCATCGCAGCCTGATGCTCAGCGCGCTCGCGCTGGCCGTCTTGTGCCTGTTGCCGCATCTGGGCGTGCTGATCGCGGCACTCACCGGCACCTCCGAGACGCTGCGCCACCTGCTCGACACCGTCTTGGCGGGCTATGTCTCGACCACCGCCGTGCTGGTGGTTCTGGTGGGGCTTGGCACCTGCGCCTTGGGCACGGGTGCGGCATGGCTGGTGACAATGACCGAATTTCCGGGCCGCCGCTGGATCGAGATCGCGCTGGTCATCCCGCTGGCCTTCCCGGCCTATGTGCTGGCCTATGCCTACACCCATTTGCTGGACCATCCGGGCATCGTGCAAACCACCTTGCGCGCCGTGATGGGCTACGGGCCGCGGGATTACTGGTTCCCGGAAATACGCTCGTTGGGCGGCGCGGCGATCATGCTGATCCTGGTGCTCTACCCTTATGTTTACCTGCTGGCCCGCACCGCCTTCATGGGCCAAAGTGCGACGGTCTTTCACGCCGCGCGTTCACTGGGCAAAACCCCGATGCAGGCCTTCTGGCGGGTGTCGCTGCCCATGGCACGGCCCGCGATTGCGGCGGGCGTGCTGCTGACGGCGATGGAGACCATCGCGGATTTCGGCACGGTGTCTTACTTCTCTGTCCAGACCTTTGCGACGGGGATCTACACAAGCTGGTTCTCCATGGGGGACCG
>CAYXIZ010000321.1:0-1519 GCA_964465485.1 uncultured Rhodobacterales bacterium | reverse complement strand
CCGTCGCGGATCAGCATGTTGCACCCGGCAGAGCGCGCATCAAACGGGTGGCCCGGCACGGCCAGCACGTCGCGGCCTTGCTCCAGCGCTTCGCGCGCGGTGATGAGGGAGCCGGATTTCGCGGCGGCCTCCACCACCACCACAGCCCGCGAGAGGCCCGAGATGATCCGATTACGGCGCGGAAAATGCCGCGCCATGGGTTGCAGGCCGATGGGCTGCTCCGACAGCCTGAGGCCCTGCGCGGCGATCTGGTCATGCAGCGTCGCGTTTTCGCGCGGGTAGACCTGATCGACGCCACCCGCCTGCACCGCAATCGTGCCGCCTTCAAGTGCTGCAAGATGCGCCGCCGCATCCACGCCGCGCGCCAGCCCCGAGACAACGGCGAACCCTTGCGCGGACAGCTCTGCGGCCAGTTTGGCCGCCATGCGCGTACCCAGCGAGGAGGCATTGCGTGCCCCCACCAGACCGATGGCGGGACGCGCCAAGAGTGAGACGTCGCCAAGGGCCCAGAGAAACGGGGGCGGGTCGGGGATCGTACTTAACGCGGCGGGGTAGCCCGGCGCGCCAAAACACAGCGGCACCGCGCCGAGACGCTTGCCGGCCTGCAACTCCGCCACGGCGGCGGCGGCAGAGAAGGGGGTGTATTTCGGAACGCCGGCTTTCGCGGCGATCTCGGGCAGCGCCTCAAGGGCAGAGGCGGCGCTGCCATGCTCGGAAACGAGCCTGAAAAACGTGGAGGGTCCAACGCGTCTGGATCTGATCAGACGGAGCCAGATGACCGTCGCGTCCCATGTCTTGGGGGGTGCGAGGGGGGGTGGGGTAGACAGCAGGTCGCTGGCCATCTGTATGCTCCGTCTGATCAGTGGGATCATGTTTGGAGGCGAGGTCTTAACGGAAGATTACCCGCAAAAACGACATGAGAAAAATATCGTAAATTACTGTTTTTTAACGGTAATTAATCAAATTGGTTAACGGCATCTGTTAACCTCTCCATTTTGCCTTCCTCATAAATGGTGAGGCAATTATGACCAAAGAATGAAGCCGCATTGCAGCACTCGGTTTTGCGCCGCAGTTTCCCCGAATCGTGAGGGCGATTCTTGGCCTCTCAGCCCAGCGTTTTGCCAAAAATCATCGCAGGCATCACGTAGGGCCCCTTGGAGGTGTCCACGGTGATGTCCTCCATCCCCAGCGCGTCCCAGCCCATTTTGCGGTAGAAGGCGCAGGCGCGATCATTGTCCGCAAGGCACTCAAGCTTGGCCTCATGCGTGCCCCGCGCGGCCAGCTCCGCCTCCGCCAGCCCCATCAAGGTCGTTGCCAGCCCCGAGCCCGCCTTGTCCTGACGCACATAGAACTGGTCGATCTTGTCTGGCTTCAGCGCCACGAACCCCAACGGGTCGCCGCGTTCCCCGATGACACGCAACCCGTCGCCAAAGCCGCGCAGGCGCAGATGAAAGCTTTCGGCGGTGCGCAGCCGGGTCAGCTCTTTGGGGGCAATCTTGGCGTGGCCCGCATCCCAGCC
>CAYXIZ010000320.1:0-1544 GCA_964465485.1 uncultured Rhodobacterales bacterium | reverse complement strand
ATCGAACGCCTCGCCTCCGCCTTCAGCGAAACACGCCAATCCATCGGCATGGCCGCCAATGGCACGGTGGTGGAGATGTTCGCCTCGACAGACACCGGGACATGGACCATCACCCTCACCCGCCCCGACGGCGTGACCTGTCTGGTCGCCGACGGCCACGGGTTTGAACGCATCGACGAAGAGCTGCCCGCCGCAGGCGATCCTGCTTAGGTGAGCCCGTCATAGATCAGCTTGCCGCCCGCGGTGAGCAGCAACGCATAGGTGATCTTGAAAAATACGTGTTCCGGCAAAGCCCGGTGCGCGTAGACCCCCACAGCGCAGCCCAGCAGGATCGGGCCCACAAGGATCAGGTCCGCCTTGAAGGTCTCAAGCGTGAACACCCCCAGAAAGGCGTACGGCACCGCTTTCATCGCGTTGATCGCCCAAAAGGCCAGCACGGTCGTCGCCTGATAGGTGGTCTTGCCCATCCCCTTGCTCAGCAGATACATCGCCGCCGGAGGGCCACCCGCGTGGCTGATGAAACTGGTAAACCCCGACACGACCCCCGCAAACAGCCCAACCCCCGGCCCCAGAGGCGCTTTGGGCGGGGCAAACCATCCGCGCGCGCGGCCGATCTGGAACGCCACGAAGACCAGCGAGATCACACCGATCAGCACGCGCAGCACATCCGCGTTCGCTACCTTATAGAGGACCGCCCCCAGCACCACGCCGGGCAGCCCGCCATAGATCAACGCCTTGGCGGCGGCCGTGTCCCACTGCTTCCAAAACGGGCGCAATGTCGCCAAATCCGCCACCATCAGCAGCGGCAGCATGATCCCCAACGCCGTCGCAGGCGGCATGATCAGCGCCATCAGGGCCGTGGCGGCAAAGGCAGGCCCTCCGCCAAACCCGCCCTTCGCAACCCCCGCAATGAAGGCCGCGGGCACGGCGACAAGAAAGAAGGTGGTGTCAAACTCCATCCGCCGGACGTTGGAAAAATCCGCCACGCTTTACAACCGCTATTGCGACACGCGCCCACGAAACCGCCCGCCAGCGATTCCCGCAAACCTGTGCAAAACACAAGGCTGAACCGGGTTCACCAAAGCCACACCTATCACGATTGCAAACCGCGCCGATGACGGCACAGCCAACCAACAGCATTGTTTTATTGGCCTTTCCCCGCGCGTCCCCGGCACCCGTTTTGGAAACACAAGCCGTGCTGCACTGCGGCACCCTTGCGTGAGCGCAACGGACAAGCTACGCCTCCGCCCAACCGAAACCGACTGGAGACCATGTGATATGGCCAGACCCAAGATAGCCCTGATCGGCGCTGGACAAATTGGCGGCACGCTCGCGCATCTCGCCGCGCTGAAAGAACTCGGCGACGTTGTTCTGTTCGACATCGCCGACGGCACGCCGCAAGGCAAATCGCTCGACATCGCCGAGGCCGGCCCCGCCGCCCCCTTTGACGCCGCGATGAAAGGCACCACCGACTACGCCGATATCGCAGGCGCGGACGTGTGCATCGTCACCGCCGGTGTGCCGCGCAAACCCGGCATGAGCCG
>CAYXIZ010000319.1:0-1588 GCA_964465485.1 uncultured Rhodobacterales bacterium | reverse complement strand
TGAGTTCCTCCGGGCTCAGCGCCTTGCCGTGGCTGAAATCAAACCGCAACCTGTCCGGCGCGTTCAACGAGCCGCGCTGCGCGACATGCTCGCCCAAAGCCACGCGCAAGGCCTCATGCAACAAATGCGTGGCGGAGTGGTTGGCCCGGATCATGCTGCGCCGGGCATGGTCCACGACCATTTCGACCCCGTCACCTTTGCTGAATGTGCCTGCGTCAATCGTGACAAAATGGATGAAGACATCGGCGGTTTTGCGGGTCTCCGTCACGCGCGCGGTCGCGTCGCCAAGCCTGAGCACGCCCGTGTCACCCACCTGCCCGCCGCTTTCGGCATAGAACGGCGTCTGGTTGGTTGCGATCTGCACGGCTTCGCCAGCCTTGGCCTTCTCGACCTGCGCGCCATCCTTGATGATCGCCACGATCTGCCCCTCGGCCAGCTCCGTGTCATAGCCCAGAAAATCTGTCGCCCCATGCGCGTCGGCCACGTCGAACCAAACCGTCGCATCCGCCGCCTCGCCGGAGCCGGACCAGGAGGCGCGCGCCTTGGCCTTTTGCTCTTCCATCGCCGCGTCGAACCCGGCGACATCCACGCTGCGGCCTTTCTCGCGCAACGCGTCCTGAGTGAGATCCAGCGGAAAGCCGAACGTGTCATAAAGCTTGAACGCTGACGTCCCCGGCAACTCAGCCCCTTCGGGCATTCCGTCCAGCTCGTCATCCAGCAGCTTCAGCCCGCGATCAAGGGTCTCCCGGAACCGCGTTTCTTCCGCGCGCAGGGTCTCTTCAATCATCGGTTGGGCCTGACGCAATTCCGGATAGGCCGCGCCCATTTGGGTGACCAGCTCCGGCACCAGCCGGTACATCAGCGGGTCCTGAACGCCCAGCAAATGCGCATGCCGCATGGCGCGGCGCATGATCCGACGCAGCACGTAGCCGCGGCCATCTTTCGACGGCAAGACACCGTCCGCGATCAAAAATGAAGTCGACCGCAGATGATCCGCAATCACCCGGTGATGGACATTCTGGTCGCCATACGGGTCAACGCCCGACGCATTGGCAGAGGCCTCGATCAGCGCTTTGAACAGGTCGGTGTCGTAATTGTCGTGGCTGCCCTGCATCAGCGCCGCAATGCGTTCCAGCCCCATGCCGGTGTCAATCGACTGCATGTCCAGCGCCCGCATCGAGCCATCTTCAAACTGCTCGTTCTGCATGAAAACGATGTTCCAGATCTCGATGAACCGATCGCCATCTTCCTCCGGCGAGCCCGGCGGGCCACCCCAGATTTGATCGCCATGGTCATAGAAAATCTCGGTGCAAGGCCCGCAAGGACCGGTCGGCCCCATCTGCCAGAAATTGTCCGAGGTCGCGATGCGGATGATCCGTTCTTCCGGAACGCCGAGCTTTTTCCAGATGTCGAACGCCTCGTCATCCGTGTGATAGACCGTGACCGACAAGCGGTCCTTGTCGATCCCGAAATCCTTGGTGATCAGGTTCCAAGCGAAAGGGATTGCCTCCTCCTTGAAGTAATCGCCGAAACTGAAATTGCCGAGCATCTCAAAAAACGTGTGGTGCCGCGCCGTGTAGCCGACATT
>CAYXIZ010000318.1:0-1591 GCA_964465485.1 uncultured Rhodobacterales bacterium | reverse complement strand
GCAGGCGCGGCAGGATGTCACCAGGCAGATATTTGATGTCGCAGTCGCAGGTGGCTTCAAACGCCGCCTCGATCTTCGGGCCGGGGCCCCATTCGGATGTGAAGTAGTCAGGCGCGTAGATTGTCAGCTCTGCCTTTTCCGCGAAAACGGGCGTGGCAAATGCAATCAATCCTGCGCTCATAGCGTATTGCACGTGCTTGGAATGAAAGTTGATCGAAAGTCGCGTTCGAGCATCAGCGAGAGGCAGCGACTTTCGATTCAAATTCCGTGCAATGCGCTTAAGAAGGGTCTTTTTCATGGTCTTTCCTCCAAAACGCCGGACGGGGGTTGGGGTGTGAGACCATCTCAAACCTTCCCTCCGCCGGTCTTAACCGGTTCAGGTTCTACGGGTCAGCTTTCGCAATCTCAGCCATGTGGATGGCCCCCCGAGGTATGATGTTTCTATGTCGCGCGCGCCCCGTGAGCAAGGCGAAACCCCTTGAGAGCACCCCGCCCTGCGTTTAGACCGCAGGGAAAGGGAGCTTCCGATGTCGATCAATAGCTTTGGCCATCTTTTCCGCGTGACCACCTGGGGCGAAAGCCACGGGCCCGCTTTGGGTGCCACGGTCGACGGTTGCCCGCCAAATGTTCCGCTGACGGAAGATATGATCCAAGTCTGGCTCGACAAACGCAAACCGGGGCAGAACAAATACACCACGCAGCGCCGCGAGGCCGATCAGGTGCGCATCCTCTCCGGCGTGTTCGAGGGCAAAACCACCGGCACGCCCATTCAGCTGATGATCGAGAACACCGATCAGCGCTCCAAGGATTACGGCGATATCGCCGAGAAATTTCGCCCCGGCCATGCCGATATCACCTATTGGCAGAAATACGGCATCCGCGATTATCGCGGCGGCGGGCGCTCCTCCGCGCGCGAAACCGCGGCACGCGTGGCCGCAGGCGGCGTGGCACGCGAGGCCATCAAGATGCTTGCGCCCGGCCTGACCATCACCGGCTATATGGTGCAGATGGGCATCCACAAAACTGACGCGCGTGACATGTCTCAGATCGATCAAAACCCGTTCTGGGTGCCCGATGCCGAGGCGGCTGTCACATGGGCCAGTTATCTTGACGGCTTGCGCAAATCCGGCAGCTCGGTCGGTGCCATGATCGAGGTGGTGGCCTCCGGTGCCCCAGCGGGCCTCGGCGCGCCGATTTACGCCAAGTTAGACACTGATTTGGCCGCTGCCATGATGTCGATCAACGCCGTCAAAGGCGTGGAGATCGGCGCGGGCATGCAGGCCGCCATGCTGACCGGCGAAAAGAATGCAGACGAGATCTCCATGGGTCCCGACGGGCCTGTCTACAGCTCGAACCACGCGGGCGGCATCTTGGGCGGCATCTCGACAGGTCAAGATTTGGTGGTGCGTTTCGCTGTGAAGCCGACCAGCTCGATCCTGACGACGCGCAAGACGGTGACGAAATCCGGTGAGGAGACAGAGATCATCACCAAAGGCCGCCACGACCCCTGTGTCGGCATCCGCGCCGTCCCTGTGGGCGAGGCGATGATGGCCTGCGTGATCCTTGACCACATCCTGCTGCATCGCGGGCA
>CAYXIZ010000317.1:0-1617 GCA_964465485.1 uncultured Rhodobacterales bacterium | reverse complement strand
CCTGTGATCTCCATCGACGGGGACGGCTCGGTTCTGACCAACCTTGGCACCTTGCCCACCATCGCCAATAACGCGACGGGCAATTACACGCTGTTGATCATCGACAACGGATCCTATGGCTCCACCGGAGATCAGCCGACCTATGCCGGGATGAAAACCAACCTGACGGATGTGGCGCGGGCCTGTGGCTGCGACAATGTGATCGAAGTGCAGGACAAGGATCTTGGTCCCGTCTTGCAAGGCGCGATCGACAGCGACGAGATGACCATCATCGTGTGCAAATGCGACAGCGGCAACATCAAGCTGCCTGTTATCACGCTGGACCCGGTCGTCATCCGTCACCGCTTCATGGAAGCCGTGAAGGCGTAGATGTCGGCAAGCGCGATCCACTCCGCCGCCGACGCCCGCCGTCTGGCCAAGCGTCGGCTGCCATGGATGGTGTTCGACTATATTGATGGCTCCGCCGGAGCCGAAACAGGGGCCGCGCGCAATCGTGCGGCCCTTGACGCGGCGACATTGCGGCCCCGTATCCTGCGCGATGTCAGCCAGCGCTCTTTGAGCAAATCCATCTTCGGCACGCAGGCCGAGCGCCCTTTTGGGATCGCGCCCATGGGCATGTGCAACCTGTCCGGCCCCGGAGCGGATCTGATGCTGGCGCGGCTGGCCGCGCGTCATAAGGTGCCGCACGGGGTCTCCACCGTGGCCTCGACGCCGCTTGAGAAGATCATCGAAGTGGCGCAGGGGCATGCGTGGTTCCAGATATATTTCAGCGGCGACGGGGCAGGGACCTTCAAGCTGGTCGAGCGCGCCCGTCAGGCGGGCTATGAGACGCTTGTGCTCACGGTTGATGTGCCCGAAGTGGGCCGCCGCCCGCGCGAGCTGCGCCATGGGTTCAAGATGCCGTTTCGCATTGGCCCCAAGCAATTTGTGGACTTCGCGCTGCATCCGCGCTGGTCGCTGACCTCGCTTTTTGCGGGCAAGCCCCAGATGGCGAATTTCGAGATGCCGGGATACGAATTTGACCGCACCGAAAGCCGGGCGCGCGCCGACTGGGACACGCTCAAGCAGATGCGCGACGCGTGGCCCGGCAAGCTGGTTGTCAAAGGCGTTTTGGACCCGGATGACGCCCGCGCGTTGAAAGAGCAGGGCGTGGACGCCATTCAGGTCTCCAGCCATGGCGCGCGGCAATTGGAAAGTGCTCCGTCACCCTTTGCCATGTTGCCCGAAATCCGGGCCGCGGTTGGGGAGGACTTCCCGCTGTTTTTCGACAGCGGACTGCGTTCTGGCGAGGACGTGTTGAAGGCACTGGAGCAGGGTGCGGATTTCGCCTTTTTCGGACGTGTTCTGCAGTTTGCCATCGCGGCTGGGGGCGAGGCGGGGCTGACCCGGTTGTGGGACGTGTTCAGTGACGAGCTGAGCATTGCCATGGCGCAAACCGGCATGACCAAGCTGCGCTAGGCACTTTTGCAAAGCCGCAAGAAAAAAGCCCGCTCAAAGAAGCGGGCTTTTCTAATTGATATGTCGATACGCTTAACGCTTGGAGAACTGGAAGCTCTTACGCGCTTTGGCCTTACCGTATTTCTTCCGCTCAACAACGCGGCTGTCACGGGTCAGGAA
>CAYXIZ010000316.1:0-1623 GCA_964465485.1 uncultured Rhodobacterales bacterium | reverse complement strand
CCTATACCCTTTTCACCCCGATCTGGCCCCCCGATCTGTCGGCGCTCTATTTCGCCGCGTGGTTCTACGCCGACGGGCAGCTCGCGCAGGTCTACGCCGCCCCCGAGACCTTCTTTTCCAATGTCGAGGCCCCCAGCTGGCGCGCGCTCGCCGTTGAGCTTGGCCACCCTGAGGCCGATATTGTCCCCTATCTCTACCCGCCGCTCTGGACCCTGCTCCTGGCCCCGCTGGCCAAGGCGCTGCCGCCCTTTGCCTTCTTCAAGCTGGTCTTCGTGCTCAACATTTCGGCCCTTGGCGCGTCGATCCTGCTGGCCCGCCGCATCATGTCTCCCACCAAAGTCCCCGCCACGCTCTGGGCGCTCTTCTGCATTGTGCTGCTGGCCTATTCGACCATCGGCATCACCACGCTCTACTATAACCAGCCGCAAATTTTCGTCTCATTCCTCGTGCTTTTCAGCATTGAGCGTCTGCGCGCAGGAGCCCCCCTCTCCGCCGGGTTGCTCCTCGCCTTTGCCGCCGCCCTGAAAGTCACGCCCATCCTTTTCGTGCTCCTCTTCGTGGCGGAACGCCAATGGCGCGCCGTGAGCACAATGATCGCGGCGCTCGCGGCCTTTGGCCTCATCAGCTGGGCCGCCGTCCCAACCGAGCTGCAAGCGGCCTTTTTCGAGCGGCTGGCGCAGGTGCAATCCGTGCTGCCGATGATGCATATCAACTTCTCGCTGCAATCGCTCTTGGGCTGGTTCTTCGCCGCAGGTCAGATGCCGGAAATCTTCGTCCATGAAGACGTACTGGTCTGGCAAAAACCCAGCTGGATCAGCCCCGCAGGCATGCTCCTCATGCTGGCGGGTATGGCGTGGACATGGTGGGGCACGCGCGGGCTGGACCACGCCAACCGCTTCCACATCGGCGCGCCCGCGCTCTTCGTGCTGATCAACCTCTGCGGCCCGCTCAGCTGGGCGCATTACTTTGTGCCGCTCATGCTGTTCCTGCCCGGCTTTGCCACGCTCTTCAAAGCCCCAACAGCCGTGGCGCTGGTCGCGGCCTTCGCGCTGGCATGGAATTCAAACCTGCAAGGCTACCTCAAAGGGCTGGGCTCGAACGAGTTCTACACCGTGCAATGGAACGTCGCCGTCTTGCTGGCCTTTTTCCTATGCCTGATGGCCGCCGCCTACGGGCTCAAACGACGTGGGGCGGCGCTTTAGCCCCTTCCCGCGCCATCGGGCCTTGCGCCCCACCGGGCGACTCCTTAAACCCCTGATAATTTGTGCGCGCGGCGCTGCTGCCGCGCCCTGATATGCGCTAACGTGGGGACGTGGATCATGCCAAAAAGAACCGATATCAATTCCATCATGATCATCGGCGCGGGTCCTATTATCATTGGCCAGGCCTGCGAATTTGACTACTCCGGCGCGCAAGCCTGCAAGGCGCTCCGCGAAGAGGGCTACCGGGTCATTCTGGTCAACTCCAACCCCGCCACGATCATGACCGACCCGGAGATGGCCGACGCCACCTATATCGAGCCGATCACGCCTGAAATCGTCGCCAAAATCATCGAAAAAGAACGCCCCGACGCGCTGCTTCCCACCATGGGCGGCCAGACCGGGCTGAACACATCGCTGGCGC
>CAYXIZ010000315.1:0-1646 GCA_964465485.1 uncultured Rhodobacterales bacterium | reverse complement strand
GCCGCGCTGCGGGTGTTCTCCAACGCCGAGGGCGCTTACGGGTCCAACGTCAATCAGCTGGTCGACAGCTCCGCCTTTGACGATGACAGCCAACTGGCCGACGCCTATCAGGCGCGCAAATCCTTCGCTTACGGCACCGATGGCGAGGCCAGCCAACAGGCGGACTTGCTGCAAGACACGCTGAAGAACGTCGATCTGGCCTATCAAAACCTCGAGTCGGTGGAGCTGGGTGTCACCACGGTGGATCATTATTTCGACACGCTGGGCGGGATCGCCTCTGCGGTGAAACGCGCCAAGGGCACGGATGACACGCCGGTCTATATTGGCGACCAGACGCGCGGCAAAGCGCAGGTGCGGACGCTGCAAGATCAGGTGGCGCTGGAGACCCGCTCGCGCAGCCTGAACCCGAAATTCTACGAGCCGCTGCTCAATCACGGCCATGAAGGCGTGCGCCAGATCGAGGCGCATATCACCAATACCGTCGGCTGGTCCGCGACCACCGGCAAGGTCGAGCCGTGGGTCTATCAGCGCCTTAGCGAAACCTTTGTGCTGGATGAAACCATGCGCAAGCGGTTGGCGGATCTCAACCCGCAGGCCTCCATGCGGATGGCAAACCGCCTGCTTGAGGCCTCCGAACGCGACTATTGGACACCGGACGACGACACGCTCGCCGCGCTGCAAAACGCGGCCGACGCAATTGAAGATCAACTAGAGGGCATTGCAGCCGAATGAACCTCAGAAGGGAAATATCATGAGTCCATTGGACAAAAGCATTCCGAACCTTGGGGGCGACGGCGAAGGATCCGTACAGGTCCATCAAGACGAGTCAGCCAAGATCGAGGGCGCGAAAGTGTTCTCTGTCTATGGCAAGGGCGGCATCGGCAAATCGACGACCTCGTCGAACCTGTCGGCGGCGTTTTCCAAGCTGGGCAAGCGGGTGCTGCAAATCGGCTGCGACCCCAAGCATGACAGCACATTCACCCTGACCGGCACGCTGGTCCCCACGGTGATCGACATCCTCAAGGAGGTCGACTTCCATCCCGAGGAGCTGCGCCCCGAGGATTTCGTGTTCGAAGGCTTCAACGGCGTCAAATGTGTGGAGGCCGGTGGCCCGCCCGCAGGCACTGGTTGCGGCGGCTATGTCGTGGGCCAGACCGTCAAGCTGCTCAAACAGCACCACATGCTCGAAGACACCGACGTGGTGATTTTCGACGTGTTGGGCGACGTGGTCTGCGGCGGCTTTGCGGCCCCCTTGCAGCATGCTGACCGGGCGTTGATCGTCACCGCCAACGACTTTGACAGCATCTACGCCATGAACCGCATCATCGCTGCGGTGCAAGCCAAATCGGCCAATTACAAGGTCCGTCTGGCGGGCTGCGTGGCGAACCGCTCCAAGGACACGGACGAGGTGGATCGCTACTGCAAAACCGTGGGCTTCAACCGCATCGCGCATATGCCGGATCTCGACGCCATCCGCCGCTCGCGGCTGAAGAAGAAGACCCTGTTCGAGATGCCCGAAGATGAGGACATCGTGCAGGTTCAGAAGGAATATATTCGCCTCGCAGAAACCCTGTGGAACGGGACCGAGCCGCTTGCCCCCGCGCCACTGCCAGACCGCGAAATCTTTGAACTGCTTGGGTTTGATT
>CAYXIZ010000314.1:0-1656 GCA_964465485.1 uncultured Rhodobacterales bacterium | reverse complement strand
CTTGCATCAAGGCCCGGTGATCGGGGCCGTGCATGTCCAGCACCTCAAGGTCGGAGAGGAATTCGGAGATCAGAAAAGGGTGGCGCGTCAGGATGGCGAGGATCACCGCTTCGCGCACACGCTCTTCTACATCTGTGCTTTGCGCCAGCAAGGAGTTCTTGGTCGAGGGCACCGCGACGCCCTTGCCGCCAAACGCGCCGCCGTCGCGTCGTCCCTTGCCGGTATTGTTGCTATTCTGCCACCCGCCTGTCTCCCGCTGGGGGCGTTGGGCCGCGAAGAGTTCGGCGCGCAGGTATTTGATCTCCGCCGCATAGTGATTGCGCAGCCCGGCATCGGTGATCTTCCCCAAGGCCTGCCGGAGCGACTGGTCCAGCGCCGCCTTGCGTTCCGGGCTGTCGAGGACCATGCCATTGGTTTCGCGCTGCCAGAGCAAGTGTACCAGAGGCTTGGCATTCTCGATCAGCTTGCGCATCGCGCCCGCGCCTTCGGCCCGCAACAGATCGTCGGGGTCTTGGCCCTCGGGCATCACGCAAAAGCGCAGCGACTGGCCAGGGCCGATCAGCGGCAGCGCGAGGTCGATCAAACGCATGGCGGCGCGCTGGCCTGCCGTGTCACCATCAAGGGTTATGATCGGTTCAGGTGCCAGCCGCCAGAGCATCTGCAACTGCATTTCGGTTATCGCAGTCCCGAGCGGCGCAACGGTGGCGCCAAAGCCCGCCTCGCTGAGCGCGATGACGTCCATATAGCCCTCAGCGACCAGCAGCGGGTGCTCCTTGCCAGTGGCTTCGCGGGCGGGGGCAAGGTTGTAGAGCGAGCGACCCTTGTCGAAGAGCTCTGTCTCCGGGGAGTTGAGATATTTCGCATTGTCCGCCGGGTCCATCGCCCGGCCACCAAAGGCGATGCAGCGCCCGCGCGCGTCGCGGATCGGGAACATGATGCGGTTGCGAAACGTGTCATAGGGCTTTTTGCCCTTGTTGGATGCTTTGGCCAGACCGGCTGCGAGGATCAGGTTCTCCTTGACGTTCTTGCCCGTCAAATGGTCCCACAGTTTTTGCCAGCCTTCAGGCGCGAAACCGATATCCCAGCGCTCAACCGCCGCCTCGTCCAGCTTGCGGCTCTTGAGGTAGTCGCGTGCGGCGGTGCCTGCATTGGTCTTGAGCTGCAGTTTGAAGAACTGTGCGGCTTGCTCCATGACCCCAACAAGCTCGGTGCGGCGGTCCTGTTTTTCCTGCGCCTTGGGATCGCGGGCGGGCATGGTCATCCCGGCCTCGCGCGCCATGATCTCGACAGCCTCCATGAAGGACACGTTCTCGGTTTCTTTGATGAACCCGAGCGCGTCGCCTTTGGCGTGGCAACCGAAGCAATAATAGTAGCCCTTTTTGTCGTCCACGTGGAACGACGCGGATTTTTCCTGATGGAACGGGCATGGGGCCCACATGTCGCCTTTTCCGGGCTGAGACTTGCGCTGGTCCCACATCACCTTTCGCCCGACCACCTGCGCGATGGAGGTGCGGCTCTTCAGCTCGTCTAGAAATCCGGGTGGCAGGCTCATGCTTCCTATATCGGGCCGCCAAGGCGCAGAGTCTAGAGGCTGCGCTGCGCGTGGACCGAGCGCATCACGCGCTCAAACTCATGAACCAGTGTTGCGGCCATTGA
>CAYXIZ010000313.1:0-1658 GCA_964465485.1 uncultured Rhodobacterales bacterium | reverse complement strand
AAACGAAGGGCGCGGCCAGCACGGCACGCGCCCTCACTCCAAAAAGACCAATAGGGATGAACGACAATGGCAACTGATCTCGCGAAATTCGCCGAACAGAACGGTATCAAATACTTCATGATCTCCTTCACCGACCTGTTCGGTGGGCAACGCGCCAAGCTGGTCCCGGCCCGCGCCATCGCGGAGATGCAGGAAGACGGCGCGGGGTTTGCGGGCTTTGCCACATGGCTGGACCTGACCCCCGCCCATCCCGACATGCTGGCGGTGCCGGACCCGGAGGCCGTGATCATCCTGCCCTGGAACAAGGAGATCGCATGGGTCCCCGGCAATTGCGTGATGGAAGGCGAAGACGTGGCCCAAGCCCCGCGCAACGTGCTGCGCCGCCTGATCGCGGAGGCCGCCGAGGACGGCATGCATGTCAAAACCGGCATCGAGGCGGAGTTCTTCCTGCTGACCGCAGCGGGCGACCAGATCAGCGACGAATTCGATACAGCGGCCAAGCCCTGCTACGACCAGCAGGCCTTCATGCGCCGTCTGGACGTGATCCGCGAGATCTCCGATCACATGCTGGAGCTGGGCTGGAACCCCTACCAGAACGACCACGAAGACGCCAACGGCCAGTGGGAGATGAACTGGGATTTCGACGACGCGCTGGCCACGGCGGACAAGCATTCCTTCTTCAAATTCATGGTGAAATGCGTGGCCGAAAAGCACGGCTACCGCGCGACCTTTATGCCAAAACCCGTGGAAGGGCTGACGGGCAATGGCTGCCACGCGCATATCTCCGTGTGGGACGCAGCAGGTTCCGCCGCCAAGACCAACGTCTTCGCGATGGAGCCCAATGACAGCTCGCAAACCGCTGAACTGGGCCTGTCCGAGAAAGGCCGCCACTTTCTGGGCGGTATCATGAAACATGCCTCCGCCCTGGCCGCGATCACCAACCCGACGGTGAACAGCTACAAACGGATCAACGCGCCGCGCACCATGTCGGGGGCCACATGGGCGCCCAACACGGTGACATGGACCGGCAACAACCGCACGCATATGGTGCGCGTCCCCGGCCCCGGCCGGTTCGAGCTGCGCCTGCCCGACGGCGCGACCAACCCTTACCTGCTGCAAGCCGTGATCATCGCGGCGGGGCTGTCCGGCGTGCGCTCCAAAGCCGACCCCGGCAAGCGCCACGACATTGATATGTACGCCGAAGGCCACAAGGTGCGCGGCGCACCGAAGCTGCCGCTGAACATGCTCGACGCGATGCGCGCCTATGACAAAGACAAAGAGCTGAAAGCCGCTATGGGCGAAGAGTTCTCTGCCGCTTATCTGAAGATGAAGCAGCAGGAATGGGACGACTTCACCTCCTATTTCTCGCAATGGGAAAAAGACAACACACTCGATATCTAAGGAGACATTCGCCTCATGACCAAACGTGTCGCTATCATTGGCGCGGGCCCTTCGGGGCTTGCGCAGCTGCGGGCCTTTCAATCTGCCAAGCAAAATGGCGAGGAGATCCCCGAGATCGTCTGTTTTGAGAAGCAGGACAATTGGGGCGGCTTGTGGAATTACACATGGCGCACCGGGGTGGACCAATATGGCGAGCCGGTGCATGGGTCGATGTACCGCTACCTGTGGTCAAACGGGCCCAAGGAAGGCTTGGAATT
>CAYXIZ010000312.1:0-1673 GCA_964465485.1 uncultured Rhodobacterales bacterium | reverse complement strand
GCACTTGGGCCCTCGGCCAAGGAGATGCCGCCAAAAAACATCGCGCGCACGTCGTCGCCAATCGCAGGCAGCGCACCCGCGCGCAGCGAGGTCAGGGCAGTGTCCTTGTCATAGAATGTGTAGGTGGCCTGACCGTTGTCCAGTTTCACAAAAGCCAATGTTGTCGGCAGGTCCGGGCGCGGAGCCAGGTCGGTGCTGACATCGGAGGCCGCGAGGGTTTCGACCAGCAATTCGCCAAAAAGGTCCTGCGACAGCCCGCAGAAAAAGCCGGGGGCCGCTCCCAGCCGTCCCAGTGCAATCGCCGTGTTGAACACCGCGCCGCCCGCATAGGGGGCAAAGGCTTGCTCCCCTTGCGTGGTCTCGCGTGGCAGCATGTCGATCAGGGCTTCACCGCAACACAATATCATCTTGTAACGCCATTCCATATCCGATGGCCGCCGCAATCAGCAGCCCAATGATGACCGCAATCGCGATCTTGATGGCCGAATAGGGGCGCTCGCCACGCACCGCACCTGTCTGGCCATTTACGACAAACCGGAAGGTCCGGCCGCGGAACTTGTAGGCCGCCATCCAGACGGGCAGCAAGACATGTTTGAAGGTCACGTCCGACACGGCCGTTTTGGCCTGATGGATCCGCTGCCGGTCGCCGCCAATGTCAAAGCGGATGTCACGCGTGATGCGGCGGTCCATATGCACGCGTGCCTCGGTGAAACCATCATCGAGCGCGACCGTGTAGGCCTCCGCTCGGAAGCCCGCCAGATATTCGGGCGTGTAAGGGCTGAGATAGGACAGATCCCACGGGGCCAGAGCGTCGGTGTAGTCTTTCGGCAGCGAGGTCGAGGCCAGCACCAACACGTCGTCAAAATCGCGCGCCACCCGGCCTGAGACCCGGTGCCAGCGGGTTTTGGTGACCAGCACGGTTTGCTTTTTGCCGTCGCGCACCACGGTGCGGCGCACCTGATAATCCACTCCGCGCTCGCCTGTGTATTGCGTGCGCGTATCGGCGTCATAGGTCCAGTATGGCACATACATGCCGTCCATCCGGCGGCCTTTGCGGGCGTAATCCTTCAGCCCGTTTGGCGCGAACCACAGCTGGCCCAGCCAGTCATTCATCGCCTTGCGCGCGGCGCGCTCATCCAGCCTGAAAGGCAGTACCCCGCGCGGTTTGATATGGCGATGTGTGCCGGTATCGGCCACCACGGGTGTGGCGCAAAACGGGCATTCGGTGGCGTGAATATCTGCGTCAAAAGCGACCTGCGCGCCGCAATTGGGGCAGGAGGTGACGCGGGTCTCCTCCATCTCCGCCTCGGCCAGAGAGCCGCGCACGGCGGCGTTGAAGTCGAGCTCTTGGATGGCGGTGGAGCGGCCCTCGCTGACGGGTTTGGTGTTGCCGCAATGGTCGCAGACCAGCTGATGCCCGCCGGGGTCAAACGCCATGTCCGACCCGCAATTGTCGCAGGGGAACCGGAATTCCTGTTCAGGCGCGGTTGGCGGGATCGTCATGGCAAAATCATCGGGTCAAAGAAACCTGTGCAAAGCTTTCGGGGCCATAATACGCAAGGCGTTGTCGCGCAATGCTGTATGACGCCACAGGTGAAAGAGGGCGTGAAACACCACCAAAATGGCCAGCGCGTAGAACTGGTACGTGTGCAGATGCCCGACCACGTCATTGG
>CAYXIZ010000311.1:0-1706 GCA_964465485.1 uncultured Rhodobacterales bacterium | reverse complement strand
AACATGGAAAGGCGTTAGCGTGGCGCGTCGATCCATGTGCCGGGGGCGAGGTCACCCAAGCGCCAGTCGCCAATGCTCATGCGGATCAGGCGCAATGTCGGATGACCCACGGCGGCAGTCATGCGGCGGACCTGGCGGTTTCTGCCTTCGGTGATCGTGAGTTGCACCCAGCTGTCGGGCACCGTTTTGCGAAACCTGACCGGAGGCGTGCGTGGCCAGAGCCAATCGGGTTCCGTGGTCAGCATGGCTTTGGCTGGAGCGGTAGGTCCGTCTTTCAGGGTGACGCCGTCGCGCAGGGCTTTGAGCGCGTTTTCATCCGGCACGCCTTCGACCTGTGCCAGATAGGTTTTGGGCAGTTTGTGTTTGGGATGCGCGATGCGTGCCTGCAGCTTGCCATCATCGGTCAACACCATCAGCCCCTCGCTGTCGCGGTCCAGCCGTCCGGCGGCATAGACGCCTTTGACGTCGATAAAATCGGCCAATGTCGTGCGTTTCGTGCCCTCATCGGTGAATTGCGACAGGCAGTCATACGGTTTGTTGAACAGAATTATGCGGGTCATGGCGCTGCATTGCCATATCTGGGGGCAATGATGCAATCAGCCCCCCAACTGTGGGGTGACTTTGCACGCGGGCTGCCCTATTTCTTGTGCCATTGCTGTCACGCGGATTCGGAGCTGCCACTTCATGCCAGACGCGCCATCGACCAACGACCCTGAGAACTGGTATTCAAACCCGCTTGATGATGACAAGCTCAAGGAAGAATGCGGGATATTCGGCGTGGTCGGCGTGGCCGACGCCGCCAATTTCGTGGCCCTTGGCCTGCATGCGTTGCAACATCGTGGGCAGGAAGCGGGCGGCATCGTCTCCCATGACCCGGAGGCGGGGTTTCAATCTGCGCGCCGCTTTGGCTATGTGCGGGACAATTTCACCTCCTATAAGGTGATGGAAACGCTGCCCGGCCCGGTGGCCATCGGGCATGTGCGCTACTCCACCGCTGGCTCGAAAGGGCAGACCGCCATTCGCGACGTGCAGCCCTTCTTTGGCGAGTTCTCCATGGGCGGGGCCGCGATTGCGCATAATGGCAACATCACCAATGCTGACGCGCTGCGCCGCGAGCTGGTCGAGCGTGGCTCGATCTTTCAAAGCTCATCGGACAGCGAGTGCATCATCCACCTGATGGCGCGCTCCATGGGGCGCAACATCCCCGACCGTATGGAAGAGGCGTTGCGCAAGGTGGAGGGCGCGTTTTCCGTGGTGGCCATGACGCGCACCAAGATCATCGGCGTGCGCGACCCGCTGGGCGTGCGCCCGCTTGTGCTGGGCAAGATCGGCGACGGCTGGGCGCTGAGCTCGGAGACCTGCGCGCTGGACATTATCGGCGCGGAGTTCATCCGCGAAATCGAGCCCGGCGAGATGGTGGTGATCACCGACAAGGGCGTGGCCTCGCATTTCCCGTTCCGCCCGCAAAAGTCGCGCTTCTGCATCTTTGAGCATGTGTATTTTTCGCGCCCGGATTCGATTCTTGGCGGGCGCTCGGTCTATGAGACGCGCGAAAATATCGGGCGTGAGCTGGCCAAGGAGGCCCCGGTTGAGGCCGATCTGGTCTGCCCGGTGCCGGACTCAGGCACGCCAGCGGCCATCGGCTATGCGTTGCAATCGGGCATCCCTTACGCGATGGGCATCATCCGCAACCAGTATATGGGCCG
>CAYXIZ010000310.1:0-1706 GCA_964465485.1 uncultured Rhodobacterales bacterium | reverse complement strand
GGCGGGCGGTATTCCGTTTGGGGGCCTATCGGGCTGTCGGTGATGATCGCCATCGGCCCGGAGGCGTTTGACGCGTTTCTGGACGGTGGCTGGGCGATGGATCGGCATTTCCAGGACGCGCCGCTGTCCGAGAACATGCCGGTGCTTCTGGCGCTGGTCGGGCTGTGGCACAATCAGGGCTGCGGCCATTCGACCCGCGCGGTGCTGCCCTATGACAATCGCCTGTCCCGGCTGCCCGCCTATTTGCAGCAGCTCGAAATGGAGAGCAACGGCAAGTCCGTCGCGATGGATGGCAGCGATCTGCCGGTGAATTCCGGCCCCGTTGTCTGGGGCGAGCCCGGCACCAATGGGCAACATGCGTTCTACCAGTTGATCCACCAAGGCACGCGGGTGATCCCTTGCGAGTTCATGGTGGCCAAAGCGGGCCACGAAGACGATCTGGCGCACCACCACGCACTGCTTGTCGCCAATTGTCTGGCGCAGTCAGAGGCGCTGATGGTGGGCCGTTCCCTTGAAGAGGCCACCGCGATCATGGCCGCCAAAGGGCTTGAAGGGGACGAGTTGGAGCGGCAGGCGCGGCATCGGGTCTTCCCCGGCAACCGGCCTTCAACCACGCTCGTCTACCCCAAGCTGACGCCATTTGTGCTGGGCCAGATCATCGCGCTTTATGAGCACCGGGTGTTCGTGGAAGGGGTCCTCCTCGGCATCAATTCCTATGACCAATGGGGCGTTGAGCTGGGCAAGGAACTTGCCAATGCGCTGACGCCGATCCTTGAGGGCTCGGAAAGTGATGCGGCCAAGGACGGCTCGACACGGATGCTGCTGGGGTATCTGCGCGGCTAGGCCTTGGTCGCGCCGTCACGGGCGATGAAGGTGGAGATGACCTCGTCACTCAGCGGCTTTTTCCCGCCGGTCGCGGCGTCGAGCTGGACCAGCACGGAGCTGCCCGTGGCTTGCAAGCCCTGATCCGTCCAGACGGCGTAGTCCATCACCCAAGACGTGGTGCGAAAGCTCGTGGTGCGGCCGGTGACCATGTAATCCTGACCAAAGACCATCTCCTTGATGAACTCGGCCGTGATTGATTTCAGCACGATCCGTGGGCTGTCGGGGCCGTAATCCGACAGGCCGTAGTCGCGCAAATAGGAGATGCGGAAGGTCTCGAACCAGCGCAGATAAGCGGTGTGATTGACATGGTGCAGCGCGTCAATCTCGCCAAAACGCACCCGGTCGGCGGTGCCATAGCTCCAGGGCGCGGGGATGCCCATCGCGCGCAATTCGTCAGTGTAGGTTCCGGTGTGATACTTCATGCCCGCCGCATAAAAGATATGCGGCACAAGTGCAATCCGGCCTGTCGCTGTCTGGATTTTGGAGCGGGTAACGGGAATTGAACCCGTAACTTAAGCTTGGGAAGCTCGCGTGATACCTTTTCACCATACCCGCTCGGTGAGGCCTGAAATAGGCGCGGTGCGCGCCAGCGTCAAGCGTCTATCGGCGGGCTCAACCGCGTCTGCGCCGCCTACGACCGCCGCCGCCACCATCGCCGCCGCCCGTGTTGAAATTGACCTCAGGCAGCGTGACCACGGTGTTGAGGATCGGGAAAGGGTCGGCGGAGTTGGGGATGGCGGAGGCGTTGACGAAATGCTCCTGAAAGCGCGGCTCAATCGCGGTTTCGATTTTGTGGATGTCGCGCACGGTCTGCTCGATCT
>CAYXIZ010000309.1:0-1708 GCA_964465485.1 uncultured Rhodobacterales bacterium | reverse complement strand
TGATCAGTTCACCGTCACCCAGCGCAGAATGAAGAAGTTATCCGGGCGCTGTGTCAGCTCGATATTGGCACCCGCGCCCCAGACCAGTGGTTGGACATACATCGGCACATAGGCCATTTCGTCCTGCATGATCTTGGTGGCCTCGTCGATATAGGCCTGACGCTTGGTGTCGTCGATCTCGGATTGCATCAAAGGCAGCAGCGCGTCGATGCGGGCGTTGGAATAGTCGCCGAAATTCCACGAGCCCAGCTTCTTCTCCGCATTTGGTGTCGAAGCCAGGAACCGGATCGGGTGCTCGGCGTCGAATGTGCCGGGCGACCAGCCCAGAAGATACATGTCAAAATTATCTTCCCGCAGCTCCGGCCAGTAGTTTTGCACGGGCATCGCATCCAGCTCAGCGGTGATCCCCACTTGGGCCAGCATGCCAGTGACGGCCTGACAGACGGCCTCGTCGTTCAGGTAGCGGTCATTGGGGCATTTCAACCCGAAGGAGAACCCATCCGCATAGCCCGCTTCGGCCAACAGCGCCTTGGCGGCTTCGGGGTCAAAGGCCGGACGTGCGGCCAGAGCGGTGGAGTAGCCGCGCATGGCGGGGCTAACCAATTGGCTGGCCTCTTCGGCATTGCCGCGCATGATGGTTTGCAAGATCGCCGGCACGTTGATCGCATGGGCCACGGCCTTGCGCACCCGCACGTCTTTGAACGGGTTGGGCTGGCCTGCATCAGAGGTGTATTTCAACGCCTCCGCCTGATGCGGGAAACCCAGCATGATGACGCGGGCCTCGATGCCTTTAATCACCTGCGCGGTGCCGCCCGCAGAGAGCCGCTCCGCATCCTGAATGGGCACCGGGTTGATCATGTCCACGTCGCCCGAAAGCAAAGCGGCCACAGCGGTGGCGGGGTTCTGAATGGGCGTGAACTCGGCGCGGGTGATGTTATGCTCCGCCTCGCCCCACCAGCCATCATAGGGCGTCAGCACGGTTTTCAGCCCCGGCTGGCGCTCGGCCAGCATGAAGGCGGCGGTGCCATTGGCGTTGAGCGTGGCGTGGTTCTCTGCGTCCTTGGCGGGGCGCTCGGCACCGTTCTCAGCCGCCCAGCCGCTATCCATGATCATCCAGTTGGCGATGCTATCGGGAAAGATCGGGTTCGGCGCAGAAGTCATGATGTCGATGGTAAATTCATCCACCACCTTGACCTCGGAGACCGGCGCAAACCAGCTCGACGTATCGGCCTGTTCCGAGGAGGCGCGTTCATAGGAGAACATCACGTCCTCCGCCGTAAAATCCGCACCATTGTGGAATTTGACGCCCTCGCGCAGGTTGAAGCGCCAGCCTTCGCCGTCGCCGATCGGCTCCCAGCTGGTGGCCAGCGCGGGCTCGATCGCCATGTCCTTGCCGCGGCGCACGAGCCCCTCATAGACATTGTTCAAAAAGCCCAGAACCGGCGCGGAGTTCACCGCATGCGGGTCCATGGTTTGCGGGTCAGTGGTGCCAGCCCAGCGGAACTCGGCGGCGGCGGCGGGCATGGCAAGCGCCAGCACCAGCGCCGAGACGGAAGTGAGTCTCAACATCTAAATCGTCCTTTCGAAATTTCGGTCGGGCGGCATGCCCCCCATGGCATCATCTGCCATCACGTGAGCGTGACCTTAGCACGCTGGCGCGTCACATCAAATCGGCGTGATCGGGCGCGTGCAGAAAAGCTATGACGCG
>CAYXIZ010000308.1:0-1745 GCA_964465485.1 uncultured Rhodobacterales bacterium | reverse complement strand
ACCAGAATATCGACGCCACCCAGCTCGGAGGCGGCGCGGTCCACAAGGGCGGTCACGTCGGCCTCATTGGTCAGATCACCCTGCATCGCGAAGGCACTGCCGCCCATGGCCTTGATCTCTTCGACCGCGCTGTCTGCGCCTGCGCTGGAGGAGTGGTAATTGATCGCCACCGACGCGCCTTCTTGCGCCAGCCGCATCACGCAGGCCCGGCCAATGTCACGTCCGCCGCCGGTTACGATTGCTGTTTTACCTTTGAGGGTCATGTCTGTTCCTGTCCTTAATGTTTAACGCCCGACATCGAATGTCTTTGGCACGGTGACTTTGAAGCTGCGCTCGTCCGCGTCCGTAAAATACAGATCGCAATCGTAGCCCTGATCGTCGAGGAAGCTGAACACCCGCTGCGGGTCTTTCAGGCTGTAGGGCACGATCAGCGTGGCGATGCGGTGGCGGATCGCTTTGGGGAATTTGGCATGCAGGCAGGTGCTTTCCGAAAGGCCCTTATATTCAGCCGGGTCCACATCGGCGAAGCCTGTTTCTTGCGTCAGGGTGGCGGCCCCGGCCTCGGACCAGAGGAACTGGCCGTAGAACCCGGCCTTTTTTCCTGTGTAGCGGAAGGTGTTGGCCCCCAAAGCCATGGGCGCGTTTGCGTGGAGCAGGAAGTCGAGCTCGACCGGCTCAGAGGCATCCACCGCGTCCACGATCACGAAGAAGCTGTTATTGACGAAATAGACGTCGCGCAGCACTTGGGTGACCTCAGGCGTAAGGGAGCGGTAGGCCTCCGTGGCGTCGCCTTGGATGTAGATGTGGTCGTCGCGCTCCTCGCAGGTGATGATCTTGCCGGTGGCGCGCATGGCGGCGGATTTGTCCTTGCCCGCATATTGCCCCTTCCCGTTGATCAGGATCGCGTTTTTGGAGCGCGTCTGCCTGCGCCAGTTCTGGTGCATGGTCGAGTTGAAAGCGACGTAATAGCCGGAGTTGATCGCGAGATCTTCCCCAAAGCCCGCCAGACAAAACGCGTTCTGGTCGCCGTGGCTGTGGCTCATCGACCCGAAGGGGGAGGATTTCATGACAAATTGAATATGCCCGTCAGGGTCATCCATCTTGTGCTGCAGGGCGACCCAGCCGGTGCCTTTGAACCAGCGCAGCTTGGGCAGATCGGAGGGGGAGGTGGCCTCCACCAGACCGAAATCATGCAGGTAGACCATCTCGTCGAAATTGAAGTCCCACCAGCCCCAGTTGTAGAACTCCATCTCCGTGCCTTGGTCGTTGCGTTTGACCTCGTCGTAATACCACGTATAGGCCCCGTTGCCGGTGACGCCTGCGAATTGGCGCAGGTTGTAGCCGATTTTCAGGCAGGGCAGGTCGCCCATGGTGCTGTCATCGCCAAAGGTCGCGCGGCGGGTATCAGGCGCTTTGGTGTAGAGCGGGAAATCCCCCGTGGCCTGAAAGAAGGGGCGCTGGTAGATGTCGATGCCCGAAAAGCTTTTGAGCATGTTGGCCGCATCAATCAGATAGGCCATGCCGGTCATCCAGTAATGCGGGCCTTCTGCCCAGCCGCCCTCCGCGTCGCCCCAGGGGGAATAGACGGTGGAGAGAAACTCGACCGAGTAATCGAGCCAGTCGCGCGCCTCCTCGGCGTCGTCCAGAAGCGCGATGGAGGCCGGGATCAGCACGGCAGACACCGCGCGGACCGCGTGGCTGTCAAAGGGGAAGAGGTGGATATTGGCGTGTTTGATGATGTGGTC
>CAYXIZ010000307.1:0-1754 GCA_964465485.1 uncultured Rhodobacterales bacterium | reverse complement strand
TCCACGCTGAACCCGTATCTGTCGGGCGGCACCAAGGAAGTTGAATCCGCCTCGCTGGTGCTGGAATCGCTGGGCCGCTTCGACAATAATGGCGAGCTGATCCCTTGGCTGGCCGCTGAAATCCCCACCGTTGATAACGGCGGCGTGGCCGAGGACCTGACCTCGATCACATGGAAGCTGAAAGAGGGCGTCATGTGGTCCGACGGCACGCCTCTGACCGCCGCCGACGCCGTGTTCACATGGCAATATTGCACCGACCCCAATGGTGGCTGCGCGCAGGCCAGCTATTTTGACGGTGTCGAGCAGGTGGAAGCCGTGGATGATCGCACCATCAAGATCACCTTCAACGCGCCCAAGCCTTTCCCCTATACGGCGCTGGTCGGCTCCGAGAGCCCGATCATCCAAGCGGCACAGTTTGCGGATTGCCTTGGGGCCAACGCGCCAACTTGCACGGACGCCAACTTTGGCCCCATCGGAACCGGGCCCTTCAAAGTCACGGAGTTCAAAGCCAATGACGTGATCCAGTTCTCCGCCAATGAGAACTTCCGCGAGGCAGGCAAGCCTGCCTTTGAGACCGTGCTCTTCAAAGGCGGCGGCGACGCGGCGGCTGCGGCGCGCTCCGTGCTCGAAACCGGCGAGTTTGACTACGCGTGGAACCTGCAAATTGACCCCACCGTGCTGGCCGATATGGAAAGCAAGGGCAACGGCACTGTCGTGACCGCTTTTGGCACCTCCGTTGAGCGGCTGCATATCAACCAGTCCAACCCCGACCCGGCTCTGGGCGATGAGCGCGCAACGCTCAAGCATCCGCACCCGTTCCTGACCGACACGCGGATCGGCCAAGCCATGTCCATGGCGATTGACCGCGCGCTGCTGGTCGAGATCGGCTACGGCGCGGGTGGTCAGGTCACCTGCAACGTGCTGCCGGCCCCTGAGGTCTACGCCTCCACGGCCAATGACAGCTGCAAAACCCAAGACATCGCCGGTGCCAACGCCCTGCTCGATGAGGCGGGCATTGTGGACACCAATGGCGACGGCATCCGCGAAAAAGACGGCACCCCGCTGAAGGTCCTCTACCAGACCTCGACCAATGCCGTCCGTCAGGACACGCAAGCGCTGGTCAAACAGTGGTGGTCGGAGATCGGCATCGAGGCCGAGCTGCGCAACATCGACGCCTCGGTCTTCTTTGGCGGAGACCCGGCTTCCCCGGACACGTTCCAAAAATTCTTTGCAGATGTGGAGATGTATACCAACAACTTCGCAGGCGTGGACCCGGAGGCCTATATGGCCAACTGGCGCTGCTCGGAAATCCCCTCCCCTGAGACACAGTGGCAGGGTTCCAACATGCAGCGTTTCTGTGACCCGGCTTACGACGCGCTTGTCGACAAGCTGGCGCAAACCGCAGGCATTGATGCGCGCGCGGAGATCGTCAAAGAGATGAACGACATGCTGATGGCCAGCTACTCGATCATCCCGCTGATCCACCGTGGCGGCGTGTCGGCCCATGCCAACAGCCTCGGCGGCATCCAGATTTCCGACTGGGATTCCGAGCTGTGGAACATCAAGGACTGGTACCGCGCAGGCGAGTAACCGTTCCGTAGCGGTGGGGTAGAACCCCACCCTACGCATGACTTCGAGGTGGGCGCTTTGTGCGCCCGCCTCCCCCCCCGCAACAGACTTAAACCAAGGCGTCGCCAGACCATGTTCACCTTCACGCTCCGCAGGCTGATCCTGACCATCCCGACGCTTTTGTT
>CAYXIZ010000306.1:0-1781 GCA_964465485.1 uncultured Rhodobacterales bacterium | reverse complement strand
AGGTCCACAACCTCCTGCTGGCCGATGATCCGGGCAGAAATGGAACTGCGCGCCTCGCCCAGCTTGGCGCCCAGCGCTTCGATCTCTTTCACCATTTTCTCTGCATCGGCCATGACAGCGCTCCGTGATCCTCTATATAGACCTTTAGTTATAGTGTGATCATGGGACGAAGAAATGGCAAAAGGCACGGGCGCACAAAAGCTTGACCTGCCGTCGGCGGAAAACATCGCCGCCAGCGCGTTGGAGGTGAGCAAATCCGGGCTGCCGCCGGTGGAAGATTGGAACCCGCCCTTTTGCGGCGATCTGGACATGCGCATCGCGCGGGACGGGACGTGGTTCTATCTGGGCACGCCTATCGGGCGGCCTGCTTTGGTCAAGCTGTTCTCCACGATCTTGCGCAAAGACGGCGAGAAGTATTTCCTCGTCACCCCGGTGGAGAAAGTCGGTATAACTGTTGATGACGCGCCGTTTGTGGCGGTGGATGTGAATGCTTCGGGCTCTGGCGCCGACCAGGTTTTGCAGTTTGAAACGCAGGTGGGCGACGTGTTTGAGGCGGGTCCGGATCATCCGATCCGGGTGTCTTATGACGATGCGGGCGAGCCCTCGCCTTACGTGCTGGTGCGCCGCAACCTTGAGGCGCTGATTGATCGCAAGAGCTTTTACCGGCTGGTCGATCTGGGCGTGCATCACGAGGTAGACGGCACGCGCTGGTTTGGCGTTTGGTCGGGAGGGGCGTTTTTCAAGGTGATCCGCAGCGCCGCGCTGGAGGAGTGAGTCGCGGTTTGGATCAGTTTTTGCCGGGGAGATGGGATCACAAGCTTGTGATAAAGTCTCATTTTTAGCTAATTCAGGCATTTTTTGGGTCGAGCTCTGCTTTCGCGCACATGGGCCGTTCGCACGCTGCCTAGGTCCGCGCGGATGCAGAGGCTAGGTAGAGGGAAGCGAAACAGCCAAGTTAGCCCGCACCCATGTCCCGATCCTTTGTTGCCCTTATCCTGTTCAGCGCCATCACCTCCGCGGTGATGTCGGCAATTGTGTGCGGGGTGATGACCTTTAAAATGGCCGGGCTCAGTGCGGCCTTCATGCACACTTGGGCGGGGGGCTGGATGACCGCATGGCCGGTGGCTTTCACCGTGATCCTGATTGCCGGGCCGATCATTCGCAAAACCGTTTACAGCGCGTGCAAATGCCCGCAGGTGACGCTGGACCAGTCCGTTCCGGGGGTCGAGAAGGCCTGACCCAAAGGCGCTGCGCACGCGGTTTTATTCTGCTCTTGGGGAGGTTCCCTCCCCGCCGCAGGGGCAGCCCCTAGAGCATATTTTTGCCAAGATGAAACTTAGTGGGCTTTAGTGAGCCTCGGCCCAGTTTTTGCCCTGACCTGCATCGACCACCAGCGGCACGTCGAATTTCACCGCCGGGTCTGACGCGTTTTCCATGACGTCGCGCACCGTGTCGATTGTTTGATCGACGCTGTCTTCCGGGACCTCGAAAATCAGCTCGTCATGGACCTGCAACAGCATCCGGCAGGGCAGGTCCTTGATCGCGTCGGGCATGCGGATCATGGCGCGGCGGATCACATCGGCGGCGGTGCCTTGGATGGGCGCGTTGATGGCCGCGCGTTTGGCAAAGCCCGCGCCGGGGCCTTTGGCGTTAATCTCCGGTGTGTTGATCTTGCGGCCAAAGAGGGTCTGGACGTAAGCGTGGTCCTTGGCGAATTTCACCGTCTCGTCCATGTAATCCTTGATGCCGGGGAAGCGTTCAAAATAGCGGTCGATGAAGCC
>CAYXIZ010000305.1:0-1814 GCA_964465485.1 uncultured Rhodobacterales bacterium | reverse complement strand
CAAGGCGATGCACTTTAAAGTTCATCGCCTTGCGCCTTTTTTGGGCGCATGTTTGGCCCGTAAACTGACTTGAAACCTCTGCATATAAGGACGTCTCTAATGCGCCTCCCCCTCCTGACCGCCGCCCTCTTGATCCCGACCATGGCCTTCGCGGCGGGCTCCGACAGCGCCACCCCGCCAAAAACCACCAAGACCTCCACCACCTGTGAAGCCGGTCAGGTTTATGACGAGAAAACCAGCACCTGCGTCGACAAATCCTCGGCGCTGATCGACGACGACACCCGCTATGAGGCCGTCCGCGAGCTGGCCCATAATGGCCATTACACACGCGCCGGATCCGTGCTGGACGCGATGAACCCTGAGGACAGCCGCGTGCTGACCTATCGTGGCTTCATCGCCCGCAAAACCGGCGACATGGACGCGGCGATGAGCTATTACACCGCCGCGATTGCCGCCAATGCCGACAATATTCTGGCGCGCTCCTATATGGGTCAGGGCCTTGTCGAGGCGGGCAAGCGCGACGCCGCCAAGCTTCAACTGACTGAAATCAGAACCCGTGGCGGGCGCAACACATGGGCCGAACTGTCCCTGCGTCAGGCCCTGAAAAGTGGCGTTGGCAGCTCCTACTAAGCGCGGATTTGGCTAAAATCCGACGCAACTGGTCGCCCGTGTCTGGGGCGGCCCTAAGCCCGCGTTAACCCCTTTGCGCCATTGATGACAGGCGCAAAAGGGACAGACCGGGCCATGCAGACAAAGATCATCAACCGCAAGGATGCCGCCGCAGAGCTGCCTGCGCTTGCAGGCCCCCAAAAGGCCGCGATCATCATCCAGATGGTGCTGTCGGAAGGCGGCAGCCTGCCGCTCTCCAGCCTCAGCCAACGCAGCCAGACCCGGCTCATGCAGGATTTCGTAGAGCTGGGCCGTGTTGACCGCGCCACGCTGGGCATTGTCGTGGCCGATCTGGAACGCGATCTGGCCTCCATGGGTCTCAGCTTCCCGCGCTCCGTCTCCGACGCGCTTGCCACGCTTGAGGCGCATCTTAACCCCGATCTGGTGAGCGAGCTGCGCGGGGAGCTGGGCCTGACCTCCACCCCCTCGCCCTGGGGCAAGATCACCACCCTGCCCAATGACACATTGCTGCGGCTGATCCCCGACGAGGACCCGACCATCGCCGCGATCATCCTGTCCAAGCTCGACGCGGAAAAAGCCTCCGAGGTTCTGGATGCCATGCCCCCGGAGCTGGCCGCACAGGTCTCGCTGGCCATGCAAAACACAGCCACAATCCGGCCCGACATGCTGGCCCGCATCGGCACGATGCTGCTGGACGGCATCCCCGTGGAGCCGCCCAAAGCCTTCACCGAAGCGCCCGCCTTGCGACTGGCCAACCTGCTGAACGCCGCCTCGCCCGACCGCCGCGACGCGGTGCTGGCCGCCCTGTCCGACAGCGACGCCGCCTTCGCCGAAGAGGTGCGCAGCTCGATCTTCACCTTCGCCGACATCACCACACGCATCACCGCGACGGACATCTCCAAAGTCACCCGCGACGTGGCCCAGGAAGACCTCGTCCAGGCCCTCTGCTACGCAGCCGGGCCGGAGCCGGAAGCGGCGGAGTTCGTCCTGTCGAACCTGTCGCAACGCATGGCCGACGCCCTGCGCGAAGAAATCGCGGAGCTGGGCAGCGTCGACAAAAAACCGGGGGAGGCCGCAATGGGCAAACTCACCTCCGCCATCCGAAGGCTTGTCGATGCAGGGGAAATCAGCTTGATCAAGCCCGTCAAGGACGGGGAAGAAGAGGGTTAGTCATCGGGTGGTGG
>CAYXIZ010000304.1:0-1841 GCA_964465485.1 uncultured Rhodobacterales bacterium | reverse complement strand
TTCAGCGGGGTCTGGCCGCCGAATTGGACGATGACGCCGTGCAGCGCGCCTTTTTCCTGCTCGACGCGGAGGACTTCCATGACGTGCTCGAAGGTGAGCGGCTCGAAATAGAGGCGGTCGGAGGTGTCGTAATCGGTCGACACGGTTTCCGGGTTGCAGTTGATCATGATGGTCTCAAAGCCCGCCTTGGTCAGGGCGTAGCAGGCGTGGACGCAGCAATAGTCGAACTCGATCCCCTGGCCGATGCGGTTGGGGCCGCCGCCGAGGATGACCACTTTCTTGGCGTCAGAGGGCCGGGCCTCGCATTCGACCTCCCCCATCATCGGGGCCTCGTAGGTGGAGTACATGTAGGGGGTCTGCGCCTCGAACTCGGCGGCGCAGGTGTCGATGCGTTTGAAGCTGGCGACCACGCCGAGATTGGTGCGCGCGGTGCGGACGTCTTTCTCGTGGCGGCCTGTAAGCTTGGCCAGCCGGGCGTCGGTGAAGCCGAGCATCTTGAGCTTGCGCAGACCGTCCTCAGACATCGGCAGGCCGTCTTTGGCGACGGTGGCCTCGGCGGCGATGATTTCGCGGATGCGGGCGAGGAACCACGGATCAAACTGGTTGATCTCGTTGATCTCGTCATTGGAGAAGCCAAAGCGCATGGCGTGGGCGATGACACGCAGGCGGTCTGGCGTGGGCTTGGCCAGCTCGCGGGTCAGGGTCTTGTCGATGGCGTCCTGCGCGGTGGCGGTTTTGCCGACCACGATGCGCGGGATGATGTCATCTTCGGTGGTCTGCCACTTAACGGCATCGGTGCCGGGCATGCCGTCAATCTCGATCTCGTCAAAGCCGGTCAGCCCGGTTTCCATGGAGGCGAGGGCCTTTTGCATCGACTCGTGGATGGTGCGGCCGATGGACATGGCCTCGCCCACGGATTTCATGGCCGTGGTCAGGTTCGGCTCGGAGCCGGGGAATTTTTCGAAGGCGAAGCGCGGGATTTTGGTGACGACATAGTCAATGGTCGGCTCAAAACTGGCGGGGGTCACTTTAGTGATGTCATTGTCCAGCTCATCGAGCGTATAGCCCACGGCCAGCTTGGCGGCGATCTTGGCGATGGGAAAGCCAGTGGCTTTCGAGGCCAGCGCGGAGGAGCGGGAGACGCGCGGGTTCATCTCGATCACGACCATGCGCCCGTCAGCGGGGTTCACGGCCCATTGCACGTTGGAGCCGCCGGTCTCCACCCCGATTTCGCGCAGCACGGCGATGGAGTGGTTGCGCATGATCTGATATTCTTTGTCGGTCAGCGTGAGCGCCGGGGCCACGGTGATGCTGTCGCCTGTGTGGACGCCCATCGGGTCCACGTTTTCGATGGAGCAGACGATGATCGCGTTGTCGGCATGGTCGCGCACGACCTCCATTTCATATTCTTTCCAGCCCAGAAGCGACTGATCCACAAGGATTTGCCCCACAGGGGAGGCGTCGAGGCCGGAGTGGCAAATCGCTTCGTAATCGTCGCGGTTATAGGCCACGCCGCCGCCGGTGCCGCCCATAGTGAAGGCGGGGCGGATGATGGCGGGCAGGCCCACCTCTTCCAGCGCGTCGAGGGCGATTTGCACGCCGGCTTTGACGTCATATTTGCCCTGCGCGTTCTTGGGCGCTGTGACGATGGTGGCTTTGGGGTTCTCAATGCCCAAGCGGTCCATGGCCTCGCGGAAGAGCTTGCGGTCCTCGGCCATCTCGATGGCTGCGCGGGTGGCGCCGATCATCTCGACGCCGAATTTGTCGAGCACGCCCATTTCTTCCAGCGCCAGCGATGTGTTCAGCCCGGTCTGGCCGCCCATGGTGGGAAGCAGCGCGTC
>CAYXIZ010000303.1:0-1856 GCA_964465485.1 uncultured Rhodobacterales bacterium | reverse complement strand
GTGGTTTCTTTGAGGTCCTTGGCGTCCATCTCCCCCAGGCCTTTAAACCGCTGCACGTCGATCTTGCCTTTGCCGCCCAAACCTTTTTCCAGCAACGCGTCTTTCTCCATGTCATTGGCGACGTAGACGCGGTTGGGCCCCTGCGTGAGGCGGTAGAGGGGCGGGCAGGCCATGTAGAGGTGGCCTTTGTCGATCAGCGGGCGCATCTGGACGAAGAAGAAGGTCATTAAGAGCGCCGCGATATGGGCGCCGTCGACGTCGGCATCGGTCATGATGATGATCTTCTCATAGCGCAGATCGTCGATGTTGAAGCGCGTGCCCATGCCGCAGCCAAGCGCCTCGCAGAGATCGGAGATCTCGGCATTGGTGGACAGCTTGCCCGAAGCCGCACCCAGCACGTTGAGAATTTTGCCCTTGAGCGGCAGGAGCGCCTGGGTCTCGCGGTTGCGCGCGCCTTTGGCGGAGCCGCCGGCTGAGTCGCCCTCCACGATGAATAGCTCCGTGCCTTCGCGGGTTTTTGAGGTGCAATCGGTGAGTTTTCCCGGGAGCCGCAGTTTCTTCGTCGCGGACTTTCTTGCCGTTTCCTTTTCCTGACGGCGGCGCAGGCGTTCCTCCGCGCGGAGCACCAGAAAATCGAGGATCGCGCCTGCAGATTTGGTGTCGGCGGCGAGCCAGTTGTCGAAATGGTCGCGCACGGCGGCCTCGCAGTATTTCTGCGCCACCTCGGTGGAGAGCCGGTCCTTGGTCTGGCCCACGAAGGCGGGGTCGGCGATAAAGCACGACACCAGCGCGCAGCCGCCCGACATCAGGTCGTCGCGGGTGATGGCGGCGGCCTTCTTGTTGTTGGTCAGCTCGCCATACGCCTTGATGCCCTTGAGGATCGCGGCCCAGAACCCGGTCACATGGGTGCCGCCCTCCGGCGTGGGCACGGTGTTACAGTAGCTCTGGATGAACCCGTCGCGGGACGGCGTCCAGTTGATCGCCCATTCGACCTTGCCGGGCGCGCCGAATTTCTCCTTGAAGTCCACCGTGCCTGCGAAGGCCACGTCGGCATAGGTTGTGGCGCTGCCCAGGGTTTCTTTGAGGTAGTCGGACAGCCCGCCGGGGAAGTGGAAGGTGGCCTGCGTGGGCGTCTCGCCATCGTCGATGGCGGTTTTCCAGCGGATTTCGACGCCGGAGAACAGATAGGCCTTGGAGCGGATGGAGTTGAACAGCCGCGCGGGCTTGAAACGGTGCTTGCCGAAGATCTCCTCGTCGGCATGGAAGGTGACGGTGGTGCCGCGCCGGTTGGGGGCTTGGCCGACCTTTTCCACGGGGCCCAGCGGCACCCCGCGGGAGAAGCGCTGCTCATAGACCTCGCGGTCGCGCGCGACCTGCACCACCATGGAGTCGGAGAGCGCGTTGACCACGGAGGCCCCCACGCCGTGCAAACCGCCGGAGGTCTGATAGGCCTTGCCGGAGAACTTGCCGCCCGCGTGGAGCGTGCACAGGATCACCTCCAGCGCGGATTTGTCGGGGAATTTCGGATGCGGGTCGATCGGGATGCCACGGCCATTGTCGCGGATGGTGACGGAATAGTCGTCGTTCAGCTCCACCTCGATCCGGTTGGCGTGGCCCGCCACGGCCTCGTCCATGGAGTTGTCGAGCACCTCGGCCACCAGATGATGCAACGCGCGCTCATCCGTGCCGCCGATATACATTCCGGGGCGCTTGCGCACGGGCTCCAGCCCCTCCAGCACCTCGATGGAGGAGGCGTCATAGGTCTCGGGACCCGTTTCAAGTAGATCGTCTGCCATGACCGCCCTCTTTTTATGTTTTGCCGCAGTATAGGTGGGGCGGCAGGGGCGTGCAATTGG
>CAYXIZ010000302.1:0-1863 GCA_964465485.1 uncultured Rhodobacterales bacterium | reverse complement strand
CTCGTGAAGCCTTGGCAGAATGACGGGGCAAGCGACGAGTTCTGACCTGTTTCCAGCGCCCCGCAGCACCTTTTTGTGCCTGCGCCGGCAGACGGTCCCCCTGCACGTTATTCCAACCTCTCAACGCGTTCTGGCGTTGCCACAGCTTTGCCCGTCGTAATCACTTCTAGGGAAAACAGCGATTTTATGTTATTTTGAGACTCATTACTTTCATTTATTTTAGTGAGGTTTTCATGAACGTTTCCAGTTTCGAGCTTATTTTCAAACCGCAATCTCCCGTGCCACCAGCGGATACTGTCTTGCAGGGATACTTCCTCAACATTTCAAATTTCGAGGACGTCGAGCTCCGATTTCGCGTGGATTTTGTGACGTCATCTGTACCCGACCCCATGCGGACTCTGGCGCAAAATACCGTCGCCATTGTCGACGTGGCAGGCGTCAATAATGACTTCAGTTTTGAGCTGGATGGCGCGGCTGCCGCACCTTCATTCCGGCTGCGCCCGGACATCGTCATACCCCCACATGCGACAGCCAAGCTCGCAGTCTTGCCCGATGACCCGTTCCCATGCCCGGTCGGCGACGGTACGGAGGACCCTGCCGACTTTGAGGCGCGCGGCTATGTCACCTTACGCCTGCCGGCTGATGTGGAGGGCTTTGGCCCCTCGCTGGAGTTCGTCCCCCAGCTGGACCACCCCGCGCGCGTCCTTTTGACCCCGCAGAACCGCGCCGTCTATTTCGGCGAGGATGGCGCGATCAAAAGCCAGACCCAGGCAGCACTGCAACTTGCATCAGGCATGGGCGAGACCGAAATCCCACCCGAGGCAGGCGGCTTCACCACCCCCGACCTGACGCCGGGAGAGGCGTTCGATCCAGCCGATATCCTTGGCAAGATCGACATCGACACAGCGCCGGAGCACCTTGCAAAGCTGATGGCCCTTGCCTCCGCCGGTGGCATTGATACCCGCGCGTTCAACGCGGCCTTGCGGCAGGCGGGGATCGGGATGGCGATTGAGCGGCGCAGTTTGAAAAACTGAAGAAAGCCGGGGGGCGGCACGGTCGCGGCTGCCTCTTGCTTTGCTTAGAAAACTGCTGCTGAGATGCACGCACCATTGCGGCGGATTGAGGCCGAATCTTCTACGCGCGCAACATCAAGAAAACGCGCGGCACGCGCTCCTTAGGAATGACCCCAATCGTCAGGGTCATCCGAATTGTTCGGCGACAGCCCCAAAACGTCGCCTTTCACAGAGCAGCCCAGCCCCAGAACCGTGCGGTTGGCATAGGAAAAATACGCCACGACCTGATTGATCTCGAGGATCTCGCCATCCGGCCAGCCCGCGTCCCGCAAGGCCACAACATCCGCCTCAACCATTCCCGCCGGGTCGCGGGTCAGTTTTTCGGCATAGACCAGACCTGCGTGATGGCGCGCTTCCAAAGGCGTGTTGGTCACGGCTCTGGCCTCCAACGCGGCGCGGATCCCGTCGGCATGGGTGTCATCGCCCAGCAACCGCCGCAGCCCGGCAAAATGATGCTCCACGCAATAATCGCAGCCATTCAGCAGGCTCACCCAGACGCCCAAGGTTTCCAGATACCATTTCGGCACGGTGTTCGAGGCATGATGGATGCAGTTCTTATAGAGAAGCATATGCCCCTCCATAGAATGCGGCCGCAGCGAATGCGCCATCATTATATTGTCGACATTGTTGTCAGGCCCCGTGACGCGGTCATAAAGCGGCTTCAACCGCGCATCCGCGTCCTCGTAGGCAATGGTCTTGATCCAGCTCATCTCACTTGGGTCTCCCTAGTCGCCGCGATTGGGATTGCTGCCAATATGTTTGCGCAGTTTCGACGGCCCCGGCTTCTTGC
>CAYXIZ010000301.1:0-1879 GCA_964465485.1 uncultured Rhodobacterales bacterium | reverse complement strand
CGGAAGTTGGCAGCGCGCAGCGTCACGCAGGCCCCCGCCTTTTCGCGACATTGCACACCGCTTAGCACCCCGTTAGCGTGGTGCAAACAACTTATGCCCGAAGGACGCCCAGCTTGACCCACATTGATTACTATTTTGCGACCCTGTCCCCCTACACCTACCTCGCGGGCACCCGCATGGAGGAGGTGGCGGCCAAGCACGGTGCCACGATCAGCTACAAGCCGCTGGACATTATGGGGCTGTTTGGCCGCACCGGGGGCACGCCTCCGCCGCAGCGCCACATCAACCGGCAGGAATGGCGGTTGCAGGAGATGCGCCGCTCGGCCTCCAAGCTGGGCATGAAGATGAACCTCAAGCCTGCGCATTGGCCGACCAATCCCGCACCCTCTTCCTATGCGATCATTGCGGCGCAACATGCGGGCGGCGGCGATCTGGCCGGGCTTGTGCACGGCTTTGTGCGCGCCGTCTGGGCAGAGGAACGCGACGTGGCTGACGACGCCGTGGTGCGCGAGCTGCTGGAGGCGCATGGCTTTGACGCAGGCCTTGTCGATAGCGGCATGCTCGCGGGCGCCGAGGAATACGCCGCCAATCTGGAAGAGGCGGTCGAGAAGGGCGTCTTCGGCGCGCCGTTTTATATTACCGACAGCGACGAGCGGTTCTGGGGCCAGGACAAGATCGAGGATCTTGATCTCTACCTGCAAGGCAAGCTCTAGGGTCGCCCCATGCCCATTCAAGCGTCAGGCGGCGCGATGACCCATTTTCTGCGTTCGGGCCACGGCCCGGAGGAGGCGCTGGTGCTGCATTGCATGCTGGCCCAAGCGCGCTCGCTTGACATGATGATGGCCAAGATGGGCAAGGGCATGTCGATGATTGCGCCTGACCTGCCGGGCCATGGGCTGTCGGAAGATTGGGACAGGTCGCGCGACTACGCGGAGATGGCGCGTGACATGGGGCTGGGGCTGCTGGAGCGGCCCGCCCATATTATCGGGCATTCCTACGGAGGCTACGTGGCGCTGCGCATCGCGGTGGATCATCCCGAAATGGTGCGCAGCCTGACCCTAATCGAGCCGGTTTTCTTTGCGGCCACGCAGCAGCAGGAACCTGCCTTGTTCAAAGCGCATAAGCGCGACAGTCGGGCTTTCATGGGGGCCGTTGCGGTGGGCGATCTGGTCACCGCCGCGCGCGGCTTCACCGGTCTCTGGGGCGATGGCAGCGCGTGGGAGAGCCTCAAGCCCGATGCGATGGACTATATCACGCAGCGCATGCCGCTGGTCGCGGCCACCGGGGCCTCGACCACAGAGGATAGCGGCAAAGTCCGGGACCGCTTGAGCCAGATCGACGTGCCATGCCTGCTGATCGAAGGGTCCAAGTCGCCGCCTGTGATTGCGGGCATTCAGGCAGCCTTGGAAGGTCAGATCCCCAACATCACACGCGAGGTGATCGACGGCGCGGGGCATATGGCGCCCATGACCCATGCGGTGGAGGTGGCCGCGCTGATCTCGGCCTTTATCGCCGATCAGCCCCGCAGCGTGGAGATCATCTGATCAATTTCCTCTGACGTCTTGAACCAGTCGCAGACCATGCGGCAGCGGATCAACTCGTCATCTGGGCCGTCTTCCAGCGACACGTTCATCGGAAAGAGGTAATATTTCGCGCCCGCCGCCATGGCGCGCTTATGCGCGGCGCGGGGCAGATGGGCGAAGACCATGTTGGCTTGCGGCGCGTCGGGGATTTCGGCCCCTTTGATGCTGGCAAGACCCTTGGCCAGTCGCGCCATATTGGCGTTGGCCTTGGCGCCGAGCTCCAGCCAGAGATTGTCTTTCATATAGGCCTGCATCTGCGCCGACAGGTAGCGATGTTTGGAGAACAGATGCGCGCC
>CAYXIZ010000300.1:0-1889 GCA_964465485.1 uncultured Rhodobacterales bacterium | reverse complement strand
GCCTGCCAGCCGGGTTCGATGATATTGGTGCCGGTGGCCTCCGTGATAATCGCGGGCCCGTTGATTTTCTGGGCCTGCGGCAGGTCTTCGCGGCGGTAAAGCGGCGCGGTTTGTCCGGCCATTTGGACTTGGGCGAAGGGTGCGGCCTTTGTGTCGGTGGTCTGGGCGGCGTCGCTGACGGCGTCGCCTGCGCCGATGGCCTCCACTGAGAGCATGTCGATTTGCAGATCGGGGGAGGGCGAGGCGAAGCCGAAGCGGGTGATATGCGCGGCCTCGAAATCGCGGGTCATTTGGGCGGGCGTGCCGAAAGGCACAGCCAAGGATTGATGCGCGCCTTTGTAGCGCAGATGGGCGCGTTTGAGCGTGGTGATTTGCGAAGGCGAGACGCCTTGGGTCTCGACCTCAAGCGCCGCGTCTATGGCCATCGCGTCGAGGCGTTTTCCGGCGTCTTTGCTGTTCGAGAGCCGTGCATTGCACTGCTCTTCCCGCAAGGCGCGGATGTCGGCCAGACCCATGCCAAATGCGCTGAGAACACCTGCGAAGGGATGCAGGAACACGGTCTTCATGCCCAGCGTGTCAGCGATCAGGCAGGCATGCTGCCCGCCTGCCCCGCCAAAGCAGTTGAGCGTGTAGCGGGTCACGTCATAGCCGCGCTCCACGGAGATTTTCTTGATGGCGCGGGCCATGTTTTCGACGGCGATGCGCAGGAAGCCTTCGGCGGTTTGCTCTGGCGTGAGCGGGTCGAGACCGGTGGTTTGCGCAATTTCAGCCGCCAGCGTTTCGAACTTTTGGCGGACCACTTCTATGTCGAGCGGCTGATCGGCATTGGGGCCAAAAATCGCCGGAAAATGCGCGGCGTTGAGCTTGCCGAGCATGACGTTGCAATCGGTGACGGTGAGCGGCCCGCCGCGGCGATAACAAGCCGGGCCGGGATCCGCGCCCGCGCTTTCGGGGCCGACTTGATAGCGGCCATCGCGGAAGGACAGGATGGAGCCGCCGCCTGCGGCGACCGTGTGGATGTTCATCATCGGCGCGCGCATGCGGACGCCTGCGACTTGGGTTTCGAAACTGCGCTCATACTCGCCCGCGTAATGGCAGACATCGGTGGAGGTGCCGCCCATATCGAAGCCTATGAGCTTGTCAAAACCTGCGGCTTGCGCGGTTTTCACCATGCCGACCACGCCGCCTGCGGGGCCGGACAGGATCGCGTCGCGGCCCTGAAAGAGGCGCGCGTCGGTGAGGCCGCCGTTCGATTGCATGAAGAACAGCTTGGCGTCGCCGAGCGCGCTTGCGACCTGATCGACATAGCGGCGCAGGATGGGGGAGAGGTAGGCGTCGACGACGGTGGTGTCGCCGCGCCCGACGAGCTTGATCAGCTTCGAGGTACCCGAGGAGGTGGAGATTTGGGTGAAGCCGATCTCCTTGGCAATGGCGGCGATGCGGTCCTCATGGGCGGGGTTGAGATAGGCGTGCATGAAGGCGATGGCCACGCCGCGCGTGCCTTGATCAAAGGCCGCTTGCAGCGCCGTGCGGGCGGCGTCTTCGTCCAGCGGCTCGATCTCATGGCCTTGCGCGTCGAGCCTGCCGGGGATCTCGGCGGCGTCGTTGTACAGCAGCTCGGGCAGCTTGATTTCCAGATCAAACAGGCGCGGGCGGTTTTGGTAGCCGATGCGCAGAAGGTCGCGCAGGCCTTTGGTGATCAGCAGCAAGGTGGGGTCGCCCTTGCGCTCGAGCAGCGCGTTGGTGGCGACGGTGGTGCCCATTTTGACGGCCTCGATCTGGCCTTTGGGCAGCGGGTCATCTGCGCCAAGGCCCAGCGCGCGGCGCACACCTTCGACGGCGGCGTCGGGGTATTGCTCCGGGTTTTCGCTGAGCAGCTTGAGGGTCTG
>CAYXIZ010000299.1:0-1923 GCA_964465485.1 uncultured Rhodobacterales bacterium | reverse complement strand
GCTCGGCGCGCGGCTCAAGCTGGCCACAACGCTCTGACCGTCTGCCAGCAGCTCGCCTTGCACAAACGCCGCGATCTCTGAGGCGCCGCCTGTGACAATGGTCACGCCCTGCTCTGCCTCTGGTGCTTTGATCCCGGCCTCCAGACCAGAGCCCAACGCAAACTCCCGCTCTTCCGTGCCAAGCAGCACCACTGCCTGCCCCGCAGACGCTCCGGCCACGCCGATCAATGCCTCCAAAGCCACACCCTGCGCGCCCGCACTCAGACGGCTTGGCGTATCGGCGTCGGTTCCAAATATCCAGCTGCCACTGCCGGAACGCGCAAAATGCCCAGCGGCCGCAATAATGATCCGCCCCGAACCATCCGCTTTTTGCTGTAGCTCTTCCACGAGGCCGCGCAGCCCTGCGGTCGACACATCCTCGCCTGTGAGCACCTCGAACCCGGCCGCCTCCAAGGCGTCCTCTGCGTCCAGCAGGTCGTCTGCCGCCCGAATGTCACGGCCATTGTCGTAATTCTCATTCGCGATCAGCAGGGCTACGTCCCCCGCTGCGGCGCTGAACCCGGTGGCCCCCATCAGGGCGGATAGCAAAAACACTCTCATAAAAGACGCTCCTTTGGCATGGTTGCGCGTCAATCGTAGCTGCGCTTGTCCTCGATCAACACCCCATCCGCAGGCAGGGTTCCGCCGGGCACAATTTCAACATCGCCGCGCAGCTTCAGCACCTCTTGCAGGCTGGCTGTGTAATCGCCGCCCTCGGGGGCCTCGATACGCACGGTCATGGCGTCTGCGTCGCCATCGCGAGTGGCAACAACCCGGGCGCGGGTCACCTCAGGGTGGCGCTTCACGAAATCCGCCACCTGTTCGGGGCGCACGAACATGCCCTTGATCTTCGTCGTCTGATCCGCGCGGCCCATCCAGCCTTTGATACGCTTTCCCGTCCGCCCACAGGGCGACTGTCCGGCCATAAAGGCGCTCATGTCGCCCGTGGCAAACCGAATAAGCGGATAATCCGGGTTCAAAGATGTGACCACAACCTCGCCCACCTCGCCCTCTGCCACCGGGTCGGCGGTGCCGGGTGTCATGATCTCGACAATGACGCCTTCGTCCAAAATCATTCCCTCCATCGCGGGGCTTTCATAGGCGATGTGGCCCAGATCGGCGGTGGCGTAGCATTGCAGGCAGGAAATCCCGCGATCCGCGTAGCCCTGCCGCAACGCCGGAAACAGCGCGCCACCTGAAACGCAGGCCGTCTTGAAGGCCAGTTCCAGCCCCATTTCATCGGCCTTGTCGAGGATCACCTTCAGATAATCCGGCGTGCCCGCATAGGCGGTGCAGCCAATGTCGTGGGCCGCGCGCGCTTGCAGTTCGGTCTGGCCGGTGCCCGCTGGCAGCACCCGCGCACCCACAGCCCGCGCGCCGTTTTCAAACATCATACCTGCTGGCGTCAGATGGTAGCCAAAACAATTCTGCACCACGTCGCCCGCGCCAATCCCTGCGGCATGCAGGAACCGCCCAAACCGCCACCAGTCATGGGTGACGCCGCCGGGCTCATAAATCGGCCCCGGAGATTGAAACACGTGCGCGACATCGCCGACATGAAGCCCGCCAAACGGGCCGTCGGCGGCCTGCAATTTGGACAGGTCCGATTTGCGCAGCACAGGCATCGCGGCCAAATCCTCCACGCCCAACACCGAAAGTTGCGCCAGCTGGCCTGCCTCGCGCGCATCCGCGCTGCGGGTTTCCAAACCGTCGAAATAGCTCATATCAGCCCCAGTTTCATCTTGGCAAAAATATGCAGATCCGTCAGCTCAACCAGCGCTTGCGCCGCCGGTAGGAGCGCACATCCCGAAACGACTTCCGCCCTTCCTCAGACACCCCAAGATAGAATTCCTTCACATCCGGGTTCTCGCGCAGCTCGGCGGC
>CAYXIZ010000298.1:0-1925 GCA_964465485.1 uncultured Rhodobacterales bacterium | reverse complement strand
ACGGCCACGGCCCCGCATAGACGGGCCGCTGCGGCGACGATCACGTGGCTGATGATGATCTTCGGGATCGCGATGACCGCTGGCGTGGCGGGCAGCTTTCTGGATCCCTATTCGCCGGCCCGCCTGTTGAGCGTCGTGGCCGTGGTGGTCGGGCTGGCCTTCGTGCTGACCGTGATCGCCGTGGGCCGGATCGAGCAGCGCGTCACACCGATCGCCCCCGAGCCGCCGACCCCTTTCATGGACGGCATGCGCGAGATCTGGGCGGAGCGGAAGACGCGGGTCTTCACCCTCTTCGTGTTCCTGTCGATGAACGCCTATTTCATGCAGGAACTGATCTTGGAGCCCTATGCGGGCCTCGTGTTCAACTTCACGCCGGGGCAATCGACCTCCCTGAGCGGGGCGCAAAATGGCGGCGTGTTCATCGGCATGCTGATCGTTGGCATCATGGCCACGGGGTTGCGCCGCGGCGCGCTCAGGACATGGGTGATGGCGGGCTGTCTTGGCAGCGCGGCGGTGCTGGGCGCGATTGCGATGACGGGCTTTGGGCTGCTCAGCGCGCCGCTGACGCCGCTGGTGGTGCTCCTTGGCTTTTTCAACGGCATGTTTGCGGTGGCCGCGATTGGCGCGATGATGGCGCTGGCCTCGGAAGGACGCGGGCAACGTGAAGGCACACGGATGGGCCTTTGGGGTGCCGCGCAAGCGATTGCGGCGGGGTTTGGCGGGCTGACAGGCGCTGCTCTGGTTGACCTCGCCCGCGCAGGTTTGCCCGACGGGCTGGCCTTCGGCGCAGTCTTCACATTCGAGGCGATTTTATTCGCGGCCTCGGCCTTTATGGCCAGCCGCATCATGGAAAACTCACAGGGCGCCCGCGCGGCGCTCGTACCGGGGGAATGAGATATGTATGACGTGGTCGTAATAGGCGCGGGCCCCTGCGGGGCGACGGCGGCAGAGGATTTGGCGCGCTCCGGCAAGCGGGTCGCGATGCTGGACCGGGACGGGCGGATCAAACCTTGCGGGGGCGCGGTGCCGCCAAGGTTGATCGAGGATTTTAACATTCCCGAAAGCCAGATCGTGGCGAAGATCGACACTGCGCGGATGATCTCGCCCACGCAGCGGCAGGTCGATATCCCGATCGAGAACGGCTTTGTCGGCATGGTGGACCGCGAGTATTTCGACGAGTACCTGCGGCTGCGGGCCAAAGGTGCGGGCGCGCACAGATACACTGGCACGTTCATTCGGATCGACCGCGACGCGGATGGCGCGAAGGTGATTTACCGCGACAAGGTCAGCGGCAACACGTTAGAACTGGCGACCAAGCTGGTCATCGGCGCGGATGGCGCGCGCTCCAAAGTGGCGCTGCAGGAAGTGCCGGGCGGCGACAAGATACCGTATGTGATCGCCTATCACGAGATCATCGAGGCCCCCGGCAAGGTCGGCAGCTACGATCCCAAGCGCTGCGACGTGATCTATGACGGCACAATCAGCCCGGATTTCTACGGCTGGGTCTTCCCGCATGGCAAATCGGCCAGCGTGGGCATGGGCACCGGCATTGACGGCATCGACCTGAAACAGGCGACGGCGGCGCTGCGGGCCTCCTCGGGGCTGGCCGATTGCAAGACCATCCGCAAAGAGGGCGCGCCGATCCCGCTGCGCCCGATGGACCGCTGGGACAACGGCTCGGACGTGGTGCTGGCGGGGGATGCGGCGGGCGTTGTGGCGCCGTCTTCGGGCGAAGGGATTTACTATGCGATGGTCGGCGGGCGCGTTGCTGCCACGGCGGCGGCGGCCTGTCTAGAGAGCGGCCGGGTCAAAGACCTGCAACTGGCCCGCAAACTGTTCATGCGCGAGCATAAGGGCGTGTTCAAAGTGCTGGGCGCCATGCAGAACGCCTATTACCGCTCCGACGAGCGGCGGGAGCGGTTCGT
>CAYXIZ010000297.1:0-1936 GCA_964465485.1 uncultured Rhodobacterales bacterium | reverse complement strand
CGCAGCCTGTCGGAGCTGGTGACGCTGGAATTTCTGATCAGCACGGCGGGCAACCTTGTCACCGCCATTGTGATCGTGCTGGTGGCCTTCATCGTCTCGGCCTGGGTCGCGGGGCGCATCCGGAGGCTGGCGCAGCGCCACAAGCGGCTGGACGACACGCTCTTCAACTTCCTGTCCAACATCGCCCGCTACGTCATTCTGGCCTTCGCCGCGCTGTTTATCCTCAACACGTTCGGGGTGCAGACCACCTCTGTGGTGGCCGTCATCGGCGCCGCCGGTCTGGCGATTGGTCTGGCCCTGCAAGGCACGCTGTCCAACGTCGCAGCAGGTGTGATGATCATCCTGTTCCGCCCGATCAAGCTGGGCGATCTGGTGGTGATCAACGACAAGATGGGCACCGTCAAAGACATCTCGCTGAACTTCACGGAGCTGGCCGCCGTCGGCAATTTCCAGATCATCGTCCCGAATTCGGAAGTGTGGGGTAACACGATCATCAATTATTCGGTCTACCCGACGCGGCGGGCGGAATGGGAGTTTGGCGTGGGCTATGGCGCCAATCTGGCCGAGGCCGAAAAGATCATCCGCGACACCATTATGGCCGACCCGCGCAGCCACGCGGACCCCGCGCCTTTCTTGCAGGTTAACAACCTGAACGCCTCCTCGGTGGATTTTCTGGTGCGCGTCTGGTGCAACAGCTCGGACTATTTCCAGTATCAGGCCGACATGAAACGCAAGGTCAAAGAGGCGCTGGATGCGGGCGGGGTCGACATCCCCTTCCCGACCCGAACCTTGATCAATGTAGCAGAATAGAAAAAGGCGGCCCCGGTTCAGGAGCCGCCTTTTTCAATGCGTTTGGCCCGGTATTAAAGCGAGGCGAGCAAAGCCTCACCGCCGGAGGTTTCGCACATGCCGGGGTTGTCTTCGGCTTGCAGCACCTTCACCACACCGTCCTCGGCATAAAGCGCATAGCGTTTGGAGCGGCCATGCAGCCCTGCGGGCGGCGCGTCGAAATCCATGCCCGCCGCTTTGGTGAATTCAGAGGCGGGATCACCAAGGAAGGTCACGCCTGCTTCCGTGCCGCCAGTGCTTTTGCCCCAGGCGTCCATCACGAACGGGTCGTTGACCGACAGGCAGATGATCTCGTCCACGCCTTTGGCCGCGAAACCATCCTTGGTCCGCATAAAGCTGGGCACATGCGCCGTGGTGCAGGTTCCGGTATAGGCGCCCGGCAGCCCGAAGATCACCACTTTGCGGCCCTTGGTCAGACTGTCCATGGAGACGCTTTCCGGCCCCTCCGCGCCCATACGGTACAGATCAGCATTTGGCAGCGTGTCGCCCACAGATAATGTCATGACGGTTCTTTCCCTGATTGAGTTTGTCGGTCCTGCTCATATAGGGTCAGGGGCGACAAAGACCAACCGGGAAGCCGTGCAGTTATGAGCCATATTGTTGTCATCGGGGCAGGCCAAGCCGGATGCGCGCTGACGGCCAAGCTGCGCAATATGGGCTTTGACGGCCAGATCACCCTGATCGGCGAAGAGCCGGTGCCGCCTTACCAAAGGCCTCCGCTGTCCAAGGCCTACCTGCTGGGCGAGATGGAGGAAGAGCGGCTCTATCTGCGCCCGCTGGAGTTTTACGCCGAGAACGCGATTGACCTGCGCATGGGGGAGGCGGTGGAGGCCGTGGATGTGGCGGCGAAGACCGTGACCGTCGGCAGCGATGTGATTGGCTACGACCAGCTGGTGTTTACCACCGGATCCGCCCCGCGCCGCTTGCCTGCCAGCATTGGCGGCGATCTGGACGGCGTCTTTGTGGTGCGGACCTTGGCTGATGTCGACGCGATGGAGGCCGCGTTCCGCGAAGGTGCCAAAGCGCTGATCGTGGGGGGCGGCTATATCGGTTTGGAGGCGGCAGCCGTGGCCCGCAAACTGGGCGT
>CAYXIZ010000296.1:0-1959 GCA_964465485.1 uncultured Rhodobacterales bacterium | reverse complement strand
GGGATCACGTTATAGGCGTCGCTTTCGGTGCGAAACGAGGTCACGGAGACCACCAGCGGCTGCTGCGGATCGGCGTTGCGCGACACGATGGATTGCAGCGCCATCACCACCGCCGATCCTGCCAGCGTGGTGTCCACCGTCTGGTTGGGCCGCGCCGCATGCCCGCCCCGCCCGCGCAGCTTGATGGTGAAGCTGTCGCAGGCCGCATAAAACGGCCCAGACCGGATCGCGAATTCTCCCAGTGGCACCACGGGCGAGTTGTGCATGCCGTAAATTTCCGAGATGCCGAACTGCTCAATCAACCCGTCCTGCACCATTGCCTCCGCGCCTGCGCCGCCTTCCTCGGCAGGCTGAAACACCAGTGCCACGCTGCCCTCGAAATTGCGCGTCTCCGCCAGATATTGCGCGGCCCCCAGCAGCATGGCGGTATGCCCGTCATGCCCGCAGGCATGCATCAAGCCTCGCGTCTTCGAGGCATGGGCCGCCCCCGTCGCCTCCAAAATCGGCAGCGCATCCATATCGGCGCGCAGCGCAATCACCTTGCCACCTGCGCCGCCCTTCCCGTGGATCACCCCCACGACTCCGGTGCGCCCCAGCCCCTCGACGACCGCGTCACAGCCAAACCCGCGCAGCTTGCCCGCCACAATGCCGGAGGTCCGCTCCGTGTCATAAAGCAGCTCTGGATGGGCATGAAAATCGCGCCGCCACGCGGTGATCTCGGGATGCAGCTCTGCAAATCGGTTCCGTATCGGCATAGAAGCTCCTTACTCAACATCTCCACAGTAACGGGCCACCCCCATCATTGCTTCAAAAATACTCCGGGGGTTTGGGGGCAGAGCCCCCATAAAGTGCCTCTGGTTTGGACGCGGCGCCCCGTGCCAAACCCTAAAACAGGAAATAGCGCTGCGCCATCGGCAGCACTTCGGCGGGCTCGCAGGTCAACAGCTCCCCATCCGCGCGCACCTCATAGGTCTCCGGGTTCACCTCCACCACCGGCAGCGCGTCGTTCAACACAAGGTCCTTCTTGCCAATCCCGCGCGTGTTCTCCACCGCGACACACTCCTTGGTCAGCCCAAGCCTGCCGCGCAGATCGTCCTGCATGGCGGCGTCAGAGGTAAACACCACCGCAGAGCGCTCCACGGCGTTGCCCATCGCGCCAAACATGGGCCGCGTATAGACCGGCTGCGGCGTCGGGATGGACGCATTCGGATCCCCCATCTGTGCACAGACAATCGCGCCCGCCATCAGCACCATCTCCGGCTTCACCCCGAAAAAGGCCGGGGTCCAGAGGCACAGATCCGCCCGTTTGCCCACCTCAACCGAGCCCACATGCCGCGACACCCCATGGGCAATCGCGGGGTTGATCGTGTATTTCGCAATATAGCGCCGCACGCGGAGATTGTCGTTCTCGCCCTGCTCCTCGCTCAGCCGCCCGCGCTGTTTCTTCATCTTATCGGCCGTCTGCCAGGTGCGGATCAGCACCTCGCCCACCCGCCCCATGGCCTGACTGTCGGAGGCAATGATCGAGAACGCCCCCATATCGTGCAAGATATCCTCCGCCGCGATGGTCTCGCGCCGAATACGCGATTCAGCAAAGGCCACGTCTTCGGGGATCGACTTGTCCAGATGGTGGCACACCATCAGCATATCGAGATGCTCTTCCAGCGTGTTCACCGTGTAGGGCCGCGTCGGGTTGGTCGAGGAGGGCAGCACATTCGGATCGCCACAAATCTTGATGATATCCGGCGCATGCCCGCCGCCCGCGCCCTCGGTGTGAAACGCATGTATCGTGCGCCCTTTCATGGCCGCGACTGTGTTTTCCACAAAGCCGCTTTCGTTGAGCGTATCGGTGTGGATCATCACCTGCACATCCATGTCATCGGCCACGGTCAGGCAGCAATCAATCGCGCCGGGCGTGGTGCCCCAATCCTCATGCAGCTTCATCGCGCAGGCCCCGCC
>CAYXIZ010000295.1:0-1961 GCA_964465485.1 uncultured Rhodobacterales bacterium | reverse complement strand
AGGCCAGATGCCCGAAATGACGGCTGTCCGAAGGCAGCCCGTCATCGCCGTCCCAGTTATAAGTCAGCTCCACATCCGCGCGGCCATCTGCCTGATCCGGCGGGCACAAAAACACCAGCGTGAACCGCCCGCCTTCGTTTTCCGTCCGGCGGCGCTCCACCAGCCCCAGCATCTTGTAAAACGCAATCGAGGCGTCCAAATCCTTAACCCGCAGCATCGTGTGTAGGTATTCAACTTTCATGATCTCTCTCCTTTGGGGGCAAACCTAGCCCGCGCTGCCCGCGCGGCCATTCATTTCGGTGCCGATAATCGCGTCGCGGTCCTCGGGGCGTATTTTGTGCGGGATCAACGCGCTGCGGCTGACCAGCGTCACCGTGATGAAGGCCACGTAAAGCAGCAAATACCAGCTGCCCATCTTGGCAAAGCTCACCGTCTCCCAGCGCGCCTGGCCCGCATAGACCCAGGTGGCCGTCACCGTGGTGCCCACAAATTCCGCCACCCACAGCACCAGCCCGCACATCAGGGCGGCCAGCGGCATCGGCATCCAGCGCGCGCGGTTTCCGGCGAAGAACCACACCCGCGTGCGGCCAAATATCAGCACGGAGCCTACGAACAGCGCCACCCGGATGTCATAGGTGAAGTGATGCGCGAAAAAATTGATGTAGCACAGCGCGCCGAAGAAAAACGTCACCCACAGGGGCGGGTAGGGGGCGAACTTCATGTCGAATATCCGCGTCGCCCGCGCCACGTAAGAGCCCACCGAGGCGTACATGAACCCGGAGAAAAGCGGCACGCCCATGACCATGATCACGGCCTCCTCGGGGTAGGACCAGCTGCCTTGCGCGACCTTGAAAAACTCCATGATGGTGCCGGTGAGGTGGAAGATCACGATCACCCGCGCCTCTTCCCAGCTTTCCAACCCGCTCCAGAGCATGAAGGCTTGGGTGACGATGGCGAAGATGAACAGCCCGTCAAAGCGGGTGATCACCCAGTCCGGTTGCCACACCGCTTTGGAGATCATCAGCGCCGCCAGAAACAGCAGGCCGAACAGCGCAGCCCAGGCCTGTTTGGCGAAGAACATGACGGTTTCCGCGGCCCAGCCGGGCAGGCGGGCGCGCAGCCGGTCGCCCAACCGCCGTTCCAACGCGCGTGTGCCCCAATCTGCCATGGGGGGCAATCTACCGGCCCGGGCGCGGGCTGCAACGCCAATCTCTTGGGGATAACTGCCCACATTATCTTGATCTGCGGCCTGCTTTGGCCCCAAGATATAGCCTCGCCACAGCCCCAAGCAGCCAAAAAGAGGCCCCCAATGCCCATATCCCCCGAGCAAGCCCAGGAAATCGAGGAGCTCCGCAGCCAGAGCGCCACCACCATGCGCGCCACGGTCCCGGGGATGGAGGCGCATCTTTACAAGGCCATCCCGGTGCTCGACCACGGCTTTGTGCGGGTGATCGACTATATGGGCGACGATGCGGCGATCTGTCAGGCCGCCCGTGTCAGCTACGGGCGCGGCACCAAGTCGGTGCAAAACGATGCCGGGCTGATCCGCTATCTGATGCGGCACTGGCACTCGACACCCTTCGAGATGTGCGAGGTCAAGCTGCACGTCAAGCTGCCCGTCTTCGTGGCGCGGCAATGGATCCGGCACCGCACCGCCAACGTCAACGAATACTCCGCCCGCTACTCGATCCTCGACCGCGAATTCTACATCCCCGCGCCCGAACATCTCGCCGCGCAATCGGTCATCAACAACCAGGGCCGGGGGGAGGCGCTGACGGGGGAGGAGGCCGACCGCGTCCTGCGCTACCTCAAGGACGATAGCATGCGCGCCTATGATCATTACGAAGAGATGATCGGCACCCAAACGAAAGAAGGCGACGACCAGCAAGGCCTCGCCCGCGAACTGGCCCGCATGAACCTGCCCGCCAACATCTACACCCAATGGTACTGGAAAGTGGACC
>CAYXIZ010000294.1:0-1998 GCA_964465485.1 uncultured Rhodobacterales bacterium | reverse complement strand
AGCCACAGCGCGTAAAAATCATTGCCCAGATCATAGTGATAGCTGATATTCTTCTTCGCCTGCCGCCTGGAGTTCGACTGCATCCAGAACCGCAGCTTCTCGTAAGCGCGCACCAGCGCCATGCCCGGATAGCCGTCATAGACCTCGTCATTATCGGCATGCACCAAATCCATGAAGGCCTGCAGGTCAGGCGTCGACCACCAGCCGTCAAGATAGGCGTCACAGAACCCCAGATCCCCCTCGCGGATCAGCCGCGCGAACAGGTCGTCATTATGAACGGTAAACTCGGCCACCGGGCCGGGCTTGGCCCCTTCGGCCCGAAACACGCGCCCGTCTTCCAGCTTCATATCAAGCCGGCCAAACTGAACCTTTTGCGCCGTTTGGAATGCCTGCGCAAAGTAGCGTGGCAGATCGTCTTGGCCTTGCGTCGACGTCAATACGGTCATCGCGGCACCCCCCAAAGATTGTTAACTATTCTATGCAGATAGCCCCGGACCGCTCAAGTCCATTCGGGCCAACGATAATTCGCGACACGTTAAGTCACGTTTTCTCACGCTGCTGGTAGGCCTCCAAGGCCCGCTCCCGCCCTTCGGCCAAATCCACCACCGGCGAAGGGTAGCTATCGTCGGCACCCATCCCCCAGCTCCGCGGGATCGCCTCGTAATACAGCTTCGCCTCGTCGCCATGCACGCCATACGCATCCGCCAGAAACTGCCGCCGATACGAGGCCCCCTTGTCAAACTTCTCCGCCTGCGTGTCAGGGTTGAACACCCTGAAATACGGAGCCGCATCCGGCCCCGACCCCGCAACCCATTGCCACCCCATCGCATTGGAGGCCGGATCCCAGTCGATCAGACAATCCTCAAACCACTCAAGCCCCACCTTCCAATGGGTCATCAGATGCTTGGTGAGATACGAGCCCACGATCATCCGGCCCCGGTTGTGCATCGTGCCCGTCACATACATCTCGCGCATCGCCGCATCGACCAGCTCAATCCCGGTGCGCCCCTGTTTCCACGCCTTGATCTCGGCTGCGCGCGCGTCGTCTTTCCACGGAAAACTGTCCCATTCAGGCCGCCAATTGTCGCTGACGATGCGCGGGGTGTGAAACGCCAGATGATAGGCAAACTCGCGCCAAACCACCTCCTTCAGGAAATGCTCCGCGCCCTTCTTGCCATCCTCCAAAGCCCGCCAGCCCTCATGCCAGCAGGTCAGCGGGGAAATCTCGCCGTAAGTCAGGTTCTCCGACAGGCGCGAGGTGGCGTCCTTCGCCATGAAGTCCCGCGCCTCCTTATAGGCGTCCACCTTCTCGGCAATAAACGCGTCGAGACGCGCCCGCGCCGCGGCCTCGCCCACGCAAACATATTGCGCAACAACATCCGCGCCGCGCTGCATGGCCGCGCCCATTTGCCAATCGTCCAGCGCATCACTTGCAGGCCAGCTCTCAGGCGCCTCCAATGCCTCCACCGCAGGCAAACACGCCTCCAGCTGCCGGTCGCGCACCGATTTCCACATCGGCGTGTAGACCTTGTAAAAATCGCCCGTCTTGGTCTCGACGGTCCACGGCTCAAACAGCAGATGCCCGGTGAAGCTCTCCGCCTCCAGCCCGTCTTCCTTCAGCCCCGCCTTGACGCCCTTGTCGCGCGCAATGGCCTCGGGGTCATAGGCGCGTGACCAGTATACAGCCCCTGCCCCGGTCTCCTTGATCAGCGCGCGCAAACACGCCAGCGCGTCGCCGCGCCGCAGGATCAGCTTGGAGCCGATGCCCTCCAAGCTCTCCGCAAACGTCGCGACCCCAAGCCCTAGCCGCCATTTCGGGGCCGCGCCATGCGTCTCGACAATCTCGTCATGGATGAAAACCGGGATGACAGGCCGGCCGCTCTTGGCGGCGGCGGTCAGGGCGGGATGGTCGTCCAGCCGCAAATCGCGGCGGAACCAGACCAGAATAGGTGCATTGCTCATGAGGTGTGATCTAGGGCCACGCCTGCCGCGTCAACC
>CAYXIZ010000293.1:0-2012 GCA_964465485.1 uncultured Rhodobacterales bacterium | reverse complement strand
GTGGCGACGGTGGGGATGGCAAGGGTTGCCGAGATAAGGGCAGCTTTAATCAGGCTCATGAAATATCCTCGTAGTGAACGAGGCTAAACTTGGCGACGAATCTGGCCCAAAAAGGGCCTTCGCGCGGCTGGCCCGTGGTATTTCGGTGAAATTCCGCGCCTTGAGCGGACGGCGCTCAGACCGCCAAAAGTGCCGCCCCGATGCGGCGGCCCTCGCTGAGCAGCACGTTATAGGTGCGGCAGGCGGCGGGGGTGGACATATGCTCGACGCCGATGCCGGCCCCCTCAAGCTCCGCCCGCAGATCGGCAGGGATATGGGCAATCTCAGCGCCCGTGCCCACGAACAGCACGTCGATCTTGTCAGCCTGCGCCAGAATGGCCGCGCGGTCCGCATAACCGCCCCAAGCCAGGACCGCATCGGGAAAGATCAGCATATCGCCATGATGCACCTCGGAGGCGACGCGAAAGAACCCGTCGCCATAGCTGTCGATGGGTTTGGCGGCGTCAAAGTCGATCTCGGTTATTTTCATGTGTTCAGTCCCATATCGGCAGCCCGCTCAGCGCCGTGACCGCTATGATTGTGTAGGCGGCGACGCGGTAGGCTTTTTCGTAATCCGGTCTAAAGATAGCCGCGCCCGCGACATTTGCCAGCAGATAGGGCACCGCCACAATCAACCCCATGAGAACAGGGGTCAGCGACAAGAACCCGGTCAGCGCGAAGACGACCAGCATCATCGCATCCGCGCAGATCAAGAACAGCATCAGGTTGGCGCGGATCACCGCAGCCGGGTGGGTCGAGGCCATGTAGAGCATGATCACCGGCGGCCCGGCGAGGCCTGTGGAGCCCGCCAGAAAGCCGCCAACAGCGCCGGTGCCGAAGATCAACGGCTTGCCCAGCACGCCGCGGTAGCGCAGCCCCAGAACCAAGGCTGCCAGCAGCACCAAAGAGATGATCGAAACGGCATAGCGATACGCATCCGGCGCCATCATCGACAAGACCAGCACCCCGACGGGCAAGGCCAGCAACATGCCAAAGGACAGGCGCAGCACATCGCCCGGATGCCCGTCACGCAACGCGCGTGGCACGTTGGGCAAGGGGCCGATCACGTCCATCACCACCATGATCGTCAGCGCCCAGATCGGCGGCACGACCGAGCTGGCCACCGGCAAAAACACCATCGCCGTGCCAAATCCCGCAAAGCCGCGCACCAGCCCGGCCAGCACCGCGCCGAAGATGACCCAAGCGAGCTCTGTTGTGAAAAGACTGCCCCACTCCATGGCCCTTGGTAGCAACTTGCCACCCCATGCCTAGGCCAAAAGCACCCTGTAACATTTCATCACGAAAATCACGAAAATGCACACGAAATTCACACGGATGGTTTTGTTGTGCGTTATTGCTGCACTTCCTAAAAAGGAGTCAGACATTATTTGCCCCCCTTCAAGGAATACCGACATGATGAAACTGTTCTCCTCCGCCGCCCTCGGGCTTTCCGTTATCGCCAGCTTGGCACTGGCCCCCAGCGCGGCCTCCGCCAACAACTCCCAATCCGAGTTTGGGCTGAGCCCTCTGGCCAATGACAGCCAGACGCATAGCTTCGAGCAAACCAGCTTCAACGAAACCCGCTCTGACCGCCGTGACCGGATCGGCCACCGGGTGCACCCGCATGACTTCGCGCGCGGCCGCTTCCACCAGCCCCGGTTCAACAGCGCAGATCTGTACAACCGCTTTGACGGCGACCGCTCGAGACGCATCACCAGCTTCAACATCTTTCAGCGCTAGGCCGCGCGCGCATGACAAAAGGCCCGCCGGTTTCGGGCGGGCCTTTTCTGTCACTGCCAGAGGGTTTGGCTAGGCGTCGACATTGCCGAACTGATTGCCGGTCTTGGTCAGGTCGGGCTTGGACCAGTCGCGCTTGACCCCCAGCCACAGCAGGATCGCCGAGGCCACGAAGATGGAGGAATACGTCCCCACGATCACGCCCCAGATCATCGCGAAGACGAAGCCGCGGATCA
>CAYXIZ010000292.1:0-2013 GCA_964465485.1 uncultured Rhodobacterales bacterium | reverse complement strand
AGGACCGTGCCCCCATGGACTCCTTCCTTTTTCAATCCTCCATCTATCTGTTGGCCGCCTGCGCCGCCGTGCCATTGGCGGTGCGGCTGGGGCTGGGCTCGGTGCTGGGATATCTGGTCGCGGGCGTGATCATCGGACCCGTCGCGGGGCTGGTCGGCTCCGAGACCGAAAGCCTGCAACATTTTGCCGAGTTCGGCGTGGTCATGATGCTGTTTCTCATCGGGCTGGAGCTGGAGCCCCGCGCGCTGTGGGACATGCGCCATAAGCTGATTGGCTTGGGCGGGTTGCAGGTCTCCGTGACCACCGGGCTGATTGCGGCGGCGGCTATGGCGCTGGGCCAGCCGGTCAGCATGAGCATCGCCATCGGCCTGATCTTCGCGCTGTCTTCCACCGCCATCGTGTTGCAGACATTGAACGAAAAGCAGCTGATGGGCACGGGCGGCGGGCGCTCGGCCTTTTCCGTGCTGCTGACGCAGGACATTGCGGTGATCCCGATGCTGATCGCGATCCCGCTGCTGAGCATTGCGGGGATGAATGCGAGCCAAGCGAGCGGCCATGCGGACGGGCATAGCGACACACATGGGGCCGAAAGCGCCGCCGAGGGCGTGCGCTCCCTGATCGAGACCCTGCCCAATTGGGGCGTCATGCTGGTGACGCTGGGGGCCGTGGTCTTCGTCATTCTGGCGGGCCATTTCCTGACGCGGCCGATCTTTCGCTACATCGCCTGGGCCAAGCTGCGCGAGATGTATGTGGCCGTGGCCCTGCTGTTTGTGGTGGGCGTGGCGGTGTTGATGCTGCTGGTCGGGCTGTCGCCAGCTCTTGGCACGTTTCTGGCAGGCGTGGTGCTGGCCAATTCCGAATTCCGCCACGAGCTGGAATCCGATATCGACCCGTTCAAAGGCCTGCTCTTGGGGCTGTTCTTCATCACCGTCGGCGCGGGCATCAATTTCGAGGTGCTCTTCGCCGCCCCCGCCTCCATCCTTGGAATGACGCTGGGGGTGATGGCGATCAAGGCGGCGGTGCTTTTCGCGCTGGCTATGGCCTTCAAAATCCGGGGCCGCGACAAGGTGCTCTTCACCCTGTCACTGGCGCAAGCGGGCGAGTTCGGCTTCGTGCTGATCAGCTTTTCGGTGCAGCAGGACGTGATCCCCACCGCCCTGTCGGAGACTCTCTTGCTGGTGGTCGCCCTGTCGATGCTGCTGACCCCGCTTTTGTTCATCGGCTATGACGCGCTGGCCGCGCGCATCGGGGTCACCACAACCACGCAGGAGCCCGACGCCATCGACGCACAAGGCGCGGTCATCATCGCGGGCGTGGGCCGCTTCGGGCAGGTGGTCAACCGGCTGGTCACGCAATCGGGCTTCAAGACGACCGTGCTGGACCATGACCTCGACACGATCCAGCTGATGCGCCGCTTCGGCTTCAAGGGCTTTTTCGGAGACCCCACCCGCCCCGACCTGCTGCACTCCGCCGGGCTGGAGACCGCCTCCGTGCTGGTGGTGGCCCTTGATGACCGCGAGGCCGCGTTGAAACTGGTCCGCCACGCCCGCGCCACCCGCCCCGACCTGCACATCATCGCCCGCGCCTATGACCGCCCGATGGTGTTCCGACTGTTCAAGGCGGGCGCCAATGACATCGTGCGCGAGATGTTTGACGGCTCCCTGCGCGCCGGGCGCTACGTGCTCGAACAGATGGGGCTGACGGAATACGAGGCCCATATCCAGACCACCACCTTCTACGACATGGACCGCGACGGCATCAAACAACTGGCCCAACTCTGGCGCGAGGACATCCCCGCCTCCCAGAACGAGGCCTATATCGAGAAAGCCAAAGCCCTGAACCGAGACCTCGAGGCCGCCCTGCTGGGGCTGATGAGCGAACGGGGGAAGAAAGAGGAGGAGACGGGCGGGTGAGGTTGGTCACTTCGGCAAGCGGACACGCTGAACAGTCCAGACCTCTGTTCACCGCACTGCCCCGCCCGGAAGCACGCCGAAGGCGCCGGGCGAGCGCAAG
>CAYXIZ010000291.1:0-2037 GCA_964465485.1 uncultured Rhodobacterales bacterium | reverse complement strand
CGCGCCAGCGTCCACAGGTTGCGCAGCCCCCGCCTTAGCCAGCCGCCGCGCTGGTAGCGCGCCGCATCGGTGGTCACGGTTTCGGGCAGCATCACCAGCGCGGGGCTCAGCCTGCGTGCGATCTCCACATCCTCCATCAACGGCATGTCGGCATAGCCACCCACCGCGTCATAAAGCGCGCGCGAGATCAGCAGGCCCTGATCCCCGTAAGGCAGCCCGAAGACCCTGCTGCGCAGGTTCGCCCACCCCGCTGTCACCCGCGCCATCACCGCATCCGAGCGAAAGGCCAGCCGAAAATACGCCGCCGTTTCCGGGTCACGATGGGTGCAGACGGCCCCCACCCAGCCGGGTGGCAGCCGCGTGTCGGCATGCAAAAACATCAGCCAGTCCCCCCGCGCCCCCTCCGCGCCGCGCCGCAACTGCCCGCCGCGCCCCGCAGGGCCGCTGACCACCTCGCATCCCGCATCGCGCGCCAGCCGCACCGAGGCATCCGTGCTGCCGCCATCGCTGACAATCACCTCGCGGATCACCCCTTGCGCCACACCCGGCAGCAGGCTGTCCAGCAGGGCGGGCAGCGCGTCGCCCGCATTCAGCACCGGGATCACAATCGATAAATGAGCAGGCATAAGGCCCCTGTTGGAAGCGTCACCCGCCCCCTATATGATATGCAACAGCAAAGCGGGAGGGCGAAGATGCCGGGCGAGCGCGTAAACAACAGGCAAATCCTGCAAGTCACCGGCGCGGACCGGGTGGACTTCCTGCAAGGGCTGGTCACCAATGACGTGGCCAGGCTGAAAGACGGGCTGGTCTATGCGGCCCTGCTGTCGCCACAGGGCAAATACCTCGCTGACTTCTTTCTGGTGCCGGGCGATGACGCAATCCTGATTGACGTGGGCGTCGCGCTGGCCCCCGCCCTGCTGAAACGCCTCACCATGTACCGGCTGCGCGCCGATGTGGCGATTGCGCCCATCGAGATGGAGGTCTCCCGCGGGCTTGGCCCAGCCCCGCAACAGGCCTTTCCCGACCCGCGCGCCCCCGCGCTGGGCTGGCGCGCCTATGATCGGGGCGGCACGGAGGAGCACACCGACTGGGACGCGCTGCGCGTGGCCAATATGATCCCCGAAACAGGGATCGAGCTGACCCCGGATGACAGCTATATTCTCGAGATGAATTTCGAACAGCTCAACGGCGTTGACTTCAAAAAGGGCTGCTATGTCGGCCAGGAGGTCACCGCCCGCATGAAACACAAAACCGAGCTGCGCAAAGGCCTCGCCCGCGTCGCCATCACCGGCACTGCCACCCCCGGCACGCCCATCACGGCAGAGGGCAAACCCGTCGGCACGCTGCACACGGTCGCAGGCACTGAAGGCCTCGCCTATCTGCGCTTTGACCGCGCAACAGGCGACATGCAGGCGGGCCAAGCCACCATCACTGCTTCATAAATACTCTGGGGGTCTGCCCGCGCGGCTGGGGGCGAAGCCCCCAAAGAGCGCAAAAATATCGCGCGCGCAGCACAATTTAGGCGCGGGCGCGGATCACCTTGGCGAAGGGTTTGAAAATCTCGGGGTTGGCGCAGATCAGGTGGCCGTCTTCCAAAAGGTTCTGCCCCTCGCGGATGGGCTCAATAAAGCCGCCCGCCTCTTTGACCAGCAGCACGCCTCCCGCAATGTCCCAGATGTTGAGGCCACGTTCCCAGTAGCCGTCATAACGCCCCGCTGCGACGTAAGCCAAATCCAACGAGGCCGCGCCCCAGCGGCGCACGCCCGCGCATTCGGGCATCAGCCCGGCGAGGTCCTGCAAGGTGGCAGGCAGATATTTGCCCCCCGCGAAAGGCACGCCGGTGGCAAAGACGCTCTCGATCATCCGCGACCGGCCCGAGACCCGCAGCCGGGTCTTGTCGTTCAGCCAGCAGCCCTGGCCTTTCTCGGCGTAAAACATCTCGTCCTTGGCGGGGTCATAGACCACGGCTGAGACGATCTCGCCTTTATGTTCCAGCGCGATGGACACGGCCCAATGCGGCATGCCGTGCAGAAAATT
>CAYXIZ010000290.1:0-2044 GCA_964465485.1 uncultured Rhodobacterales bacterium | reverse complement strand
CCTAGCTGCCGATAAACATCTCGGCCAGCGCAATGAAAAGCGGGATGCTCAAAATCGCCACCGGAGTGCCCAACCCGGTCGAGGTCCCCACATAGGCCGAGGAATTCGCCTCAGGCAAAGCCGCCCGCATCGTCGGAGGCCCCGACACATCCGAACTTGACGCCGCCATCACTGACAAGAGCACCACGCCACCTGCCGAAAAACCGGTCAGCTCATGCGCGATCATGCCAACCCCAAAGCCCAGCAAGCCATGGATCAAAGGCGCGGTCACACCGTAGATCAGATAGGCATGCGCCACCTTCCGCAGCTCGGAAATCCGCGACCAGGCCTCCATGCCCATGATCAGCATGAGGATCGACAGCAGGCCCTTGAACAGTGGCTCGTAGAAGCTGTCATAGACGCTGTCCGGCTCCGTCAGAAGGCCAATTGCCAGCCCCACCAACAGCGCGGAGATCGCGGCGCTTCGCAGCGTATCGGTCAGAATGCTCCGCACAAGCCCTTGTTCTACTTGACTTTCCTGAGGTCCCGCTTGGCCGCTCATCCGCAAGCTGCCATCGGCCAAGACCGTCTCCGAGCGCGCCTCTTTGCGCGCCTGTGCCAGCTTGGCCAGCACAATTGCCGTGACCAGTGCCGCGATATCCATGAACGGGTAAAGCGCGCCGATAAAGCCCTCATAGGCCATCCCGCTTTCATCCAAAATCGACATGCCCGCCGCCAGGGTCGAGGCCGACACCGCGCCAAACAACCCCGCCGTGGCCAGCGCATCCACCTCGCTGACACCGCTCCACCGCGCAAGGCTCCACTTGCCGATGAGCACAATCGAGACGCCAATCACCGCAGCCCCGATCGCAGGCACCATCAGCGCCATAAGATCTGCCTCCCGCATCGAAATCCCGGCACCCAGGCCCACCTTCAACAAAAGCAGGATCACGATGAACTTATAGACCGGCTCCGGCACCTCAAACTTGCTGCCAAGCGCGGCCAGCAACATTCCCCCGATCAGGAAGGCCAGTGTAGGCTTTTGTAATTGCTCACTAATCGTGCTCGCGATGGTGATGATGATATCCATGACGGGGGCTCCTGTTGCGGTGTAGGGCAGGAGGTAGCGCGTCGCAGAGATAAATAAAAATATACATTCTGCGCCATTGCATTCTATATAATAAATGAATGAAACAGATGAACTATCACCACCTGCGCTATTTCCGCGAAGTTGCCCGGCAGGGGCATCTGGGCCGTGCGGCAGAGTTGTTGAACGTATCGCAATCGGCTTTGTCCATACAGATCAAGCAATTAGAGGACCGCATGGGCCATGCTTTCTTTGACCGGGTCGGGCGCGGTCTGGTGCTGACGGAGGCCGGGCGCATCGCGCTCGACCACGCGGACCGCATTTTCACCGCCGGGGAGGAGCTGCAAGCCACGCTCTCCCAACGCGGCGGGGTCACGCCCCCTTTGCGGGTCGGCGCGCAATCCACCTTGTCGCGCAACTTCCAGCTTCAGTTCCTGCGCCCATTGCTCGCCCAGAGCACCTTCGGCGTGGTGCTGAAATCCGGCAGCACGGCCTCCCTCATGCAGGGCCTTGAGGCGCTGGAGCTTGACGTTGTGCTCAGCACCGAAGTCCCCGAAACCAGCTCCCATTTGCCTATCGCCGCCGAGCGCATCGCCGATCAACCCGTCGGCCTCCACGGCCACCCGGAGCGGCTTAAACATAAGAATTTGAAGGCCCTTTTAAGCGCAGAACCCCTGATCCTGCCCACCGAAAGCGTCATTCAAGCGGGGTTTGAGAGCCTGACCGCACAGCTCGGCATCACGCCGCACATCGCCGCCCATGTCGATGATATGGCCATGGTGCGCCTGCTGACCCGCGAAAATGTCGGGCTGGCCATCGCCCCCGCCGTGGTGCTCGCCGATGAGATCGCCAGCGGCCGCGTCGCCTCCGCGCCGTATGATCTGGGCATTGTCGAGCCGTTCTTCGCCGTCACCCTGCCACGCAAATTCCCGCACCCCGCACTAGAGGCGCTGACCCATGCGCCCGCGCTCAGCCCTG
>CAYXIZ010000289.1:0-2061 GCA_964465485.1 uncultured Rhodobacterales bacterium | reverse complement strand
AGCGAGTCCGTCAGCTTGCCGACAAATTCAGACTGAATTTCGATCCGACCCTGGGCCGAACCAAACTCGGCCGCACCATCAATCGAGTTCTGGATCAGAACCTCGATATTGGCCAAGGCCGCATCTGCACCGCCATTGGTCGACACGTCGATATTGTCGAGACCAAACAAGCCGCCAGACGCTTCACCACCTGCCGCGCCAACCGCGTTGAATGTGGCAACCGGTGTAGCACTGTCATTGTCGATCTTCAGCACCTGCGCGCCTGTATCGTCGGTCGTCACCAATGTGGTCAGCCCTTCGATACCAGCCGAGTCAATCGCAGCCTTCAGGCCGTTTGCGACATCCTCAAACGTCTCGCCCTTGCCAGCAATATAGGTGGCAACATCGGACCCGACAGTGATGCGATAGCCGTCGCCTTCATTGACATTGGCCACGGTCGAGAAGGTCACATTCTCGGCCCGCTCGCCAATCGCCACAGTATCATCAGCCACGGTCGATCCGGTGAAGTCCACTTCGACATCTTCAAAGGCACGGGTAGAGGTCAGCTCAAGATCGCTGCCGTTCCGCGCCGCAGAGACACCTTCAAGGCCAAGCGCGTTGATGGCCCCTGCGATCTGGTCAATCGCCGCCTCTTCCGTGATGGCGCCAAAGTCAGCACCGGCAAAAGACAGCGTTGAACCCGCAACGGTAACCTCGAAGGTTTCACCAGACATATCAGCGCTATCGGCGAAGGTGATCGCCTCGACATTGCCTGCGTTCGAGATCGCCGCGCCACTTGCAACAGCGTTGGCGCTGAGCGCGGTGCCGGTGCCGTATACGCCTGCATCAGTCGACAGATCCTGACGTGCCACAGTGATATTGGCGGCTGACACTTGGCCATTTTCGTTGCGATCCAGCGAAGACAGGATGTTCAGATCATCCGTGCCGGACAACAGGTTCAGCCCGTTGAACTGGGCGGCCCCGACGACAGAGCCGATTTGCTGCGACAGCGCATCAATGTCGGTCTGGATTTTTTCGCGGTCCACGTTTTCTTCTTGTGCGGCGACGATCTTGCCTTTGATCTCGGTCAGCAGGTCGGTCACGGTTTCGGCACCCTGGCGGGCAACCGCGATGGTGGATTCGCCCAGCGACAGGCTTTCAGAGATGGATTTGAAGCCCTGCACATCCGACTCCATGACCTTCGAGATGGCCCAAAGCGCGGAATTGTCCTTGGCGGACCCGACCGATTTACCGGTCGAGATCTCGGACTGGACTTTCGACAGGTCGGAGTTGATGGATTTCAGGGTTTGCAGCGCAACCATCGCGCTGCTGTTGGTCAGAATACTAGACATTATATTTCCTTCAGGTTGGCGCTTTCGACGCCATGGTTTTCATGCCGCCCCGGCTTGAAGCCTAAGGGCGGAGCGAGTGCCATTCTGACAATTGGAAACGTCGCGATCTGCGGGTTTCAGCCCCTTCTGAAGGCGTGGGGGTACTTGACCGCGGCGACCCTAATGAAACCCTAAATTCGCCCGGAGAAACCCGGTCAGTTTTAATCGAATGCCTCAGGCCTTGATGGAAACAGAAGGACCCCCGATCCCATCAGACCGAATCGTACCACGCCCGCTATATGTCTTGAGTTCGCTGAGCACGCTTTTGACGTCATGCAGCCGCGTGTTGGCCCGCCGAATGCCCCTCAAAGCGGCCTCGTAAAGCTGACCATTTTCATGCGCCCGACGCCGCAAAGCAGCACTTTGTGCAGCATTTGGAGGCATTTCGCTGCGCTGCATCTGCTCCATAAGCGCCGATTTTTGCGCGCCCAAACCCTCCAACGCGTCAAGCTGGCCGCTCAGGAGCAGCTGTTTTTCCGCGTCCAGCAACGCGCCGATCTGGTCCAGAATGTCATGGGTCATGTCGCGCGTGCCACCATTGCTTTGAAGATATGTTCCGCCAGCCCGACGCCGCCTGATTGCGCGAAGGCCCGCGCCTGTTGATCCGCCAGAAACGAGGAAAACTGCTCTTCCCCGACGCCGCCGCCAAACGCCTCGCTGGTTTTGCCGACGCCCGCGGATTTCAACATCT
>CAYXIZ010000288.1:0-2075 GCA_964465485.1 uncultured Rhodobacterales bacterium | reverse complement strand
GGCGAAGGCATCCGCGACCATGCCCCAAATGCTTTCGTGATCTGCATCACCAACCCGCTCGACGCGATGGTCTGGGCGCTGCGCGAATTCTCCGGCCTGCCCCATAACATGGTCTGCGGCATGGCGGGTGTGCTCGATAGCGCGCGTTTCCGCCACTTCCTCGCCGAAGAGTTCGACGTCTCCATGAAAGACGTCACCGCCTTCGTTCTGGGTGGCCACGGCGACACGATGGTGCCGCTGACCCGCTATTCCACCGTCGCAGGGATTCCGCTGCCAGATCTGGTGGATATGGGCTGGACCACCCAGGAGAAACTTGACGCGATCGTGCAGCGCACCCGTGACGGCGGCGCTGAAATCGTGGGCCTGCTGGGCAATGGCTCTGCCTTCTACGCCCCCGCAACCTCCGCGATTCAGATGGCCGAAAGCTTCCTGAAAGACCAAAAACGCGTGCTGCCCTGTGCCGCCTATGTGGACGGGGATTACGGGCTGGACGGCTTTTACGTGGGCGTGCCCACCGTGATCGGTGAAGGCGGCGTCGAGCGCGTCGTGGCCATCAAGATGAGCAAGGACGAGCAGGCAATGTTCGACAAATCCGTCGATGCGGTCAAAGGTCTGGTCAAGGCCTGTCAGGAGATCGACGGCTCGCTGGCCTAAATCCCGGCCTCCACAAACACTCCCAAAGGGCTCCGTATCGCGGGGCCCTTTTTCGTCAAAAAACCCGCGAAATCATAACGATTTTTAAAGATTCGCATCCGCTCTGAATTTTTGTGATCACACATTTTCTCGCTGTGATCACAAATGTCGGGTTTTTCCCTGTCCGGGTCATAAACTCCTTTTCTCGCGGCACGTCCCCATGTCAAATCCCACCCAACAGCGCATCTAAGGAGAGTAACTTTGAACATCCACGAGTATCAGGCAAAAGGCCTGTTGCGCAGCTACGGTGCCCCGGTCTCCGATGGCCGAGTTGTCACCCGCGCCGAAGACGCCAAAACCGCCGCCGGTGAGCTTGATGGCCCGCTTTGGGTCGTCAAAGCACAGATCCACGCGGGCGGACGCGGCAAAGGCTCGTTCAAAGAAGCCGATGCGGGCGAAGCGGGCGGCGTGCGCCTTGCCAAATCCGTGCAGGAAGCGGCCAATGAGGCCAAAAAGATGCTGGGCCGCACCTTGGTCACCCATCAGACCGGCCCCGCGGGAAAGCAGGTCAACCGCATCTATATCGAAGACGGCTCCGGCATCGAAACCGAGCTCTATCTCGCCCTGCTCGTCGACCGCCAGACCAGCCGCGTCAGCTTTGTCTCTTCCACCGAAGGCGGCATGGATATCGAGCAGGTCGCCGAAGACACGCCCGAGAAAATCCTCAGCTTCTCCGTCGATCCGGCCACGGGCTACCAGCCCTATCACGGCCGCCGCATCGCCTTCTCGCTGGGCCTCGAAGGCGCGCAGGTCAAGCAATGCGTCGCCTTGATGGGCACGCTCTATAAGCTGTTTCTGGAAAAAGACATGGAGATGCTGGAGATCAATCCGCTGATCGTGTCCGACAGCGGCGATCTGAAATGCCTCGACGCCAAGATGGGGTTTGACGGCAACGCAATCTACCGCCACGCCGACATCGCCCAGCTGCGCGACGAGACGGAGGAAGACCCCAAGGAACTCGCCGCCTCCAAATATGACCTCAACTACATCGCGCTGGATGGCGAGATCGGCTGCATGGTCAACGGCGCAGGCCTCGCCATGGCCACGATGGACATCATCAAGCTCTACGGCGCAGAGCCCGCCAACTTCCTCGACGTGGGCGGCGGCGCGACCAAGGAAAAAGTGACCGAGGCCTTCAAGATCATCACCTCTGACCCGAACGTCAAAGGTATCCTCGTCAACATCTTCGGCGGCATCATGCGCTGCGACGTCATCGCCGAAGGCGTGGTCTCTGCGGTCAAAGAAGTTGGCCTGAAAGTGCCTTTGGTCGTCCGCCTTGAAGGCACCAATGTCGAGGAAGGCAAGAAGATCATCAACGACAGCGACGTCGACGTCATCGCCGCCGATGACCTGAAAGACGGAGCCCAGAAGATCGTGAAAGC
>CAYXIZ010000287.1:0-2110 GCA_964465485.1 uncultured Rhodobacterales bacterium | reverse complement strand
AGCCGGGCGGGGGCAAGACCGTGGGGTGGCGCTGCAACGCCCCTTCGACAGTGCTTTATGGCAGCCAAGCACATCTTCGGAATATGCGGAGCGCAGAGAAAGCAAAGCGCCAGCCCGCCGGAACGGCCCCTCTCGGCGATTGCGGCGCGCACTCGCCTGTCGGTCGAGGCTTGCGCTCGCCCGGCGCCTGCGGCTCGACTCCGGGCGGGTCAGCGCGTCGAAAGACGGTCCGCACACTCCACCGATCCGACCTGATCCACCCCCATACCCCCTGACAACACCCCCCCCAATTTCTGCATCGCAGCGAATTGACATTAGCATAAAATTCCGCATATCTACATCTTGACGCAACAAAATTACCCAAACCGATTCCGCGGAGTCCGCCATGACCGAGACCAAGACCGACCGCCCCAAGGACAGACCATGGCTCTTCCGCACCTATGCCGGGCACTCCACGGCCAAGGCCTCCAACGCGCTCTACAAGGGCAATCTCGCCAAGGGGCAAACCGGGCTTTCCGTGGCCTTCGATCTGCCCACGCAAACCGGCTATGACAGCGATCACGAGCTGTCGCGCGGCGAGGTCGGAAAGGTCGGCGTCCCCGTGGCCCATCTGGGCGATATGCGCGCGTTGTTCAGCGACATCCCTCTGGACCAGATGAACACCTCCATGACGATCAACGCGACCGCGCCGTGGCTCTTGGCGCTCTATATCGCCGTGGCCGAAGAGCAGGGCGCGGATATCTCCGCCCTGCAAGGCACCGTGCAAAACGACATCATCAAGGAATACCTCTCACGCGGCACCTATATCTGCCCGCCCCAGCCCAGCTTGCGCATGATCACCGATGTGGCCGCCTATACGCGCGAGCACCTGCCCAAATGGAACCCGATGAATGTCTGTTCCTACCATCTGCAGGAGGCCGGCGCGACGCCCGAACAGGAACTGGCCTTCGCGCTGGCCACTGCCACAGCCGTGCTGGACGATCTGCAAAACAAAGTGCCACCCGAGCACTTCCCCGCCATGGTCGGCCGCATCTCCTTCTTCGTGAATGCAGGCATCCGCTTTGTGACCGAGATGTGCAAAATGCGCGCCTTCGTGGATCTGTGGGACGAAATCACCCGCGAAAGATACGGGGTCGAGGACCCCAAATTCCGCCGCTTCCGCTACGGGGTGCAGGTCAACTCCCTCGGCCTGACCGAGCAGCAACCCGAAAACAACGTCTACCGCATCCTCATTGAGATGCTCGCCGTGACACTTTCCAAAAACGCCCGCGCCCGCGCGGTGCAACTGCCCGCCTGGAACGAGGCGCTCGGCCTGCCCCGCCCTTGGGACCAGCAATGGTCGCTCCGCATGCAGCAAATCATGGCGTTTGAAACCGACCTTCTGGAATATGATGACCTTTTCGACGGCAACCCCGCCGTGGAGCGCAAGGTCGAGGCCCTCAAAACCGGCGCCCGCGCGGAGCTGGCCACCATCGACGCCATGGGCGGCGCAAATGAGGCCATCGACTACATGAAATCCCGGCTGGTGGAGGCCAATGCCAACCGCCTTGGCGGCATCGAGTCCGGGGAGACCACCGTCGTCGGCGTCAACAAATACCAGCAGCACGAGGAAAGCCCGCTCACCGCGGGCGAGGAGGCGATCATGGTCGCCGACAAAGACGCGGAGGCCGACCAGATCGCCCGCCTCACCCAATGGAAAGCCAATCGCGACGAGGCCAAGGTGCAAGACGCCCTGAAAGCGCTCAGAGAAGCCGCGCAAAGCGGCGCGAACATCATGCCTGCCTCGATCCAAGCCGCCAAGGCGGGGGTGACCACCGGCGAGTGGGGCGACATGGTGCGCGCAGCCTTCGGGCAATATCGAGGCCCCACCGGCGTGTCGCGCAACCCGTCCAACCGCACCGAAGGGCTTGAAGAGATCCGCGAACGCGTCGATGCCGTCTCCGACAAGCTGGGCCGCCGCCTGAAATTCCTTGTCGGCAAACCGGGCCTCGACGGGCATTCCAACGGCGCCGAGCAAATCGCCGCCCGCGCCCGCGATTGCGGCATGGACATCACCTATGAGGGCATCCGGCTGACCCCCGACGAAATCGTCGCCGCCGCGCAAAAGGAC
>CAYXIZ010000286.1:0-2123 GCA_964465485.1 uncultured Rhodobacterales bacterium | reverse complement strand
TCAGTGTAAGTTGGGCTGATTGCCCATCCCTTTTTCGTCGATCATGTGGCCCGTCTCAAACCGGTTGAACCGGTAAGCCGTGGCGGTGTCATGCGGGGTGTCCGTGGCCAGCAGATGGGCGAACGCGTAGCCGGAGGCTGGCGTGGCCTTGAAGCCGCCATAGCACCAGCCGCCGTTGAAATAGAGCCCGTCAATAGGGGTGCGGTCGATGATGGGCGAGCCGTCCATGCTCATATCCATGATGCCGCCCCACATGCGCAGCAGCCGCGCGCGGCCGATCATCGGCATGATGGCCATGCCGCCCTCGCAGACATCCTCGACCACGGGCAGGTTGCCGCGTTGGGCGTAGGAATTGTAGCCGTCAATGTCTCCGCCAAAGACCAACCCGCCCTTGTCGGATTGCGAGACATAAAAATGACCCGCGCCAAAGGTGATGACGCCGGGCAGCACGGGCTTGAGCCCTTCGGAGACGAAGGCTTGCAAGACATGGCTCTCAATTGGCAGGCGCATACCGGCTTTGGACATGAGGCGGCCCGAGGAGCCCGCGACGGCGCAGCCGATTTTGCCTGCACCGATGAAGCCTTTAGTGGTCTCCACGCCCAGACATTTGCCCTGTTTGATCTTGAAGCCGGTGACCTCGCAGTTTTGAAGGATGTCGACCCCGTGCTGGTCGGCGCTGCGCGCGTAACCCCAAGCCACCGCGTCATGGCGCACCGTGCCGCCGCGCCGCTGCGCCAGACCGCCCTTGATGGGGAAGCGGGCGTCGTTGAAATTGAGGAACGGGTATTCGCGTTTGATCGCGTCGAGGTCGAGATATTCGGCATCCGCGCCGTTCAGCTTCATCGCGTTGCCGCGCCGGATGAAGGCGTCGCGCTGCGCGTCGGAATGGATCAGGTTCATGATCCCGCGCTGGCTGACCATGGCGTTGTAGTTGAGATCCTGCTCAAGGCCTTCCCAAAGCTTGAGGGAAAACTCGTAGAAGGGCTCATTGCCATCGAGCAGGTAGTTGGAGCGAATGATCGTCGTGTTGCGCCCGACATTGCCGCCGCCGATCCAGCCTTTCTCGATCACCGCGATTTTCTTCTGGCCGTACACTTTGGCCAGATAATGGGCCGTGGCCAGCCCGTGCCCGCCGCCGCCGATGATGATGATGTCGTAATGGGATTGCGGCTCCGGGTCGCGCCAGGCGGGCGTCCAGCCTTTATGGCCCGTCAAGGCCTCTTTGATGACTTTGAAACCGGAGTAGCGCATGGAATCAGACCCTCTTTGCACTCAGGATGCCGCAAAACAGGCCTCTCGTCGCGGTGATATCCGACATTGCAGGGATCAAATCGGACCTGTGGCCGCGCTGCGCGACTATCAAAATTAAGCGAACGCTCCTTTAGCCATTCGCGCTCTTGGTTCGTGGTGCGGTTCGGGGGATCTTGAGGCCTTAGTTTTTTGGAGCCTCGCATGACCAAACCCAGCTATTACGCGCCAACAGGCGGGCATCCCGACCAGCACACCCTGCTGACCGACCGCGCCGTGTTCACGCAGGCCTATGCAGTTATCCCGAAAGGGACGATGCGCGATATCGTGACCAGCTTTCTGCCCTTTTGGGAGGGAACGCGGCTCTGGGTTCTGTCGCGCCCTTTGAGCGGGTTTGCGGAGACGTTCTCGCAATATATCATGGAGGTGCAACCCGGTGGCGGTAGCGACCGGCCGGAGCTGGACCCGCTGGCGCAAGGCGTGCTGTTCGTGGTCGAAGGGGGCTTCACGCTGACCATCGAGGGGGAGGCACACACGCTGGAGGAGGGCAGCTACGCCTACCTGCCAGCTGGCGCGCGTTGGGCTGTTCAGAACGGCACCAAGGCGGTCACGCGGTTTCACTGGATCCGCAAAAGCTATGAGGCGGTGGAGGGCTTGGACCACCCGGAGGCCTTTGTCGTGAACGAGCGCGACGTGGCCCCGACGGTGATGCCTGACACGGATGGTAAATGGGCCACCACCCGGTTTGTGGACCCTAGCGACATGCGGCACGACATGCATGTCACCATCGTCACCTTCCAGCCCGGCGCGGTGATCCCGTTTTGCGAAACCCATGTGATGGAGCACGGGCTTTACGTGCTGGAAGGCAAGGCCGT
>CAYXIZ010000285.1:0-2125 GCA_964465485.1 uncultured Rhodobacterales bacterium | reverse complement strand
AGGGGCGTATCACCAAGCAATAAGGGTTTCGTCGTGGCGGTGCCGCGCCGATCCACTGGGGAGGCTCTGCCTCCCCAGACCCCTCCGGAGTATTTTTGAAGCAATGATGGGGAGAGAGCCATGTGTGGTCGCTTTGCTCTGACATTGCCGCATGAGGCGATGGTGCAGATGTTCGGGGCCGTGTTGGCCAATGACCTGCCAGAATTGCCCAATTACAATATTTGTCCGACCAATCAGATATGTGCCGTGACGTCGGATGCGGGCCTGCGGCATGTGACCTCCATGCGCTGGGGGTTCATTCCGCATTGGTATGCCAAGCCGAATGGGGGTCCGCTCCTGATCAATGCGCGCGGTGAAACCATTGCCGAGAAACCCGCCTTCAAGGCCGCCATCCGCGCGCGTCGCTGCCTGATCCCGGCCACCGGGTTTTACGAATGGACCAAGGATGCGCAGGACGCGCGCCTGCCCTGGTATATCCGCCGCACCGACGGCGCGCCGATTGTTTTTGCAGGCGTCTGGCAGCGCTGGGAGCGTGAGGGCGAGGCCCTTACTGCATGCGCCATTGTCACCACCGGCGCGGGGCAGGGGATGTCCGCCATCCACCACCGCGAGCCGGTGACCCTGTCGGAGGGCGATTACGCCAAATGGCTGGGCGAGGACGGCAAGGGGGCGGCGCTTTTGATGGGCCCCGCGCCTGAGGATCAGCTGGAATTCTTCCGCGTGGACGCGCGGGTCAATTCCAACCGCGCTTCCGGGCCGGAGTTGATTGAGCCGCTGCCCGAGTCGCTGAGTGAGCCGCCGATCGCATCGCCGGATGACGCCACAAAAGCGGGCTGAGACTTGCGCTTGGCGGCTGCCTGCGGCAGGTCAGGGACAAAGTGTTCAAAGGAGCTACCCCCATGTCGACCTATGCCGCGCTGATTGCCGATCATGACCCTATGCATTTTGCCATTGGCGCGCCCGGCAGGCCGTGGATGAGCTATGGCGCGCTGCGCGATCAGGCGGGCTATGTGGCCTCGGCTTTGCACGGGTTTGGCATCGGGCGCGGCGACCGGGTGGCCATTGTGTTGCCGAACGGGCCTGAGATGGCCTCCGCCTTTGTTTGTGTGGCGCAGGCGGCGGTCACGGCCCCGCTGAACCCCGGCTATAAGCAAGATGAATACGCCTTCTACCTCGACGATCTGAAGGCCCGCGCCCTGATCGTGATGGAGGGTTATGACGGCCCGGCGCTGGCGGCCGCCCTTGGTTTGGGCATCTCCGTGATCCGCGTTGTCGTGGGGCCGGAGCATCCGGCTGGAGGCTTCACCCTGTCGCTTGACGGCGACGCGCTGCAAGGTGCGGACACCGTCGCCCCGTCGGCCGATGACGTGGCCCTGATCCTGCACACCTCCGGCACCACCTCGCGCCCCAAGATCGTGCCGTTGTTGCAGTCGAACGTGGTGGCTTCGGCTCGGCATATCGAGGCCTCGCTGGCGCTGAGCGCGGAAGATCGCTGCATGAATGTCATGCCGCTGTTTCACATCCACGGGTTGATCGCCGCGGTCTCCGCCACGCTGGCCTCGGGCGGGCAGGTCTGGTGCGCGCCGGGCTTTGACGCGCTGAAATTCTTCACATGGATGGGGGAGGCCGCGCCGACATGGTACACCGCCGTGCCCACCATGCACCAGGCCATCCTGTCGCGTGCGCCGCGCAATACTGAGACCATCGCCGCGCATCCTTTGCGGTTCCTGCGGTCGTCATCGGCGTCGCTGCCGCCGCAAGTGTTCAAGGCGTTGGAAGAGGCGTTCAACGCCCCCGTCATCGAGGGCTATGGCATGACCGAGGCCGCGCATCAGATGGCCTCCAACCCGCTGCCGCCCCGCGCCCAGAAGCCCGGATCGGTCGGGGTTGAGGCAGGCCCACAAGTGCGCATCGCCCATGAGGCCGAGCCCCGCCTGATCGACGGCGTGGGCGAAATCGTGATCTCCGGCCCCAACGTCACGCCCGGCTATGAGAGCAACGACAAAGCCAATGCCGAGAATTTTTTCGAGGCGGGTGGCCAGCGCTGGTTCCGCACCGGCGACCAGGGCCAGTTCGACGCCGACGGCTACCTGTCCCTCACAGGCCGCCTCAAGGAAATCATCAA
>CAYXIZ010000284.1:0-2129 GCA_964465485.1 uncultured Rhodobacterales bacterium | reverse complement strand
GGCAGGACGTGGATTTCATTGGCGGCCACATTGCCGCTGAAGCGGACCTGTTTGGGCTGGTGCTCGGGCGGGACCACCCATGTCTCGGCGTTGGGTGTGTCGGCGGATCTAGGTGTGGCAAAGGCCGGGTGGCTCAGCGCTGTGGCGGCCCCGAGGCCTGCAATCAGGTGTCGTCTTGTGAACATGGTGTCTCCTTGTCGCGCGCGGGGCCGAGTGGGCAATGTAGCCGTTTCGGCTCTGGCCGCAACGCAGAGAGGCGGGCCAGTGCAGGCCCGCCCCGTCTTGGGTCTTTAACGGTTTAGTCGTTGATCTCGGCAGCGCTGTCCTCGGATTGCGAGAAGCGGTTCTCGGCAGCGGTCAGATCTTCGTCCGTCGTGCCATTGTCCTCCGGGGCCAGCACGGCTGCTTTCTTGTCATCCAGCTGCTTGCGCAGCAGCAGTTTGGCTTCCTCAGAGTCGATATCGTCGAGATCCGGCACGATGCGCTCCGCGGCGCTGTCTTCGTCGAGGGCCAGACGTTCTTCGACGCTCTGCGTGTCAGCAATTGCCGGTGCGGACAGGGCTGCAATCATCGCGGCGGTCGTCAGAAATGTCTTGGTCATTGTTCTCTCCTTATCGTTCATTTTCGATCTGGGAAGACAACAAGCGACGGCCGCCGGGGTTCCGAAAAAACGCATGGTTTTTGCAGGGAACTTTTGCGGGGGAGATGCGTTTCCGGGCTGCTTTTCGAGGCGTTATTCTGCGGCGACGGCGCCGGGGTTGTTGGGATGGGTGGTCCAGTTGGCGTAGTCTTTTTCCACCAGTTTTCCCGTGCGGGGGTCGGTTTCACCGGGGGCCATTTGCTCCATGGTGATACAGTCCTCGACGGGGCAGACATCGACGCAAAGATTGCAGGCCACGCATTCGGCGTCGATCACCTCGAATGTGCGACCCGGCGACATTGAGATGGCCTGATGGGAGGTGTCCTCGCAGGCCGCATAGCAGCGCCCGCAGGAGATGCAGCTGTCTTGGTTGATCTTCGCCTTGGCCACGTAATTGAGGTTGAGATATTGCCAATCGGTGACGTTGGGCACGGCCTGACCCACAAAATCGGCGGTGCTGGTATGGCCCTTCTCGTCCATCCAGTCAGACAGGCCGGAGATCATCTCGGACACGATCTTGAAGCCGTAGGTCATCACGGCGGTGCAGACCTGTACGTTGCCGCAGCCGAGGCTCATGAACTCCGCCGCGTCGCGCCATGTGGTGACGCCGCCAATGCCGGAAATGGGCAGGCCAGCGGTGTCCGCGTGGCGGGCAATTTCCGACACCATGGACAGTGCGATGGGTTTGACCGCCGGGCCGCAATAGCCGCCATGGGAGCCTTTGCCGTCGATGGAGGGCTCGGGCGACATGGTGTCGAGATTGACCGAAGTAATGGAGTTGATCGTGTTGATCAGGCTGACCGCATCCGCCCCGCCGCGTTTGGCGGCCTCGGCGGGTTTGCGGATGTCGGTGATGTTGGGGGTCAGCTTCACGATGACCGGCATGCGGGTGTTTTGCTTGCACCAGCGGGCCACCATTTCGATATATTCAGGCACCTGCCCCACAGCCGCGCCCATGCCGCGTTCCGACATGCCGTGGGGGCAGCCGAAGTTGAGCTCGATGCCGTCTGCGCCGGTCTCTTCCACCACCGGCAGGATGGCTTTCCACGCCTCTTCCTCGCAGGGCACCATGAGGGAGACGACCATGGCGCGGTCGGGGTAGTCGCGTTTGACCGCCTTGATTTCGCGCAGGTTCTGTTGCAGCGGGCGGTCGGTGATCAGCTCGATATTGTTGAGCCCCAAAAGCCTGCGATCCGCGCCATAGATCGCGCCGTAGCGCGGCCCGTTGACGTTGACCACGGGCGGGCCTTCAGAGCCGAGGGTTTTCCACACGACCCCGCCCCACCCGGCCTCAAAGGCGCGGCGGACATTGTATTCTTTATCCGTGGGCGGCGCGGAGGCGAGCCAGAACGGGTTGGGGCTTTTGATGCCGACGAAAGTGCTGGTCAGGTCTGCCATTATGCTCTCCTTAACCCATCAATGTGGTGTGAATGTCTTGCGCCGCATCGCGGCCTTCGGCGACGGCGGTGACGGTCAAATCATCGCCGCC
>CAYXIZ010000283.1:0-2168 GCA_964465485.1 uncultured Rhodobacterales bacterium | reverse complement strand
CCAAGCTGAACCGCTACCTGCGCACGGGCGGCATGATCGTCTTTGACACCCGCGACGGCAATATCGGCAGCTTCGGCACCTCCACCCCCATGGGCCGCAAACTGCAGCAACTGGCCCGGCCTCTGGATATCCCGGCGCTGGAGCCCGTGCCCTCAGACCACGTGCTGACGCGGGCCTTTTACCTGCTACAGGATTTCCCCGGCCGCCATGCCAATAACTCCGTCTGGGTGGAGGCCGCACCGGCTGACGCAGAGCAGGTCGAAGGCTTGCCCTTCCGCAACCTCAATGACGGCGTCACCCCGGTGCTGATCGGCGGCAATGACTGGGCCGCTGCCTGGGCGCGCGACGAGGCGGGCAGGCCCGTCTTCCCCGTCGGGCGCGGCTCTGGTGGTGAGCGGCAGCGCGAGATCGCCATTCGCTTTGGCATCAATCTGGTGATGCATGTGCTGACCGGGAATTACAAATCCGATCAGGTCCACGTGCCTGCGCTGCTTGACCGGTTGGGGAATTAGCATGAACGTCATCCTCGACCCGCTCGTCCCCCTGATGCCGCTCACCTTGCTGGGCGTGCTCCTAGCCGCGCTGTTGCTCTACGCGCTTTGGCGTGGCTTGCCCGGCTGGTGGTTGCGCGCGCTGGCGGGCATCGCCGTGCTGACCGCCTTGGCCAACCCCGCGTTGCAGGACGAGGACCGCGAACCGCTCTCTGACATTGTGATGATGGTCGTCGACCGTTCCGCCAGCCAAGAGCTCTCTGACCGCGAAAGCCAGACCTCGGAGGCTGTCGCCGCCCTCAGCGAAGATATCGAAGGGCGCGGGTTTGAGCTGCGCACCGTGGAGGTGCCCGACGGCATTGGCGACGCAGGTACGGAGCTGATGGGCGCGCTCAGCGAGGCGCTCACCGAAGAACCCTCCGCCCGGATTGCAGGCACGCTGCTGGTCACGGACGGCCAGCTGCATGACATCGAGCGCGCGCCGGAGCTGCAAGCCCCCATCCACACGCTGCTGACCGGGCGCGACACCGATTGGGACAGGCGGCTGATCGTCAAGAACGCGCCAGCCTTCGCCATTCTGGACGAGGAAATCACCCTGACCCTGCGGATCGAGGATCAAGGCGCGGTCCCCGCTGACATTGGCGCGCTGGCCAACCTCTCCATCGCCATTGACGGGGACGAGCCGCAGAGCTTTCAAGTGCCGGTGGGCGAGGATCTCGACCTGCCCGTGACGCTGACCCATGGCGGGCGCAACGTGCTGCAATTCAACCTTGAGCCGATTGAAACCGAGCTGACCGACCGCAACAATGCCGCCGTTATCCAGATCAACGGAGTGCGCGACCGCCTGCGCGTGCTCTTGGTCTCCGGGGAGCCGCATGCGGGGGAGCGCACATGGCGCAACCTGCTGAAATCCGACGCCGCCGTCGATCTGGTGCATTTCACCATCCTGCGCCCGCCGGAAAAACAAGACGGCGTGCCGGTCTCCGAGCTGAGCCTGATCGCCTTCCCGACCCGCGAGCTCTTCTTGGAAAAAGTAGACGAGTTTGACCTGATCATTTTCGACCGCTACAAACGGCGCGGCATCCTGCCGGGGCTCTATTTCGACTCGATCAGCCAATATGTGTCCAATGGCGGCGCGGTGCTGGTCGCCGCCGGGCCTGACTTTGCCTCCGCAGACAGCATCTACCGCTCCGCGCTGGGCGACATCCTGCCCGGCGCGCCTACCGCGCGGGTGTTTGAGCAGGGGTTCAAACCCACGATCTCCGATCTCGGCGCGCGCCACCCGGTCACCGGAGGTCTGGAGACCTTCGCGCCGCTGGACGCAGCCGAGGACGGGACCCCCGGCTGGGGCCGCTGGATGCGGCAGATCGAGGTGACGGAAACCTCTGGCAACACGGTCATGACCGGCATCGACGACAAACCGCTGATCACGCTGGACCGGGTGGGGGAGGGGCGCGTGGCGCTGATCGCGTCGGACCACGCATGGCTCTGGCATCGCGGCTTTGAGGGCGGCGGGCCACAACTGGAATTGCTGCGCCGTCTGGGCCATTGGATGATGCAGGAGCCTGATCTCGAAGAGGAGGCGCTGACCGCCAGCGTCGAGGGGCAGACCGTCACGCTCACCCGCCGCACCCTGTCGGAATTTGTGGGCGACGTGACCCTCACCGCCCCCGACGG
>CAYXIZ010000282.1:0-2195 GCA_964465485.1 uncultured Rhodobacterales bacterium | reverse complement strand
GCGGGCGGCACCGGCGATATCGCGTTTCGGTTTTTGAAGCGTGCAGGTGCGGCGGAGGCCGTGGTGCTTGATATGACCGAAAACATGCTCATCGAAGGGCGCAAACGCGCGGAGGCGGAGGCCCTGTCGGCCCAGCTGGACTGGATCGTGGGCGACGCGATGGCACTGCCTTTTGAGGATAACAGCTTTGACGTCTACACGATCAGCTTTGGCATTCGGAACGTCACGCGTGTTTCGGACGCGCTGTCGGAAGCGTTTCGCGTGCTGCGCCCCGGTGGGCGGCTGATGGTGCTGGAGTTCTCGCAACTGCCGAACCTGGCGATGCAGAAGGCCTATGATCTGTATTCGTTCAACGTGATCCCGCGCATGGGGCAGGTGATTGCGGGCGACAGCGACAGCTATCAATATCTGGTGGAATCGATCCGGCAGTTTCCCGATCAAGACACTTTTGCGGGCATGATCCGGGGCGCAGGGTTCGACAATGTCAGCTACCGCAACATGACCTTTGGCGTGGCCGCGCTGCATGCCGGTTGGAAGATTTAGATGCGCGGGCCTCACAATATCTGGCGGCTGATCCGCACGGGTGCCACGCTTGAGCGCACGGGTGCGATGGGCGTGGTGCTGGACGCGTTTCAGGCCCCGCCCCGGCTGCGTTTTGCAGCACGGGTGTTGGGCTGGCCGTTCAAATGGCTCGGGCTGAAGGGTGATCCGTCGATGCCGCCCGCGACACGCGCGTTGACGGCGTTGGGCCCGGCTTACATCAAATTCGGACAGGTGCTGTCGACGCGGCCCGACGTGGTGGGCGACGAGTTGGCGGTGCAGTTGCGGGTGTTGCAGGACAAGCTGCCTCCGTTTTCTGTGGCGGAGGCGAAAGACATGGTGCAGTCCGAGCTGGGCGCGCCGGTTGAGGCACTGTTCTCGGAATTTTCCGACCCGATTGCAGCCGCCTCGATTGCACAGGTGCACCGCGCGCGGCTGGCAAGTTCCGGCGCTGAAGTGGCCGTGAAAATTCTGCGGCCCGGCATCGAGAAAGCCTTTCGCAAGGATGTGGATGCGTTCTACTTCGCGGCCTCGATTATCGAATTCCTGTCGCCCGCCTCACGCCGGTTGCGCCCGATGGAGGTGATCACCCATTTCGACGGCGTGGTGCAGGGCGAGCTGGATTTGCGGCTGGAGGCCGCTGCGGCGGGCGAATATGCGGCGAACACGGCAAGTGACGAGGGCTTTATGGTGCCGCGCGCCGCGTTCAACCTGTCCTCGCGCCGGGTGATGGTGATGGACTGGGCCGAGGGCACCGCCTTTGGCGAGGTGGAGGCCATTGCCGCCGCGGGCCATGACCGTCAGGCTCTGGGCGAACGCGTGTTGCAGCTGTTCTTACGCCACGCGCTGAATGACGGGTATTTTCACGCCGATATGCATCAGGGCAATCTCAAGGTCAGCCCGAGCGGCGACATTATAGCCTATGATTTTGGCATTATGGGGCGGCTGGATGCCTATACCCGTCGGGTCTATGCAGAAATTCTGATGGGGTTTATCCGCAAGGATTACCGCCGCGTCGCCGAGGTGCATTTCGAGGCGGGCTATGTGCCTGCCGGCCGCGATATTGACGAATTTGCGCAGGCCCTACGGGCCGTGGGGGAGCCGATTTTCGGGATGGATGCCTCCCAAATTTCCATGGGGCGGCTGCTGAATTACCTCTTCGAAGTGACCGAACGTTTCGGCATGGAGACCCGCACCGAGCTGATTTTGTTGCAGCGCACCATGGTGGTGGTCGAAGGCGTGGCGCGCACGATGCATCCGCAGATCAACATCTGGAGCGTGGCCCAGCCGGTGGTTGAGCAATATATCCGCCAGCAGGTTGGCCCGGCGGCGGTGCTGAAAGACCTTGGCCAGACCGCTTTGGTCTTGGCCCGGTTTGGCCCGAAACTGCCGGGCACGGTGGAGCGTCTTTTGTCTGCACAAAGCAACGAGCGCGCGCCCGAGCCGGAAAACCGTTGGCCGAAACGCGCAGCTCTTTTGGCGATTGGCGGGTTGCTGGCGTCGAATGCGTGGCTGTTATGGCTTAATCTGGGCTAGCGCAGCCCGCGGACCAGCGTCGCCGGGTAGAGCGCGCCGCTGTCTAGTGCGACGATGGCCTGCCCGTTGATCGTGCGCACTTCCGCGATTTCAGCGAAGATTTCTGGCGTGGCCTCGTC
>CAYXIZ010000281.1:0-2195 GCA_964465485.1 uncultured Rhodobacterales bacterium | reverse complement strand
TGGAAGGCGCGCCGCTGCGCTTGTCAATCGACATGACCATCCAATCCGCCATGCGCCGTGTGCTCTATGGCGGCATGAAGCTGATGAACGCCAAGGCCGCCACCGCGGTGCTGATGAAGGTCGAGACCGGCGAGGTCGTCTCCATGGTCTCCCTGCCGGATTTTGACCCCAACACCCGCCCGCGCGAGGCCCATAAAGGCGACCCATCCGAGAGCCCGCTGTTCAACCGCTCCGTTCAGGGCGTCTACGAGCTGGGCTCTACCTTCAAGGTTTTCGCCGCCGCGCAAGCGCTTGAGTTGGGGCTGGTCAACCCAAACACTGTGCTGGACACCAAAGGCCCGATGGTCTGGGGCAAACACAAAATCCGTGATTTCAACGATCATGGCGACACGCTGAGCGTCACGGATGTGATCGTCGAATCCTCCAACATTGGCACCGCCCGCATGGCGTTGAATATCGGGGCCGCGCGCCAGAAGGCCTTCCTCAAGGCGCTGGGCTTCTTTGACCCCACCAAGGTGGAGCTGGTCGAGGCCCCCGGTGCCAAGCCGCTTTTGCCCAAGAAATGGTCCGAGCTGCACACGATGACAATCAGCTACGGCCACGGCATCGCGGCAAGCCCGCTGCATCTGGCCGCTGGCTACGCCACGATGGTGGGCGGCGGCACGCTGGTGAAACCGACCTTGCTGAAAGTCGACGAAGTGGCCCCCGGCCCGCGCATCATCTCGGAGCGCACCTCCGCGCAAATTCGCGAGATGCTGGGCGCAGTGGTCGAGCGGGGCACGGCCTCTTTCGCCAAGGATACCGGCTACCGCATCGGCGGCAAGACCGGCACCGCCGACAAACCCAAACGCGCAGGCGGCGGCTATTATAAGGACAAGGTGATCGCGACATTCGCCTCGGCCTTCCCCATCGAGGACCCGGAATATGTGCTGGTGGTGACGCTGGACGAGCCGTCTGAAAACTCCGGCGACAAGCCGCGCCGCACCGCAGGCTGGACCGCCGTGCCCGTCGCCGCCGAGATCATCCAGCGCACCGCACCGCTTCTTGGGATCAGACCGATTGAACCTGCCACGCCAACTGGGGTAACAGCGGTCAAGTTCGAGTAACGCAAAGCCAAGCGGGGGCGGCATGGGCCAGAAGACGACAGGGTTATCTCAGCTGGGTCTGACCGCTGTCGGGGGCAAAGACGCGGTCATCACCGGCCTCTCGGTGGACAGCCGCCATGTGAAGCCGGGGCATTTGTTTGCGGCCTTGCCCGGCTCTGACCGCCACGGCGCGGACTTCATTCAATACGCCCTGCGCATGGACGCCGCCGCCATTCTGACCGACCCGGCAGGCGCTGAGATCGCGGCGGATGTGCTGGAAGGCTCGGACGCCGCTTTGGTGATCACCGAAGACCCCCGCCAAGCGCTGGCCTATGCAAGTGCGATCTGGTTCGCCGCCCAACCCGGCCACATGGTCGCCGTGACGGGGACCAACGGCAAAACCTCCGTCGCCAGCTTCACCCGCCAAATCTGGAGCGAGCTGGGCCTGCAAGCCGCAAATCTTGGGACCACCGGCGTCGAAGGCGCGTTCACCGCGCCCATGACCCACACCACGCCGGAGCCGATCACTTTGCATGCGCTTCTGGCCGATATGGCCAAAGCAGGCGTGACCCATGCCGCGATGGAGGCGTCGTCACACGGGCTGGCCCAACGCCGCCTTGACGGCGTGCATCTGATGGCCGCCGCCTTCACCAATTTCACGCAAGACCACCTCGACTATCACGCCACCTTCCAGGAGTATTTCGACGCCAAGGCCGGGCTCTTTTCCCGCGTGTTGGCGCAAGACGGCGTGGCGGTGATCAACATGGATGACCCGCGCGGGCGGGACATGGCCTCCATCGCGCGCAAACGCGGGCATAAATTGTTGCGCGTGGGCATGGGGGATGATTGCGAATTGCAGCTTCTGGGCCAGCGGTTCGACGCCACCGGCCAAGAGCTGCGCTTTGCCTATGGCGGCGACGTGCATCAGGCACGGCTGGAGCTGATCGGCGGGTTTCAGGCCTCCAACGTGATGGTTGCCGCCGGGCTGGCCATCGGCTGCGGGGCCAAACCCTCCGAGGTGTTTCAGGCGCTCCCCATGCTGCAAACCGTGCGCGGACGCATGCAAAAAGCCGCCACCCGCGACAATGGTGCGGCGGTGTTTGTGGATTA
>CAYXIZ010000280.1:0-2197 GCA_964465485.1 uncultured Rhodobacterales bacterium | reverse complement strand
CCAAGAAGTCCAAGAGCACGTAATCGAAGTCCCAGTCATGGAAGCCCAGCTTTTCGAGCAGCTCGAACCCGTGGATGATGCCGCGCCCGCCGCAACCGCGACCGACCTCCGGCCCGCCCAGCTCCATCGCGAAGACGCCGCCGCGTTTGAAACAGACGTCACCGATTTTGACCTCTTCACCGGCCAGCTTCTTCTTGGAAGACGTCTCGATAATGGTGGGGCAAGCCTTGCCGCCAAAGAGCAGCGAGGTGGTATCGGATTTCGGGTCACATCCAATGAGGAGCACGCGCTTGCCCTGCTCGGCCATCATGTGGCTGAGATTTGCCAGCGTGAACGACTTGCCGATGCCGCCCTTGCCGTAGATCGCGATGATTTGGGTTTTGGAGGTCGGCTCTTCCGCGATGATATCGGCGAGATCCTCATGGGCCTCGTCGCGCAGGCGTTGGTCGAACTCGGTCAGATTTGGGACGTCGAGGGTCATGCGTGGCCTTCCCAGTCGAGGATCATCTTCAGGCAATCCGTGTCGGTGAATGCTGTCTTGTAGGCCTGCGCCGCGTCGGCGGCTTTGGCTTTGTGCGTGATCAACCCGTCCAGCGACAGCGCGCCGGAGGAGACCAGATCGCGGGTCGCCAGCAGGTCATCGCGATTCCATTCCGCCGAGACACGCAGGCGCGCCTCTTTCATGAAGGCGGGCGGGAAGGCGAAATTGATCGGGTCCTTGTAGAAGCCCGCCAGCACGATTTCCCCGCCTTTGGCGATGCGGCCAATCAGGTCGGGCAAGATCGCGGCGCTGCCGGAGACGTCGTAGATGTTCTGATAATCGCGGCGCGGATCATCCTCGGGGGAGATCACCTCGTAGCCCTCAGCGCCAGCACGGCGGCCCGGATCAATCTCCCAAACCGTGGGAGGGGGCGTGCCGCAGAGGCAAGACAGCCGCGCAAGAAGCCGGCCCAGAACGCCGTGCCCGACGATCAGATCAGGCGGCGTGTTTTGCAGGCCCGCCAGCGCATGGCGCGCGGTTGCGGCCAAAGCCAGCAGCGCGCCTTCCGGGCCAGTGTGATCAATCTCGATGGCGCGGGCAGCGTCGGAGACCAACAAGCTGGAGGCGCCGCCGAACAGGCCGTAAGCATCCTTGTAGCAATTTGCACCGGGCACAAAGACACGGTCACCGGGTTTGAACTGGGTCTCGGGTCCCGCTTCAACGACCTCGCCTGCGGCCTCGTAGCCGGGGACCAGCGGGTAGCCCATGCCGGGGAAGGGAGGCATTTCGCCCGTCCAGAACAATTTCTCAGTGCCGGTGGAGATGCCAGACTGCGCCACTTTCACAACGATCTCACCAGCTTTGGGCGCGTTCAGAGCAAGCTCTGTGACGTCCAAATCCTTGGGGCCGTTCAATGTGATTGCCGTGGCGTGCAAGGCTTCCCTCCCCGGTTTGCGGTCAATTTGCAGGGTGCAAAAAGACTCGCATTCGCTGCGCGTTACTTCTGTAAGTTAAAACTGACACATTTATCTGTCAACTTAAATGGACACTAACTTTTGCGTGCGGTGACGCATTGCGTGACAAACGGCCTGCGCGCGGGAAAGATCCGGACGTCCTCGAAGCCAGCGGCCTCGCATAAGCCCTGTATTTGCTGGGCCGACCGCGTTTTTCCGGTCTGCATGGCGAGGGTGTAAATCGAAAAATACACATCCGTGCTGCGGATGGGCGTGGCACCGCCGGACATGGGCTCCGAGATCAAAAGCTGGCCACCGGAAGGCAGCGCGGCAAAACATTTACGCAGCAAATCCGTCACTGTGGCGTCGGCATGGTCGTAAAGCACCCGGATCAGCGTCAGCGTGTCGGCCCCCTCCGGCACCGGCCCGGTTTTGAACGAACCGGGGTGAATTGTGGTGCGGTCCTCCATCCCGGCCTGCGCGAATCGCTGCTGCGCCTCCGGGGCGACCTGCGGCAGATCAAAAAGGCTGAGCTGAACGCTCGGATAGGCGCGCCCGATAGCCTCAAGGAATGCGCCGGTGCCGCCGCCGATATCCATCACATAGCCCGCGTCTTTCAGCGACACGGCGCGCAACGTGTCCTCGGCCACCAGCACCTGACTTTGCGCCATGAGGTCGGAATAGGTGGCGGAAATCTCCGGGTCCATCTCGCCGCCAAAGACGTAGGGCCAGAACCGCGCCAGCTTGGTGTCCACCTCGCCGC
>CAYXIZ010000279.1:0-2245 GCA_964465485.1 uncultured Rhodobacterales bacterium | reverse complement strand
TCATATATAAGCCTGCTGTCGGCTGCAATCCCGTGCGCGCATTGGGGCAACCTGTGGCATGCTTGCGCGCTGTGTCGCTTCAAAGGTCCGCCGGGTTGTGAAGGGGTCGCAAGCTGGCTAGGATCTGCGCAGCATATTTTCGGAAGACGACATTGAGACCATTCCATTTTTTCGCCGCTGCACTATGTGCGCTGTGCTTTGCCCTGACGGCCACGGCACAGGATATTTCCAAATACGTGTCTGTGGCCCCCGCCCCCGATTGGGTGCTGCCTGCTGAGCTGGATCAAAGCGCGTTCGCGCAAGGCGACGGCGTGGATTACCTGCTGGTCGACCGGCAACGCAATTACGCGCCAGAGGGCGCGCAGCATTATGCCCGGTTTGCCACCCGCTACACCACGCCGTCCGCGCTTGAGGACGGGGCGGATTTTTCCATTCGGTTTGACCCGGCTTTTGAAAAGGTCGTGCTGCACAGCATCGGCATCTGGCGCGATGGGAAGCGCCGCGACATTCTGGACCTGTCGCAGATGGATATGTTCCGCTCGGAGACCGATCGCGAGCAGCTGATTTACAACGGGGAGATGGAGCTGTCCTATATTCTGCCTGATATCCGGGTGGGCGATGTGCTGGATTATGCGTTCTCGATTGAGGGGCAAAACCCGGCGATTGGCCCTCATTTTGACAGCTGGGCGCAGCATGAATACGCCGTTGCCGTGCGGTTCTTGCGAGACCGCTACCGCTTGCCCAGCGGCACCGCTGTCACAGTCCACCCCCATGCCAATGCCGCAGCACCTGAGGTCGTGACACAGGGCGGGTTCACGACATTCACATGGGCCACGCGCAACACGCCTGCCCGGCAGATCGAGGACGACGTGCCAGCGGGCGCGATTGTGTTGCCGCAGACCCAGCTGAGCAGCTTCAAGACATGGGCCGAGGTCGGGCAGCATTTTGCTCCGTTTTATGAGCCTCCCGCCACCCTGCCCGATGAGCTGCAACAGCTGGCTGCCCAGATTATGAACGAACATGACACCCCCGAGGCACGGATGCGGGCGGCCCTTGACTTTGTGCAGCGCGACATTCGCTATCTTGGCATCGAGCTGGGGCAAGGCGGCTATATCCCGCGCCCGCCCGAAACCACGCTGGCGCGGCGGTTTGGCGATTGCAAGGATATGGTCGTGCTGCTGAACGCGCTGCTGGGTGCGATTGGCATCGACGCGCAGCCGCTTTTGGTGAACCTCGATATCACCTCCGCCGTGGCCGACCGCGCCCCCAGCTACGGCGCGTTTGATCATGTGATCACCATGGCAAAGATCGGCGAGGATAGCTTCTTTGTGGACCCGACACGCGGCGTGCAACTGGGCGATTTGCGACATCTCGCCAGCACGGATTTTGGCTACGGGGTGGTGGTCTCGGCCGACAGCCCGGGCATGATTGAAGTCACGCCAATGAAGCCGGAATTTTTGCAGGTCTTTGAAGACCGTTACGCACTGGTGGCGGGCACGGATGACCTGATCTTCACCAATGTTTCGGAATATTTTGGCGCCGAGGCGGAGCAGATGCATGCCGGGATTACCGAGAGCGGGCTTGCGGCTTATGAGCAGAGTTTCCTTGAGTATTACGAGGGGCTTTTCTCGCAGATCGAGGCGCTGGGCCCAATGGAGATGGAGCTGTTCGAAGATCAAGCAATGCTTCGTCTGACCTCGCGCTACAGGATCACGGATGGCTGGGAACCATCGGATCAACCGGATTGGGAGCACCAGTTGAACCTTGACCCAAGCGACCTGATCAGCGCATTGCCAGAGCTTCCCGAAGGGCCAAGAACGCAGCCCTATGAAATTGCTCATCCGGTACGGATCAAACATGACATTGTGGTCGAACTTGGCGACAATTGGGAGCTAGAGGCGGACCGCGCATTGGAAGCGACGGAAAGCTTCGTCTACAAAGACCAGCATATGTTTCGCGACGGCACGTTCCGGCGCAGCCAAAGCTATGTGACCCGTTCTGGCAGCGTGGAGCCGGGCGCATATGACAAAACCCGCGCCGCCCTCACCCGGATCGAAAACGGGATCGGCTATTACTTCTACGATACGCGGTCCTCATTTCCGGCCTTTCCCGCGATGGCTTCTGGCCAGCTTTCGGATGAAGACGCGGCCGAGTTTGCCTCCATGTATTTCATGGTGGCCGCGCTGATCTCGTTGCTTGGCGCCTATCTGCGCCGCAACGTCGACACAGCGTGGCGCGGCGCGCA
>CAYXIZ010000278.1:0-2249 GCA_964465485.1 uncultured Rhodobacterales bacterium | reverse complement strand
CCGAAACGCTCGATGCGCCTGTCTGCGTGGGCTACCAGCACAATGACGCCTTCCCCGGCAACCACCCGCTTTTCGCAGGGCCGCTGGGCTATAACGGCTCGAAAGCGGGGATGGAGCTGATCTCCAAGGCGGACGTCGTGCTGGCCCTTGGCACCCGCCTGAACCCGTTCTCCACCCTGCCGGGCTACGGCATTGATTACTGGCCAACAGACGCCAAGATCATTCAGGTGGACCTGAACCCCGACCGCATCGGCCTGACCAAGAAAGTCACCGTCGGCATCGTGGGCGACGCCAAGAAAGTGGCCGAAGGCATCATGGCGCATCTGTCGGATGGCGCAGGCGATGCGGGCCGTGCGGACCGCAAGGCGATGATCGCGCAAACCAAATCCGCTTGGGCGCAGGAGCTGACCTCGCTGGACCACGAAGAGGATGATCCGGGCACCACATGGAACGAACGCGCCCGCACCGCAGAGCCCAACAAAATGTCGCCCCGTCAAGCCTGGCGCGCCATTCAATCCGCCCTGCCGAAAAACGCGATCATCTCTTCGGACATCGGCAATAACTGCGCCATCGGCAACGCCTACCCGTCCTTTGAGGAAGGCCGCAAATATCTGGCACCGGGCCTGTTTGGCCCCTGCGGCTACGGCTTCCCGGCCATCGTCGGCGCCAAAATCGGCTGCCCGGACGTGCCTGTCGTGGGCTTTGCAGGCGACGGCGCGTTTGGCATCTCGATGAACGAAATGGTCTCCGTGGGCCGGGGCGACTGGCCACCGATGACCATGATCATCTTCCGCAACTACCAGTGGGGCGCGGAGAAGCGGAACACCACGCTCTGGTTCGACGACAACTTCGTCGGCACGGAGCTGGACACCAACGTCTCCTACGCCAAAATCGCGGATGCCTGCGGCCTGAAAGGCGTGCAAGTGGACAGCATGGACGCCCTGACCGACGCGCTGAACGACGCAATCAAAGGCCAGATGGAACGCAACGAGACAACCTTCATCGAAGTGCTCCTGAACAAAGAGCTGGGCGAGCCTTTCCGCCGCGACGCGATGAAAAAGCCGGTCGCTGTGGCTGGCGTCTCCGCATCGGATATGGCCGCAGAGTAATTTCTGCCCCATACTACGACCTTGCCCGCCCCTGGAAATTGGGGCGGGTTTCATGGTGAAAAGGCCGCGTTTTGGGAGAATACGTTGTGACTGCTGAGAACCCGTTTCTGTCCACCCGCGACGCCGTTTGCCCCGACACCCTGCTCGACATGGCCAAAAAGGCAAAAAGCCCGCGCGTGGCCATCGCCCGCGCCGGCGCGCCACTGCCCATGGAAGCCGCCCGCGACGCGGCCGCAGCCGACATCATGGAGCCCGTCTTCTGCGGTGAACGCGCCGTGATCGAAGCGGAGGCCGAGAAGCTGGGCTGGGACATTTCAGCCTTCGACATCATCGAGGCCGAGGGCGAGGAAGGCAGCGGCAAGGCTGCCGCATTCGCTTGCGGCGAGGGCCGCGCAGATGTGCTGATGAAGGGCAATCTGCATACCGACACTTTCATGAAATCCGCGCTGAACCGCGATGCAGGCCTCAGAACCGGCAACCGCTTGGTCCATATCTTCCACATCAGCCACCCGGATGGCGGCAAGCCCATGCTGATCTCCGACGCCGCCGTCAACGTGGCCCCAAATATTGAGACGCGCCAGGACGCCACCCGCGAGGTGGTCAAGCTGCTGCATCTCATCGGCAATGCCCGCCCGAAAGTGGCGTTTCTGTCGGCCACCGAAAGCGTGATCCCCTCCGTTCCCAGCTCGGTGGAGGCCGACACGCTGGCCGCTTGGGCCAAGGACACGATCAAGGACGCGGATTTCTCCGGCCCGCTGGCGATGGACCTGATCCTGAGCCCCGAGGCCGTCGCCACCAAGAAGCTGACCGCCGACCCTGTCGCAGGCAACGCCGACGCGATCATGGTCCCTGACATTGTGTCGGGCAACGCGCTGTTCAAATCCTTCGTCTACCTCACGGGCGGCTGTGCTGCGGGCATCGTGATGGGGGCAAAGGTCCCGATCCTGCTGACCTCCCGCGCCGATCCGCCTGCGGCCCGGATGGCCTCCATCTGTCTGGCCTCCATCGTGAACGCCGCCACATGACACTGCTGGCCGATCTCACCAATCTGACAGGGACGGAGCTGCTGCTGCTCAGCGGCATCACCTTCCTTGCAGCCATGGTGCGCGGCTTTTCCGGCTTCGGTCTGTCTGCGGTGGT
>CAYXIZ010000277.1:0-2272 GCA_964465485.1 uncultured Rhodobacterales bacterium | reverse complement strand
GGCGGGGCAGGGAAGGCCGCCTCCGGGCAGCTGTCGGTCATGGCCTCCGGCACCGCTGACGCCTTCGCCGCCGCCAAGCCGGTTCTGGATGCCACGTCTGAAACCGTCTTCACCCTTGGCGACAGCGCGGGCGCGGGCTCTGCCATGAAAGCCGTGAACCAGCTGCTGGCAGGTGTGCATATTGCCACCATGGCCGAGGCGTTGACCTTTGGCATGACCCAAGGCGTGGCCCCTGAAAAATTCGTCGAGGTGATCTCCAAATGCGCAGGCTCCAGCTGGATGTTGGAAAACCGCGCGCCCCATATTGTGGAGGGCGATTACACCCCGCTCAGCTCCGTCAATATCTGGCCCAAGGACCTCAGCATCGTGCTCGACATCGCCAAATCCGCACAGTTCAGCGCGCCCATCACCGCCGTCGCACTACAACAGTTCATCGCCGCCGCGGGCATGGGGCTCGGCGGCGAGGATGATGCCGCCGTGGCCAAGGTCTACGCGCGAAACGCTGGGCTGACATTGCCGGGTGAAAAAGGCTGAGACCGAGCCGCTTCAGCACAATTTTCTTGCACGACTCGCGATTTTTCTTTTACGTGAAAAAAGCGGCATAAATTTCACGGCGCCGCTTCCACTCATGAAGGTCGGCGCATGAAATTCGACAATCCAGCTCACACCCAAACGCTCGGCGCGGATCTGCGCGCCCTGCGCAAGGCGCGTGGGCTGACATTGGCGGAGCTGGCCGACAAGCTGGGCCGTTCCGTGGGCTGGCTCAGTCAGGTGGAGCGTGACAAATCCGAACCCGGCGTCACCGACCTGCGTCACATCTCCAAGGCGCTCGACGTGTCGGTCTCCAGCCTGTTTCGCCAGGACGCCGTGCCCGCACATGAACAAGGCTATATCGTCCGCGCAGGGGCCCGCCGTCCCATCGGGTCGCGGGAGGCTGGCCTCGTCGAAGAGCTCCTCTCCCCCGATCTCACCGATGATTTCGAGATGGTGCATTCCACGTTTCAACCCGGCGCAGAGATCACGCAGCCCGTCACCCGCCCCACCCAAGAGGTCGGCTACATCGTGTCGGGCAAGCTCGACATCTGGGTCAACGGCACCACCCATTCGCTGAACGCGGGCGACAGTTTCCGCGTGCGCGGCGAGCCGTTTCGCTGGATGAACCCGCACCCGGACCCCGCCGTGGTGATCTGGGTCATCGCCCCGCCGGTATACTGACCATGTCTTGGGAGGGATGGGTCATATTCGCGCTGTTTTGGGTGGTCTTCGTCACCACACCCGGCCCCAACGCGGTCAATTGCGTCACCAACGGCATGACCCACGGCTTTAAACGCTCCCTCTGGGGCGTCCTCGCGATCTTGACCCAAGCCACGCTTTTCCTGCTCCTATCCGCAGCCGGGGTCACCGCGCTTTTGGCCCAAGCACCCGAGGCGTTCTTCTACGGCAAACTCGCAGGCGCGGCGGTCTTGATTTACCTTGGCATCCGAGGCTGGCTGAACGCCGCCAAACCCGTCGCCCCCCGCGCGGTCTCCGCCACCACCATCTACGGCAAGGCCTTCTTGATCGCGACGATCAACGTCAAATCAGTGGCGGGCTACTTCGCCGCCTTCACGCAATTCGTGCAGCCCGATGTGGCTGTCTGGCAGCAAATGTGGGTCATCATGCCCACGGCCCTCGCCATCACGGCGGCCAGCTACCTGAGCTACACCGCCATCGGCGCAGGCCTTGGCCGCTCCGCAATGAGCGCGATCCTCAACATCTGGGTCCGCCGGGTCATGGCCGCTTGCTTTGTGATCTACGGGCTGGCCTTGGGCAACGCCTCCACACCGGGGAGGGCGTGATGAAAGGCACTTGCAATTGCGGCGCTTGCGCCTTCGAGGTGACTGGTAAGACATGGAGCGTCTCGAACTGCCATTGCGGGCAATGCCGCAAGCAATCGGGCAATGTCTGGGCCTCGGCGGTGGTTGAGCAGACAGACATTGCCATCAGCGGCCCCGTCACTTGGTACGCCTCGTCGGCCAGTGCCAAACGCGGCTTCTGCCCCACCTGCGGCTGCAACCTCTTTTGGAAGCATGACGAGGAAAGCTCCATGAGCTTTTCGCTCGGCGCGATCGACGGCCCCACGGGCCTGACCATCGAGAAACACATCTTCGTCGCCGACAAGGGCGACTATTACAACATCGCGGACGGACTGCCGCAGCACGATCAATAAGGGAGACACCATGTCAGATTTTCCAACAACGGCCCGCGTGGTCATCATCGGCGGCGGTGTCGT
>CAYXIZ010000276.1:0-2278 GCA_964465485.1 uncultured Rhodobacterales bacterium | reverse complement strand
TTCGTGCCCCGCAAATAAGCGCCCCTGCTCCATTTTTGCCGCACCTGACGCGCGAGAGGCAGACCGCGCGGTCTGCGCTGTAGCCCGGCCGCGCGCGCTTCCCTAGGGTTGCGCAAAAACCGCGAGCAGGACGCCACTATGACCGACACATACCGCGCTTGGATCATTGCCATTGTGCTTTGGGTCTTGTTGCAGGTCGTGCTGGGCATCGGCGGCGGCAACGATTTTTTCGCCGTTTACCTTGCGGGCAAGGCCTTCGCCATGGGTGACTTCGCCAGCGTCTACGGCCCTGCGAAAGAGATGTTCAGCCTCGACACCCCTGCCTCTTGGACCGCACTCGTGGCGGAGGCGGGCATCGACCCCGAGCTGGCGCTCTACCCCTATATCTACCCGCCAATCTGGGCCGCCTTGTCGGCTATGACCCTCTCCCAGATCGCGCCGGAGACCGTCCTGCCCATCGTCAGCGCCGTCAACGCGGCACTTTTTATTGGCATCGTCGCACTGGCCTGGCGCATCACCCGCACGCAGCAATCCTTGGTTCTCTGGCTGCTGGTCGGCGTGGTTTTCCTGGCCGCGACCACCTTCGGCTTTGTCCCGTTGCGGCAGGGCCAATGGCAAATCCTGACCTCGTTCCTGATCCTGCTGTCCCTCGAACGCGCCCGCGCCGGAGCCCCTGCCCATGCAGGCATCGCCCTCGCATTGGCCACCTCGATCAAGCTCTACCCCGTGCTGCTGCTCGTCCTCTGGCTCGCCCGCCGCGACCAGTGGCGCAACATCCCGGCCTTCATCCTAACGCTGGCAGCCCTTGCCGGGGCCTCGCTCATACTGGCAGGGCCCGCGCTGCATTTGCAATTTATCGACCGGGTCGCCACGATCTCGGGCAGCGTGCTTTACACTTTGCTGAGCTACAATTTCACCGTGCTGCTGGACGGCTGGACCCTGACCGGCTTGGCCAACGCGGACGGCATCAAACAGACCACGCCTTGGGTCGGCGCGCTGAACAAGCTCATGCTGCTGGCCTCAGCCACCGCCGCCATCTGGGCCGCACGCCGCGCCACGCCGGACCAGTTCTATCGCTGCGTCATCCCCATCTGGCTGGTGGCCATGTCCTATTTCAGCCCGCTCAGCTGGAGCTACCATTTCCTCACCGCCATGGCCTTCGCACCCTTGCTGCTGCAACGCCCGGCAGGGATCCTTGGCTTGTTGGCCATCTTCGCGCTGACCTTCACGGGCAGCGCCTTCGCCATCGGTGCCATCGCCCCCACGGGCATGCTGCTGATCTGCATCGGCTCGGCGTCCCTGCTCGTATTCGTAAGCCTGCTCTACTGGCTGCGCCCTCAGAACGGCCGCACCACATTGCCAGAGTAGAAATACGTCCCCATCCCAACCGCAAACAGCACCACGCCCGCGACGCTATGGGCCAGCACGGCCTCCGGGAAATTGCCGCGCCGCTCGTAGGACCACGCGAAGAGCCACCCGCCCACAAAGGTCATCGCGGCCACGACCCAGCTCCAATACATCAGATGCGCCAGCGAGAATACGGCCGCATTGACCCACAGCCCCCAGCGCGGAAAAAGCGCGCCGTAGCGGCGGAAAAACAGCGGGCGGAACACCAGCTCTTGCGGCAGCGCGGAGACCAGCGGATAGAACAGCGCAATGATCCAGATGATCGGCCAGCCCGACGCAGTGCGCGGCGCGCCCTCGCCCAATAGTTGAAACAAGCGCTCAGGATGCCACAGCGCCAACACCCCGTAGCTGACCACAAAGGTCCCCAACGCCACCCCGCCAATCAACGGCCAGGATATGCGCCCCATCCCTTGCCAGAGCGAGCCCCAGCGGAAGCCTTTCGTCAGGTAAAGCAGCACCAGCCCCACCCCCGTCAGGGTGAACAAGGCCGGGAACATCATCGCAGGCGGCAGCACCACCGCGATGCCCACGGGCAGCGCCACGAAGAAAAGCGCCCATTCCAAAAACAGCTGAGTCCGGCGGGTCACGGTGGGCAGATTTCTCCGGTTGGGCAGGCTTGCGCGTTGACAGGTGGGGGCGCGCGTGGCGCATTGCACCAAAAAACGCCCCGGAAGCCCCTTGCGACATAGCGCCTGTGCAGGCCGCTGCAAGACCCAAACGGCGCGTGCAAAGAGGCAGACCCAATGCAAAGCGCACAAGCTCAACAACGCGATCTTATCATCGCCCTCGCGGTGATCGGCTTTGCCGCCTTCCTCGCCTATACCCTTTTCACCCCGATCTGGCCCCCCGATCTGTCGGCGCTCTATTTCGC
>CAYXIZ010000275.1:0-2286 GCA_964465485.1 uncultured Rhodobacterales bacterium | reverse complement strand
GAAGACGTGGTCTTCTCGCTGAACCGCGCAATGACACAAGACAGCGACTACAAGGAACTGCTGGCCTCCGTCAAAGAGGTGCGCGCGGCGGGCGACTACACGGTCGAGATCGAGACCAACGGCCCCAACCCGATCATGCCCAACAACCTGACCAACATGTTCATCATGGACAAAGACTGGGCGGAGGCAAACAACGCCGTCAAAGTGCAGGATTATGAGGGCGGTGAAGATACATTCGCCGCCAAGAACGCCAATGGCACCGGGCCCTACAAGCTGGTCAGCCGCGAGCCGGATGTCAAAACCGTGCTGGCCGCCAATGAAAACTACTGGGGCAAGGGGGAGTTCCCGTTGGAGGTGACAGAGATCATCTACACGCCGATCCAGAACGCCGCGACCCGTGTGGCGGCCTTGCTGTCGGGTGAGGTGGATTTCATTCAGGACGTCCCCGTGCAAGACATTGAGCGCGTCAACACCACTGACGGGCTTGAGGTCCGCACAGCGCCTCAGAACCGGGTGATTTTCTTCGGTATGAACATGGGCGACGAGGATCTGGCCAATGACAATGTCGAAGGCACCAACCCGTTCGCCGATGTGCGCGTGCGCCGCGCGATGAATTTGGCGATCAACCGCGACGCCATCAAACAGGTCGTGATGCGCGGCCAGTCGGAGCCTGCGGGCATGATCGCGCCGCCTTTTGTCAATGGCTGGAACGCGGAGATGGACGCGGCATCCACTACCGATATCGAGCAGGCCAAACAGCTTCTGGAAGAGGCGGGCTACCCGGAGGGCTTCTCCATCCAGCTCGATTGCCCCAATGACCGCTATGTCAATGACGAGGGCATCTGTCAGGCCGCCGTCGGCATGTTCGGCCAGATCGGCGTGACGGTGAATCTCGACGCCAAGCCCAAGGCGCAGCACTTCCCGCTGCTCTCCAACCTTGAGACCGATTTCTACATGCTCGGCTGGGGCGTTCCGACTTACGACTCGGAATATATCTTCAACTTCCTCGTGCATGGCCGTGACGAGAAATACGGCTCCTGGAACGCGGTGCGCTACAACAACCCGGAGCTGAACGCCAAGATCCAAAGCCTCGCCTCCAACACCGACCTTGTGGCCCGCAACGCGGATATCAAGGCGATCTGGGAGGTCGTTCAGGACGAGGCGCTCTACATCCCGATCCACCATCAGGTGCTCAACTGGGGCATGGCCGAAACGGTCGGCACTATCGTCGAGCCTGAGGACAGCCCGAAGTTCAAATACTTCACGATGAACTAGGGCGGATTGCTTTAGACGAACGGGCCTCCGGTGACAGCCGGGGGCCTTTTTTGTGGCTTTAATGCTGGACAGGCGGGGCCTGCGTGGGTGACCTTCTTGAAAGGAGGATCCAACATGCAGCCATCCGCAGATGATATCAGCCACCCGGTCAGCGCCGGGCTGGTAACGCAGCTCAAAGACATCAAGAAGACCCTGCCGCTCCGGGTCCTGTCACCAGAGGATTGGCAGCATTGGATCACCAAAGGCTATGTCATTATCCGCAATGCGGTCCCGGTGGCGCAGGCTAAGGCGCTTGCAGATATCTTGTGGGAGTTTGACGAAAAGGACCCCGACGACCCCAGCACATGGTACGCGCCGGAGCGCCGCCCGCATGTCCGCAAAGAGCTCAACAATGCCGGGATGGTCGAGATTTATCACCACCAGAGCATGTGGGACAATCGCCAGACGCCGCGCATCTATGACGCCTTTGTCGATATCTGGGACCGCGAGGATCTTTGGGTCACCATTGACCGGGCCAATCTCAACCCGCCCAAGAAAGGGGCCACCAGCAAGGACGGGTTCATCCATTGGGACGTCAACACGGCGCTTGATCCGCCGCCCATCGGGGTGCAGGGCGTGCTCAGCTTGGACGTGCAGGACGGCGAGACGGGCGGCTTTCAATGCGCGCCCTATCTGTTTGAGCATTTCGACGATTGGGTCAAAACCCAGCCCGCAGATCGCAACCCGCTTTTGCCGGATATGACCGGGATCGAGCGGGAGGATATTTCCCTCAACCCCGGCGACCTGATGATCTTCAACTCGCTGCTCGCGCATGGCGTGCGGCCCAATATTTCCAAGGACCGCGTGCGCCTGGCGCAATATATTTCGATGCATCCGGCAGAACCTGAGAACGCGGCGGAAAAAGCCGAACGCGTCCGCCTTTGGCAGGAGATCGAGCCGCCCAGCCGCCCCGATTTTCCGGGTGACCCGCGCGACTGGGAGAAAAACCGCCAGACCCCGGCAGAGCTGTCA
>CAYXIZ010000274.1:0-2295 GCA_964465485.1 uncultured Rhodobacterales bacterium | reverse complement strand
CGCATGGCCTATTTTGGCGACGCCACGGCCCATGCCGCCGTGCTGGGCGTGGCGTTGTCTTTGGCGCTGTCCATTTCCATTTTCGCAGGGGTCCTGGGCGTGGCACTGGTCATGGCGCTGCTGGTCTCAGGGCTGAGCAGCCGGGTGCTGGCCATCGACACGATGCTGGGCGTGCTGTCGCATTCCGCGCTGGCGCTGGGGCTGGTTGCGGTGTCGCTGCTGGAGGGCGTGCGGCTGGATCTGATGTCCTACCTCTTTGGCGACATTCTGGCCGTGGGGCGCTTTGATCTGGCGGTGATCTGGGCCGGGTCGCTGATCGTGCTGGGGCTGATGTTCTGGCGCTGGCAGCCGCTTTTGGCCGCCACGCTGAGCAGCGACATGGCCCATGCCAGCGGCATCAACCCCGACCGCGAACGGCTGATCCTGACGGTGGCCTTGGCGGTGACGGTGGCCGTGGCCATCAAAGTGGTGGGCGTGCTGCTAATCGCCGCGATGCTGATCATCCCGGCGGCAGGCGCGCGGCCTTTGGCGCGCACGCCTGAAGGCATGGGCGCGCTGGCCGCGATCATCGGCATTGCGGCGGCGGTGGCGGGGCTGCAAGCCTCCGCGCAGTTTGACACGCCGGCGGGGCCGTCCATTGTCTGCGTGGCCGCGCTTATCTTTGTGGTGACGCAAGGCCTGAGCGGGATGCGGGGCCGCTAGCAGATCAAGGGTGCCTCATTTTTGGGCAGATCGCGCGGCACATGGCAAAAATCCCAGACAGTTGCGCCTGCGGGCTTGCCCGTGGCCGCGCGGATTGGTTTCACTTGGCCCAAAGGAGCTGCCGCCATCACGATACACACCGCCTCTTTGACCGGGCCACACGCCGCTGCGCCGCAACGCGCGCGCGGGCGGCTGCACCTGTCGAGCAAACGGCGCGCGGCGCTGTCGGTGATTGACGGGCTGCATCAGGCGGGCTCCATGCGGCTGATGTTTCCACGCGGCCCCGGCCCTGAGCTGCGCGCCGTGATGATCAATTGCGCAGGCGGCATGACCGGGGGCGACCGGTTCGAGCTGGCCGCAGAGGCCGGGCCCGGCACGGTGCTGAGCCTGACCACCCAAACCGCCGAACGGGTCTACCGCAGCCCCGACAGAACCGTGGCGCGCATGTCGAGCGTGCTGGAGGTCGGCGACGCGGCCACGCTGCATTGGCTTCCGCAGGAGACGATCCTGTTTGACCGCTCCCGGCTGGAGCGGCGGCTGGAGGTCAACCTCGCCCCCGACGCGACATTCCTGATGATCGAGCCGCTGATCTTTGGCCGCCACGCCATGGGCGAGGTGCTGCAAGAGGGCGCGTTGAAAGACAGTTTGCGCATCAGGCGGGACGGCTCCCTGATCCATGCCGACGCCACGCGGCTGGACGGCGCAATTGCCGATATGCTGGGCCGCACAGCCATTGCGGGCGGCGCGCATGCGGTGGCCAATCTGGTTCTTGCAGGCCCCGGCGCGGAGGCGCATCTGGACAGCGCCCGCGATCTGATCGGGCCGCTGGGTGGCGCCAGCCTGAAAGCCCCGGACCTGCTCGTGGCCCGCCTGATTGCCCCGGACGCCAAAGCGCTGCGCGCTGTGGCGATGCCGCTCCTTGCCGCCCTGAGCGGCGCTGACATTCCCCGAACCTGGACCTTGTAGCAATGCAACTGACCCCGCGTGAAAAAGACAAACTTCTGATCTCCATGGCCGCCGAGGTGGCCCGCAAACGGCTGGCGCGCGGCGTCAAGCTGAACCACCCCGAAGCCATCGCGCTGATCACCGACGCGGTGGTGGAGGGCGCACGCGACGGGCGCAGCGTGGCCGAGATGATGGAGGCGGGCGCCCGCGTGGTGACGCGCGCGCAATGCATGGAAGGCGTGGCCGAGATGATCCATGACGTGCAGGTTGAAGCGACCTTTCCGGACGGCACCAAACTGGTGACAGTGCATGACCCGATCCGGTGAGCCATGAGTATTTTTGAAGCAGTGATGGAGGATGTCGCGCGATGATCCCAGGTGAGGTTTACCCGGCAGAGGGCAATTTGGAGCTGAACGCAGGCGCGGAGGTTCTGGTGCTCGACGTGGCCAATACCGGCGACCGGCCCGTGCAGGTGGGCTCGCATTATCATTTTGCCGAAGCCAATGCCGCGCTTGAGTTCGACCGAGATGCGGCGCGCGGGATGCGGTTGGACATTGCCGCCGGGACCGCCGTGCGGTTTGAGCCGGGACAGGCGCGGGAGGTGTCGCTGATTGCCATATCAGGCGCGCGGCGGGTGTTTGGGTTTAA
>CAYXIZ010000273.1:0-2314 GCA_964465485.1 uncultured Rhodobacterales bacterium | reverse complement strand
CAATCGTGCCGATATTCACATGCGGTTTCGTGCGTTCAAACTTTGCTTTTGCCATCTCGAAAGGCGCCCTTCAATTGGTGGGGCATGCGCGCCCCCATTTCTCTTCGGGCGCTACCTATTCGCAGGTGTGAGAAAAATCAACCCTCAGTTGGCGGCAGGCGCGCCCTCGGCCTGCACCTGTCTGGCGATCTCACCCGCGTCATCCTGTTTGGCGGCCTCCAAGGCCTCCTCGCTGACGCCCGCGCCGAACAGATCGCCATTGGCGACAAGCCAGCGCTCCACCGCTTTGGAGAACTGCGCGGCGAGATTGGCCATCTGCTCATCACGGTCGCGAAACAGCCCCGAGCCAATCACGGTTTCCCCGTCCAGCCCCTCAAAAATCAGCAGCTGCTTGGAGCGGTCTTCCAGCCGGTCCAGCGGGTCGTTTTGCCAGATATGCACCGTCATGCTCATCACCGAGCGCGGCGCCAGCGCCAGCCGCCCGGCCTTGGTCGCCAGAATATAGCCATCCAGCGAATAGCTGATCGTGTAGGGCGTCTCGCCCTCGTAACGCGCAAACCGCTTCTCAATCGCGCTTTCCAGCGCGGCCTCCCATTCCTGCGCCGTGGCGTCGCGGGAGACGCCCATCTTGCGCGCATTCGTGGTCACGGCCACATTGCCCAGCAGCCGGAAATCGCCCAGATTGACCTGCTCTTCCAGCTCAGGGTCCGGCACGGCGCAGGCGGTCAGCGCGACAAGTGCGGCGATGGTGATGAGTGTACGGATCATGGTGGCCCCCCCAAAAAGCTGGGCCCAGCCTTACCCGCCCGCCCCCCTGCGTGCAATCGGCGCACCCGCTTGCCGTGGCGCTTGGGCCACATATACTTGACTGCATGGCCGACACATCACACCCCACCCCGCCCAAAGTCCCCCTCGTGACCGAGGCCTGGGGCGTGCTGAAATCGCTCTCCGCCGCGCGGCGCAACATCCTTGAGCTGATCCCCGAAATCGCGCTGCACCAGCCGATTGTGTCGGGCAAAATGGGCAGGCCATGGCATATGCTCATGGACCCCACCGCGCTGCGGCGTGTCCTGCTGGAGGAGGTCGAGGACTACCCCAAATCCGACGTCACCAAAAACATCCTGCGCCCCGCGATTGGCGAAAGCCTGTTCGTGGCCGAGGGCGCGCATTGGCGCTGGCAACGCCGCGCCGCGGCCCCCGTGTTTACGCATCGTAACATCGCCAATCTGGCCCCGATCATGTCCGCCGCGGCGGACCGCTCCTGCGCGCGGATCGCGTCCAATATCGGACGCGGCGCGGATATGTATCAAGAGATGATGACCGCCGCCTTCGAGGTGATCTCCGACGTCACATTCTCCGGCGACGAGCAGTTTGACCGCGCCGCCGTGCACCGCGCGGTGGATGGCTATATAGACCAATCCGCCAAGGTCTCGCTGTTTGATCTGTTTGCGCTGCCCAACTGGATCCCGCGCCCCGCGCGGATGCTGTCCAGCGGCGCAATGAAGCAAATGAAGGAGATGTCCGACAGCGTCATCGACGCCCGCCGCGACAAAGGCCCCGGTGACGTGCCGGACCTGCTCGACCTGCTTTTGGCGGGCGAGGACCCCAAAACCAAACGCTCCATGAACACCGCCGAGCTGCGCGACAACCTGCTCACCTTCATCGTCGCGGGCCACGAGACCACCGCCCTGACCCTGTCATGGGCGCTGTACCTATGCGCCTTCGACGAGGGGGTTCAGGACAAGCTGCGCGACGAGGCGCAAACCCTGCTGCAAGGCCGCACCGCCGGGGCTGACGATGTGCCCAACCTGCCCTATACGCGGGCGGTCATCGACGAAACGCTGCGCCTTTACCCCCCCGCCGCGTTTCTGTCGCGCACCGCGCAAAAGCCCGACACGCTCTGCGACCGCAAAATCGCCAAGGGAGACACCGTCACGCTGCCGATCTACGCGCTGCACCGCTCGCATCTGCTCTGGGACGACCCGCATCAATTCAACCCCGACCGCTTTCTGGGCGAGGCCCCCGTCGACCGCTACGCCTACCTGCCCTTCGGCGACGGGCCCCGCATCTGCATCGGCGCAAGCTTCGCCATTCAGGAGGCGGTGATCATGCTGGCCACGATCCTGTCTCGGTTCAAATTCACGCGGGTTCAGGGCAAGGACCCCAAGCCGGTGCTGATCCTGACATTGCGCCCCGAAGGCGGGGTCTGGCTGAATGTGGAAGAGGCCTGATTTGTGTTTCGCCGCGCCTTTGGCGCGCCGACCGGTTGGGGGCCAGCCCCCAAACCCCCGGCATATTTTCGCCAAGATGAAAC
>CAYXIZ010000272.1:0-2330 GCA_964465485.1 uncultured Rhodobacterales bacterium | reverse complement strand
TACGGCATCTTGCAGCTGCAACGCAAAATCCGCCGGACCGGCACCATCACCCGCTAAGGACTGAACAGACACATGACCGAAGCCCTCAAAGAGCTGGCAGGCTATATCGAGACCAAGCGCCCCGATTGCGTCTTGGAATGGGATATTGCCTTTGACGAGCTGACGATCAGCATTTCGCCCTCGTCGCTGGTGTCCTTCTCGGAGTTTCTGAAGACCGATGCGACCTGCCGCTTCTCGACGATGATCGACATGACGGCTGTGGACCACCCGACGCGCGACGCGCGGTTTGACGTCGTCTACCACTTCCTGAGCATGTACCAGAACCACCGGGTCCGGGTGAAGCTGGCCGTGCGGGAGGAAGAAACCGTGGCGTCCCTGGTCGATGTCTACCCGGCGGCCAACTGGTTCGAGCGTGAGATTTTCGACATGTTCGGTATCCTGTTTTCCGGCCACCCCGACCTGCGCCGCATCCTGACGGATTACGGGTTTCGCGGGTATCCGCTCCGCAAGGATTTCCCCACGACGGGCTATGTGGAGCTGCGCTATGATGAAGAGCAGAAACGCGTGGTCTATGAGCCGGTGACGTTGGTGCAAGAGTATCGCCAGTTCGACTTCATGTCGCCTTGGGAAGGTGCGCAATATGTGCTGCCGGGTGATGAAAAGGGCGACGAGAAAACTGAGGAGGCTAAGTGATGGACGGCTCCAAGTTTAATGACGCCCTGACGGGCGAGCAGAAAATTCGCAATTTCAATATCAATTTCGGGCCTCAGCACCCGGCGGCGCATGGCGTGTTGCGCTTGGTGCTTGAGCTGGACGGCGAGATTGTGGAGCGCTGCGATCCGCATATCGGCCTGCTGCACCGTGGCACCGAAAAGCTGATGGAGAGCCGCACGTATTTGCAGAACCTGCCGTATTTTGACCGGCTGGATTACGTCTCCCCGATGAACCAGGAACATGCCTGGTGTCTGGCGATTGAAAAGCTGACCGGCACCGAGGTGCCGCGCCGCGCGTCGCTGATCCGGGTGCTTTATTCCGAGATTGGCCGTATCCTGAACCACCTGCTGAACGTGACCACGCAGGCGATGGATGTGGGCGCGCTGACGCCTCCGCTTTGGGGCTTTGAAGAGCGCGAAAAGCTGATGGTGTTCTATGAGCGGGCTTGCGGCGCGCGTCTGCACGCGGCTTATTTCCGACCCGGCGGTGTACATCAGGACCTGCCGGATGACCTGCTCAATGATATCGAGGCGTGGACGGAGACCTTCCCATCGGTGCTTGCCGATATTGACGGGCTGCTGACCGACAACCGGATTTTCAAGCAACGCAACGCAGATATCGGCATCATCTCGGAGCAGGATATTCTGGATTACGGCTTCTCCGGCGTCATGGTGCGCGGGTCGGGTCTGGCTTGGGATTTGCGGCGCGCGCAGCCCTATGAATGCTACAATGAGTTCGAGTTCGAGATCCCCGTGGGCAAGAACGGCGACTGCTATGACCGCTATCTGGTCCGCATGGAAGAGATGCGCCAGTCGCTGTCGATCATGCGCCAGGCCATCACCAAGCTGCGCGAGCCTGAGGGCAAGGGCGACGTGATGGCGCGGGGCAAGATGACGCCTCCGGCACGTGGCGACATGAAGACCTCGATGGAAGCGCTGATTCACCACTTTAAGCTTTATACTGAGGGCTTCCATGTGCCCGCGGGCGAAGTTTATGCCGCCGTTGAGGCCCCCAAGGGGGAGTTCGGCGTGTATCTCGTGGCTGATGGGACCAACAAACCCTACCGCGCCAAGCTGAAAGCGCCGGGCTTCCTGCATTTGCAGGCAATGGATTACATGTGCAAAGGCCACCAGCTGGCCGATGTTGCTGCGATTATCGGCACGATGGATGTCGTTTTTGGGGAGATCGACCGGTGAGGTTGGCTGCACTCATATTGTTCGCGTTTGCGGGGCCGGCTTTGGCCGATGGGCATCAGCCCGATCTGAGCAATCTGATCTCGGACTCGCTGGGCTATAACCAGGTCCGCGAGAATGTGGTGATGATCGAAGGTGAGACCATGGGCACGTTCATCTGCAAATTTGATGTGAGCGATGAGGCCTTTGCCGCATACGCGAAAAACGGTGCTGTAGGCAGCTATAACATTGGCTATTCCTGCATCCCCGTCGAGGAGTTCGAGAAGTAAATGCTACGTCGCCTACATAAAGAGCAGCCAGAGAGCTTTGCCTTCACCCCCGACAATGCTGCTTGGGCGGATGCCCAGATCACCAAATACCCAGAGGGCCGTCAGGCCTCGGCGATTATTCCGCTGTTGTGGCGCGCGCAGGAGCAGGAGGGGT
>CAYXIZ010000271.1:0-2357 GCA_964465485.1 uncultured Rhodobacterales bacterium | reverse complement strand
GCCATCAGGAAGACGCGTTTTCCGGTTTTCTTGAAATAGAGCACCTGAATGATGACGCTGAGCGTCTCGACCACGAAGAGCCCGCCGATGATGCCCATGACCAGCTCATGCTTGGTCAGCACCGCGATGGTGCCAAGCGCGCCGCCCAAAGCCAGCGAGCCGGTGTCGCCCATGAAGACCGCAGCCGGGGGGGCATTATACCACAAAAAGCCCAAGCCTCCGCCGATGATGCCGGCCATGAAGATCAGCAGCTCTCCGGTGCCGGGGACGTAATGCAGACCGAGATAATCGGTGAAATCGACCCGGCCCACGGCATAGGCGATGACGCCCAACGCGCCTGCGGCGATCATCACCGGCATGATGGCCAAACCATCGAGCCCGTCCGTCAGGTTCACCGAATTGGCGGCCCCCACGATGACGAACATCGCGAAGGGGATGAACATGAAGCCCATATTGATCAGCACGTCCTTGAAAACCGGCAGCGCCAGTTGGTTGACCAGCCCTTCAGGGTGCAAAAGCGTGGTCGCGTAGCCCGCAACAGCGGCGATGGCGAAGCCTACGATCAGGCGCGATTTGGCCGAAATGCCGCCATGGCTGTTGGAGGTGACCTTGGCGTAATCGTCCACAAAGCCGATGGCCCCGAAGCCCATCGTGACCAGCAGCACGATCCAGACATAGCCATTGTCGAGCCGCGCCCAGAGCAGCGTCGAGAGGATCAGCGCGCCGAGGATCAGCACCCCTCCCATCGTGGGGGTGCCTTGCTTGGTCAGCACATGGCCCTCCGGGCCGTCATCGCGAATGGGCTGGCCGTGGCGCTGCTTGCGCTTGAGCAGGTTGATCAGCGGGCGGCCAAAGATGAAGCCGAAAATCAGCGCGGTGAAGAAGGCCCCACCGGCGCGGAAGGTGATGTAGCGAAACAGGTTATAGAAATCCCCGCCATCAGAAAACAGCGTCAGCCAATACAACATCTAGTGGTGCCCCTTGCGTTTTGCCTGCCCCGATTGGCTCAATTTCACGATCGCGTCAACGATCAGCGCCATTTTCATCGACAATGAGCCCTTCACCATGACCACGTCTCCGGCATGCACCAGTTTGCGCATCTCGGGCGCCAGCTCGGCGGCGGTTTCGACCCATTTGCCTTGGATATCAACGGGCAAAGCCGCGTGCAGGTGGCGCATCAGCGGCCCCACGCAATGCACCGCTGCCAGTTGATCCAGCCCCGCATGGCGCGCCAGCGCCGCGTGCAGTTGGGCCTCCGTGGGGCCGAGCTCTTTCATGTCGCCCAGCACCGCGATGCGGCGGCCTTGGGGGAGCGATGTTCTGGTGCCCGCCAACACGTCCAGCGCAGCACCAACGGAGGCCGGGTTGGCATTATAAGCGTCGTCAATCAGGTCCACGCCCCGGCTTTCATCCGAGCCGTCCAGACCCAGAAAATGCCGCTGGCCACGGCCTTGCGGCGGCTGCCATTGGCCCAGATTGATCACGGATTGCCCCAGATCCGCCCCTGCCGCCACGCAAGCTGCCAAAGCGGCCAAGCCGTTCATTGCAAAATGTTTTCCGGGGGCTGCGATTTTGAACAGGATCGCCTCGCCGTCATGGCGCGCGCGGCAGATGGTGGTGTGCTGCGCCTGCTCGGCATCCAATAAATGCCAGTCGCAGCCCTCGCTGCGGCCAAAGCTTTGCACGCTGTCCGGGGCGCGGTCGCGCAGCAAGGGGGTCACGTCGAGATCGCCGTTGATGATCGCCTGACCGCCTGCGCGCAGCCCGTCGAAGATGGAGGCTTTCTCGCGGGCGATGCCCTCGATATTGTCGAACGCTTCCAAATGCGCCGGGGCCACGATGGTGACAAGCGCCACGTCCAGATCGGCCATCCGCGCCAGAGGCGCGATCTCGCCGGGGTGGTTCATGCCGATCTCGATCACCGCAAAATCGCTATCGCGCGGCATGCGGGCCAGCGTCAGCGGCACGCCCCAATGGTTGTTGTAGCTTTTCTCGGCGGCATGCACGGCCCCCTGCCCGGTCAGGCAACTGCGCAGCATTTCCTTAGTGGAGGTCTTGCCCACGGAGCCCGTCACCCCGATGACCTTGCCTTTCATCCGCGCCCGCGCGGCGCGGCCCAGAGCCTCCAGGCCTTGCAGGACGTCCTCCACAATCAACAGCGGCGCATCTTCCGGCAGGCCGTCCGGCACATGGCTGACCAATGCGGCACCTGCCCCTTTTTCCAAGGCTTGGGCCACGAACTCATGGCCGTCGCGGATGTCTTTCAAAGCCACGAACAAATCGCCCGGCGCAAGCGTGCGCGTGTCGATGGAGACGCCGCTGACCTCCCAGTCAAACGCCGTCACGCCGCCTGTGGC
>CAYXIZ010000270.1:0-2362 GCA_964465485.1 uncultured Rhodobacterales bacterium | reverse complement strand
GCACCGATTTGGTCATCGGCCCGGCCTGATCCAAAGACGACGCAAAGGCCACCACGCCCCAGCGCGAGCAGCGCCCATAGGTGGGCTTGATCCCCACGATGCCCGCAAACGCCGCAGGCTGGCGGATCGAGCCGCCGGTATCCGTACCCGTCGCCGCCAGACATAAATCCGCCGCCACCGCCGAGGCCGACCCCCCGGACGAGCCGCCCGGCGTCAGGCTGCGCGCGTCAATCTTCCACGGGTTCACCACGTCGCCATAGCAGGACGTCTCGTTGGAGGAGCCCATCGCAAACTGATCCATGTTCAGCTTGCCCAGCATGACCGAGCCCGCGTCCCACAATTGCTGGGTGATGGTCGACTCGTATTCCGGCTTGAAGCCTTTCAAAATGTCGGAGGCCGCCTGCGTCTCCACGCCCTTAGTGGCGAACAAATCCTTGATGCCCAGCGGCACGCCGCACATGGCAGGCGCGTCGCCGGATTTGATCCGCGCGTCGGCGGCTTCGGCTTGGCGCAGCGCGATCTCCGGCGTGTTGTGAACGAACGCGTTCAGCGCGCCGGAGCCTTCGATCTCGGACAGGCAATCTTGCGTCACCTCGACGGAGGTGAAATCGCCCTTGCGCATCCCGTCGCGGGCCTCCGCGATGGTCAGTTTGGAAAGCTCAGCCATTATTCAACTACCTTCGGCACGGCAAAAAAGCCTTCGCGCGCATCGGGCGCATTCTTCAAAACGGCCTCTTGCTGATTGCCATCCGTCACCACGTCTTCGCGGCGTTTCAGGCGCTGCGGCGTCACGGAGGTCATCGGCTCGACGCCCTCGACATCCACCTCGCCCAGCTGCTCCATGAAGGCCAGAATGCCGTTCAGCTCATCTGCCAGTTTCGGCAGCTCGCCCTCCGGCACCGCGATGCGGGCCAGCTTGGCCACGCGGCCTGCGGTTTTGGTATCAATCGACATGGAAGTGCTCCGTTCAAATCACGGTCCCACATACCCTTGGCACAGCGTCGCTTCAAGCGGTTCGCGGATCAAATAAAGCGCTGCGCCTGCGGGTCCCAGCTCCAGCCCATCTCGGAGGACATCGCGGCCCACTTGCGGTTCTGCGATCTGCGGTTGAAGCCGGGCGACAGGCTGCGTAGCCGCACGACATTGCGGTCCCCCCCCCCGTCCACGATGAAGAACCGATCTTGCGAGAAGACAAGGTTCTTGGCGTGGATGTCATTCACCACGATATGGCTGGCATCCATCCGCCGGGCCAGCTCGGACAGGCGCAGCTTGTGATGCTCGGCCAGTTGGTTTTCGTCCCTGAGCTGCGCCAGCGTCGGGGCCAGCCCCCCGTCTTGTCCTGTCAGCTTCTCCTGCAAGGAGCCCACGCCAAGCGATGTCAAAACAAAGCCGTGGAACCTTGGAAACACCTCTGCGGCCACGTCGGGTTTCATGATATTGGCCAGCGCTAGGGACAGCGGCTCCACCGTTACGGTCCGCCACTCGGAGCCCGGCAGGACCCACCGGATCAGCTTTTTGATCGGGCGTTGCGGTGGCGCGTCCTTGTCGATTTTTTGAACTTTCAGGATCATGCCGGGATAGGTCGGAACCTCGTAAACCCATTGCCGGCTTCCTTCCGCAATCGGCGCATAGGGGGAAAGGTCTAGAATGCGGTCAGGTTGCACGGCAATATCTCTTGCGGTTTGGCTGCTTCGCCAAGGGCAAAGAGAACAGAATTGGACGGGATTGGCGAAATTTTACCAGACCCACCGAAACGCCGCAAGCCGGACCCGAGGCCGCAGCCCGCGAAAAAGCACGAAGGCCGCCTGAGCGGCCTTCGATCATCGTATCACTAGGGAAACGGCCAATGCGCTGGCCGATGGGTCGCGACCCCCAGCAGCACATGCGGGGCCTTCTCGGGCTTGGGATCCAACCCGATATCGGCCCGCAGCCGGTCATCCATCAGGTCCAGCTCAGGCAGACCCCGCACCGCGAGATCTGCCACGGTATCGGGGGGCCGCGACCGTTTGAGCAGCCTTGTGCCCACTGTCAGCAGCACCGCCCACAGCCCATGGTTTGCGATCAGCTTGTCCACGGTTTCTGCAACCGAAGTCTCGGGTTTCAAAGATACAGCATTCATCTGTCTTCTCCTCAGACCGGCCTGAGAATTGGCAAGCCGGGTTTGGGTTGAAGAAGACGTCACGGATCTGGGGCGCGGATGCGCGAGACCCGGAGCGGTCTTCAGGTTAGGGTTGTGATGGAAGGGGTGGCCATAGCTGGCCGGAGATGCGACGGGTCTGGGGGCTAGCCCCGGGTAAACCAAACCACTCGGGACGATTTGCCCGCAAGAAGGCAATGCATCTGATAACGATATTCAGTCATG
>CAYXIZ010000269.1:0-2396 GCA_964465485.1 uncultured Rhodobacterales bacterium | reverse complement strand
AGCACAAGCTCTATGCGCCCGCGGTGAAAGCTGCGGGCGTTTTTCGTTTGAACCTTCCGCGCGGGGGCTATCTGTTAGGGGCAAAGGAGATTTGCGCATGAAAGACGAATATACCCCGCCGAAGGTCTGGACCTGGGATGCTGAGAATGGCGGCGAATGGGCCAAGCTGAACCGCCCCATCGCGGGTGCCACCCATGACAAGGAGCTGCCCGTGGGCAAGCATCCGTTGCAGCTTTACAGCCTCGCCACGCCCAACGGGGTGAAGGTGACGGTGATGCTGGAAGAATTGCTGGCGGCAGGCCACACGGGCGCGGAATATGACGCATGGCTCATTCGCATCACGGAAGGCGACCAGTTCGGCTCCGGCTTTGTGGATATCAACCCGAACTCGAAAATTCCGGCCATGCTGGACAGGGGCACCGGGACGAAGCTGTTCGAGAGCGGCTCGATCCTGTTCTATCTGGCGGAGAAGTTCGGGGCCTTCCTGCCCACCGAGCATGAAGCCCGCGCCCAGACCATGAACTGGCTCTTTTGGCTGCAAGGCTCAGCGCCCTATCTGGGCGGCGGCTTTGGCCATTTCTACGCCTATGCGCCCTATAAGATGCAATACCCGATTGACCGGTTCACGATGGAGGTCAAACGCCAACTGGACGTGCTGGACCGGCATCTGTCCGACCATGAATATCTGGCGGGCGATGCCTATACGATTGCCGACATGGCCACCTGCCCGTGGTACGGGCGGACGGTGGCCGGGATGAGCTATAATGCGGGCGAATTCCTCGATGTGGGCATCTACAAGAATGTCATCCGCTGGCATGATCTTGTGGCGAACCGGCCTGCCTATAAGCGCGGCGCGATGGTCAACAAGGCGTTTGGCCCGCTGGAAGAGCAGCTGCGCGAGCGGCATGACGCGTCGGATTTTGAGACGCGGACGCAGGATAAGCTGGAGGGGTGAGGTGAGAGGCGGGGGCGTGCGGAGGGGCTCTGCCCCGCGCGCGATGCGCGCCCCCGGAGTATTTTGGAAGCAGTGATAGGCGAGAGGCTATCACGGGGTGGGCTGCATGCAATTGCACACCATTAACATTTTGAAATTGCTATATTTTTCTTTACATTCCGGGCGGGGTGCCTAGGTTGCGGCGCAGGTAACGAGAGTAGAGCTATGCCGCCCATCAAGGATCACCCGCTGCGCTATGCGCTGGCCAATGAGCTGCATGCGCGCCCGTTTCCATCGCTCAGCGCGCCCTGCTGCGCGGCTTTTCTGGCCATTAAACAAGAGGTTGACGCCTCGGCGCGGGACCGCGACGCGGACCGGGCGCATTTGCTGGCTTTGCTCGACCGCTACGGCGCGCCGCATCCGCAGCCCGGTGCCACGCATTGGTTCGGCACGCTGGGCCGCTATGAGCTGAAATGGGAAAGCCATACGGAATTTGTGACCTATACGCTGTTTGGCGACGGCGTGGCGGAGCGGGCCTTTGATGGCACCACATTTGACGCTTTTCCCGCCGATTGGCTGGCGGAGGTGCCCGGCGCGCGGATGACCTCGGCGCTGGTGCGGGTGGAGCCGCATCCCGGCGACGAGAAAATCTTAGATGTGTTGGGCGATTGGTTCGTGCCCGAAAGCCTCGCCTGCAGCCGGGTTCTGGATGACAGCATCACCATCGCGGGCGATTTTCGGATCGATGAGAACGGCCATATGCGCTTTGCCGTCTTTGCCAAGGAGGGCTGCGGCCCCCGGCGGTTGGGCCGCGTGGTGCAGCGTCTTTGCGAGATCGAGACCTATAAAACCATGTCGATGCTGGGGCTGAGCCGGGTGCGCGATATGGGGCCGGTGCTGACGCAGATTGACGAGACGCTGACCCATATCATGAGCGGCATGACCGGCCATATGGATCAGCAGGCCAAGAGCCAGGAGAAGACATTGGACGCGCTGTTGCGGGCCTCGTCCGAGCTGGAGGCGCTGGCCGCGCGCTCGTCCTACCGCTTTGCTGCGACGCGGGCCTATGAGGCGATTGTGAACCAGCGCATCGAGGTGCTGCGGGAGCAGCGGTTCAAGGGATTGCAGACCTTTGCCGAGTTCATGATGCGGCGCTATGACCCGGCGATGCGCACGGTGCACGCGTCTGAGACGCGGATCGGGTCGATGTCGGCGCGGGCGACGCGGGCCAGTGATCTGTTGCGGACGCGGGTGGATGTGGAGCGCTCTGCGCAGAACCAATCCCTGCTGGAGAGCATGGACAAGCGCGCCGATTTGCAGCTGCGGCTGCAAAAGACGGTTGAGGGGCTGTCAGTGGTGGCGATCAGCTATTACGCGGTCAATCTGGTGCTGAACATGGCGCAGCCTTTGGGCGACGCGGCGGGGCTGTCCAAGCTGGTGCTGACGGCGCTTTTGACCCCAG
>CAYXIZ010000268.1:0-2431 GCA_964465485.1 uncultured Rhodobacterales bacterium | reverse complement strand
GCCATGTTGGCCGACACCATCATCTCGCCCACCGCGGTGGCCATCAGGTAGGGCAGGCCCTGGCCGCCATATTCGGGGTCGCAGTCAAGCGCGGTCCAGCCGCCCTCTTTCATTTGGTCGAACGCCTCCTTGAAGCCTTTGGGGGTGCGGACCACGCCGTTTTCCAGCACGCAGCCCTCCTGGTCGCCGACGGCGTTCAGGGGCTGCAACACTTCGGAGGATATCTTGCCTGCCTCTTCCAGAATGGCGGAGGAGAAATCCGCGTCCAGCTCGTCATAGCCGGGCACGTCCTGCTTGGTCACATCAAGGACCTCGTGCAGAACGAATTGCATGTCTTTCACTGGGGCGGTGTAGGTAGGCATAGGTCCTCCGGTCGTGCTGTTATCCCGCGGCCGCGCGGGGTGGGGTGTCTTTGTCCAGCGAGTCCAGCATTTTCTCGACCCAGCCCAGCTGTGCTGTCAGGTCGGTGATAGCCTCGCCCAATTCGTCTCGTTGCCGGATCATGTCCGCCAGCCGAGCTTGTCCGATTTCAAATGTTTTGGCTAGCTGAGTCGCTTGCTGATCGTCGAGATGGTACATATCCAGAAGCTGGCGGATCTCTTCCAGCGAGAAGCCGAAGCGCTTGCCGCGCATGATCAGCTTCAACCGGGCCCGGTCGCTTTTGTTGTACAGACGCCGCTGGCCGTCCCGTGTCGGGAAGATCAGCTCCTTGGCCTCGTAGAAGCGCAGGGCGCGGGGGGTGACCCCAAAAGCGTCGCACATTTCACGGATCGTCATAATTTCCTCGGTCATGGTGTCGTCCTCACTTTGCCGAAACAAAAACGTCTGCGGTGTCAGTGCGGTTGACTTGAGTGTAGCACCTACTTCTTACAACTCATGTTGACGTTTACGTAAACGTAACGTGGCGTCAGCCCGCGCTTGACGTAATGTCAGCAAAGCCCGGCCTGCTCTGCACGACATCATCTGTCGCGACCAAAGCGCTTTGAGGTCATGTGCATAAGGGGAAGAGGTGCGGCGTCGTGTCATATATGACGTTTTGGCACAGAAAAGTTGCCCTAGGGTTCAGTTTGCCGTGAGATCGGCGTGAACGCGGTCACGAAGCTGTTGAAGCTCGGAAATGGCCTCTTCGATCTGACGGTTTCGTGACCGCAATTCCTGCAATTGGGCGTCTGCCAGCTCGATCCAGGCGGTCATTTGCGCCTGATTCTGATGATCTGTGTTATAAAGATCCAGCCATTGGCGGATGTCTTCGAGCGAGAATCCAAACCGGCGGCCGCGCATGATCAGCTCCATACGGGCAATCTCGCGGGCATGGTAGAACCGCGCGCGCCCGTCGCGTTCGGGCTCAAGCAGCTCTATATACTCATAATACCGCAATGTCCGGGGGGTGACGTCAAACTTGGCGCACATTTCTTTGAAGGTGAGGCGGGTTTCGGACATGGGCAGCAGCAGGGCTTTCATTGCAGATGGCGCAGATAATGCCGTGTCAAAACGGGTTTGCATAGTGGAAGTTTACGCGGCGTCACATGCAGGGTGATCACAAGTTTGAAATTGGCCCCGAAACTGGCCCTGAAATCAGGGTCGCAAGTTCGGGCTTGCGGGAGAGCGGCCCGGCGGCGTTAGATACCGGCGCTGACATTGCCAAAGTTGACCGATCCTATGCCCCCAGCCGACCCCGCAAAAATCGCCCGCCAATTCATCGAGGCGATCCCGTTTTCAAAGGCCCTGTCCATGTCATTGGATGAAATTGGGGATGGGCGGGCGGTGATCTCCATGCCTTATAATGCTGAGCTGGTGGGTGACCCGGCCACGGGGGTGATCCATGGCGGCGCGGTCTCTGCCTTGATGGACACATGCGGCGGGGCGGCGGTGATGAGCCATCCCGATATGCCCGTCGCCACCGCCACAATAGACCTGCGCATCGACTATATGCGCGCCGCCAGCCCCGGCCAGCGCATCCGTACGGAGGCGTCTTGTTACCACGTCACCCGCTCCGTGGCTTTCGTGCGTGCCACCGCATGGGACGAGGACGCGGCCCGCCCGGTGGCCGCCGCCACCGGGGCCTTCACCTTCCAAAGGGCAAAATCCAAAGAGGCCAAACCATGAAGCGCCATGAACCCGTCCAAGTGGTCAAAACCCGCCGCGACGCGCTGTTGGCCCGGCTTGTCGGCACCGTGCCCTATATCGGGTTCCTGGGCGTCACCATCGACCGGCGCGGCGACGAACTGACAGCTGTGCTGCCGTTCAACCCCAAGCTGGTCGGCAACCCCGCGCTGCAAGCGCTGCATGGCGGGGCAACCGCTTCCTTTTTGGAGGTCACCTCCATCATCGAGCTCAGCTGGGCCTCCCTCTGGGCCGATCTTGAGGCGGGGGTGATCGACCCCGAAACGGACGCGTTGCCGCCTCTGCCCAAGACCATCGACTTCACCGT
>CAYXIZ010000267.1:0-2464 GCA_964465485.1 uncultured Rhodobacterales bacterium | reverse complement strand
GACAAGCTGAAGAAAGCCCCGGTGGAAGTGTTCCACGAGGCGCTTGAGCTGATCAAACCCTCCGTCGAGGTGCGCTCGCGCCGCGTCGGTGGTGCGACCTACCAGGTCCCCGTTGAAGTGCGCCCCGAGCGCCGCGAAGCATTGGCCATCCGCTGGCTGATCAAAGCGGCCCGGTCGCGCAACGAGAACACGATGGAAGAACGCCTTGCAGGCGAGCTGATGGATGCCGTCAACTCCCGCGGCTCGGCCGTTAAGAAACGTGAAGACACCCACAAGATGGCCGACGCGAACAAAGCGTTCAGCCACTACCGCTGGTAAGAGGAACGCAGAGCTATGGCACGCGAATATCCACTGGAGCGCTATCGTAACTTCGGCATCATGGCCCATATTGATGCCGGCAAGACGACCTGCTCGGAGCGCATCCTGTATTATACAGGCAAAGAGCATAACATCGGCGAAGTGCATGACGGCGCTGCAACCATGGACCACATGGAGCAGGAGCAAGAGCGCGGCATCACGATCACCTCGGCTGCGACCACCACGTTCTGGGAGCGCACGGAGGACGGCGAAACGCCTGACTCTGAAAAGCACCGGATGAACATCATCGACACCCCCGGCCACGTTGACTTCACCATCGAAGTTGAGCGTTCGCTGGCCGTTCTTGACGGCGCGGTGTGCGTGCTGGACGCGAATGCGGGTGTTGAGCCGCAGACCGAAACCGTCTGGCGTCAGGCCGACCGTTACAAAGTGCCACGTATGGTCTTTGTGAACAAAATGGACAAAATCGGCGCGGATTTCTTCAACTGCGTGCGCATGATCGAAGACCGGACCGGCGCGAAAGCCGTGCCCGTCGGCATCCCGATCGGTGCAGAGACTGAGCTCGAAGGCCTGCTGGACCTCGTGACCATGGAAGAGTGGCTCTGGGAAGGTGAAGATCTGGGCGCGTCCTGGAAGAAAGCACCGATCCGCGACAGCCTGAAAGACATGGCTGACGAATGGCGCAACAAGCTGGTCGAAGCTGCCGTTGAGCAAGATGACGACGCGATGATGGAATATCTTGAGGGCAACGAGCCTGACGTTCCAACGCTGCGCTCGCTGATCCGCAAGGGCACCCTGTCCATGGCGTTCGTCCCTGTGCTTGGCGGCTCCGCGTTCAAGAACAAAGGCGTGCAGCCTTTGCTTAACGCTGTGGTCGACTACCTGCCGTCTCCTTTGGACGTCGTTGACTATATGGGCTTCAAACCCGGCGACGAAACAGAGACACGCGACATTGCACGTCGCGCTGATGACGACATGGCGTTCTCCGCGCTGGCGTTCAAGATTTGGAATGACCCGTTTGTTGGCTCGCTGACTTTCACACGCATCTATTCCGGCAAGCTGGAAAAGGGCGATACGTTCCTGAACTCGACCAAAGGCAAGAAAGAGCGCGTGGGCCGCATGATGATCATGCACTCCAACGACCGTGACGAAATCTCTGAGGCTTTCGCGGGTGACATCATCGCGCTGGGCGGCCTGAAAGACACCACAACCGGGGACACGCTCTGCGCCGTCAACGACCCTGTGGTTCTGGAAACGATGACCTTCCCCGAGCCTGTGATCGAGATCGCGGTGGAGCCCAAAACCAAGGGCGACCAGGAGAAAATGGGCATCGCGCTGCAACGTCTGTCGGCTGAGGATCCGTCCTTCCGCGTGGAAACTGACCTCGAGAGCGGCCAGACCATCATGAAGGGCATGGGCGAATTGCATCTCGACATTCTGGTCGACCGCATGAAGCGCGAGTTCAAGGTTGAGGCCAATATCGGTGCGCCGCAGGTGGCTTATCGCGAGACCATTTCGCGTGAAGTTGAGCATGTCTACACGCATAAGAAGCAGTCGGGTGGCTCTGGTCAGTTCGGCGAGGTCAAATTGCTGATCTCCCCAACAGAGCCGGGCGAAGGCTACTCTTTCGAGTCCCGCGTTGTTGGTGGCTCGGTGCCGAAGGAATATATTCCGGGCGTCGAGAAGGGCATCAAATCGGTTATGGATAGCGGCCCGCTGGCGGGCTTCCCCGTGATCGACTTCAAGGTGGCCTTGATCGAGGGTAAGTTCCACGATGTTGACTCGAGCGTGCTCGCGTTCGAGATCGCGGCCCGCATGTGTATGCGTGAAGGCATGCGTCTTGCTGGTGCGAAACTGCTTGAGCCGGTGATGAAGGTCGAGGTGATCACGCCGGAGGAATATACCGGCGGTATCATTGGCGATCTGACATCGCGTCGTGGTCAGGTTCAGGGTCAAGACACCCGCGGCAACGCTATCGCGATTGACGCTCAGGTGCCGCTGGCCAACATGTTCGGCTACATCAACACTTTGCGGTCGATGTCGTCGGGTCGTGCGAACTTCACCATGCAGTTCGGCCATTACGAGCCTGTCCCATCGAATATCTCTGAAGAAATTCAGGCGAAATTCGCATGATCTTGCGTCGCAG
>CAYXIZ010000266.1:0-2514 GCA_964465485.1 uncultured Rhodobacterales bacterium | reverse complement strand
CGGGTGGGGCCTGCGCCGTCGGTGCCGTCGCTCTCGGAGGAGAAGCCGCCTAGCGCTTTGGCGATCTCGTCAAGGCCGGGTTTTGGACCCTTCGCGCGGGTCTGCAACGCGGCGCGCATGGCGCGCAGATGCTCGGGCGCGGTGCCGCAGCACCCGCCGATGATGCGCGCGCCAGCATCGCGGGCAAGGACCGCGTAATCGGCCATGAGCGCAGGCGTGCCGTCGTAATGGATATGGCCGTCATGATATTTGGGGATCCCGGCATTGCCTTTGGCGATGACATGTTTCGGGGTCTCGCCAAAGCCCAGAACGGTGCGCAAGAGATCAGAGGCACCGACGCCGCAATTGGCCCCAAACGCCAGAGGCGGGTGTTTCAGCCGGTCCATCTGGGCGGCGAGCGCGGGCGCGGTGACGCCCATCATGGTGCGCCCGGCGGTGTCGAAACTCATCGTGCCGCACCAGGGCATGTCTGAGAGCGCAATGGCCTCGGCGGCGGCTTTCATTTCCTCAGGGGCAGAGATCGTCTCGACCCAGAGCACATCGGCCCCGCCTGCTTTCAGGCCCTCGGCCTGTTCGTGAAACATCTCGACGGCCTGCGCGTGCGACAGCGTGCCGACAGGTTCCATGATATCGCCGGTGGGGCCCATGGAGCCTGCGACGATGACGGGGCGGTTCGCGGCATCGGCCACGTCGCGGCCAATCTCTGCGGCCAGTTTGTTCAGCTCGAAGACACGCGATTGCGCGTCGTGGAGTTTCAACCGGGACGCGTTGCCGCCAAAGGAGTTGGTCAGAAAAATGTCGGAGCCCGCATCGACGGGGCCTTGATAGAGCGCGCGGATGCGGTCGGGGTGATCGGCGTTCCACAGCTCGGGCGCGTCGCCCGATTGCAGCCCCATATTGAACAGCTCAGTGCCGGTCGCGCCATCGGCCAGAAGCCAGTCGCGCGTGGTGAGAAGTTTGGTGAGGGCATCCATCGCTGTGATCCTTATGTCATGCGCTTTAGCGCATGGCAGGGATCGCGGCGTGAGGCCAATTCATAATCTGCATGATGATTATGAGGGTGGTTGGGGGATGACAGTTCTTACAGCTCGGACATGACTTGCGCTTTGGCCTCGATGGTCAGCTCGGCCATTTTGGCGCGGATGGTGGCCTCGTCGGCTTTGTCGCCGAGATCGCCTGCGATTTTGCGGAAGACGTCCTCGTCGCCGGCCTCTTCAAAATCGGCCTTCACGACCTCTTTGGCATAGTTCGCCGCGTCATCGCCGGATTTGCCCATCAGCTCTGCGGCCCAGAGGCCCAGAAGCTTGTTGCGGCGGGCCTCGGCCTTGAACTGCATCTCGGCGTCATGGGCGAATTTGTTCTCGAATGCATCTGCGCGGTCGTCAAAGCTGGCCATTTGGGCCTCCTGAATGGGACAAGTGTTATGCTAGATATGGCCCCGCGCAGCCCCCGGCGCAAGAGCTGGGTGGCATCGCTTGCGGCGATAGGGCGCGTGGCGTATAGGCTGCACCAAAGGTTTGGCCTTTGAGCAGTTTGGGGACCGCACGCTATGGCACGTCGCAAGAAAATCTACGAAGGCAAAGCCAAGACGCTTTATGAGGGCCCGGAGCCCGGCACTTTGGTGCAGTATTTCAAGGATGATGCGACCGCGTTCAACGCCGAGAAACGCGCCACGATCGAAGGCAAGGGCGTGCTGAACAACCGGCTGAGCGAGTTCTTCATGACCGGTTTGAGCCAGATCGGCGTGCCGAACCACTTCCTGAAGCGGCTTAATATGCGCGAGCAGCTGATCCGCGCAGTGGAGATCGTGCCGCTGGAGGTCATCGTGCGCAATTACGCCGCGGGCACCATGGCGAAACGTCTGGGCATGGAAGAAGGCACCGTGTTGCCGCGGCCTTTGGTGGAGTTTTCCTACAAGAACGATGATCTGGGCGACCCGCTGGTGCCTGAGGAATATATCATCGGCTTTGGCTGGGCCTCGCAGCAGGACCTTGACGACATGATCGCGCTGGCCCTGCGGGTGAATGATTTTCTGTCGGGCGTGATGTATGGCGTGGGCATCAAGCTGATTGATTTCAAGATCGAGATCGGGCGGCATTATGAAGGCGACTTTCAGCGGCTGATCGTGGCCGACGAGATCAGCCCCGATTCGTGCCGCTTGTGGGACATTGAGACGGGCCAGAAGCTGGATAAGGACGTGTTCCGCCGTGATCTGGGCGATCTGGCGGATGCCTATACGGAAGTCGCGCGGCGGCTGGGCGTGATGCCGCAAAACAACCCGCAGCCGGGCAAACCGCAGCTGATCAACTGACCGGAGCCTTTTGCGGGCGTTCGGGATTTGGATATTTAGGAACATGGAAAGAGGGGGCGTGTCGCCATGAAAGCCAAAGTGCATGTGATGTTGAAAACCGGCGTGCTGGACCCGCAGGGAGAGGCCGTGCGTCACGCGCTTGGGACACTGGGCTTTGACGGGGTCGAGGGCGTGCGGCAGGGCAAGGTGATTGAGCTGGATCT
>CAYXIZ010000265.1:0-2524 GCA_964465485.1 uncultured Rhodobacterales bacterium | reverse complement strand
GTGCCGGAAGCGCTGGCGCTGCTGGAGGCCGCAGCGCCGATAGGCGACCGGGTCCATGGCCTCGTGCGGATCAGCGAGCTGCGTTGGGATCTGGTGATGGACCGGGGCCAGCGGATCATGCTGCCGCAAAGCGGCGCGGGCCCCGCTCTGGACCGGGTGATCGCATTAAACGAAGCGCAGGACCTCTTGGAGCGGGATGTTTTGCGCGTGGATATCAGAAACGGTGACAGGCCAACGGTGCGGCTGACGCAAGGCGCATTGGATGACATGCGTGCGCTGAAAGGCATTGAGATCAAAGGGAATACGGACGAATGAGCGATCTTTACCAAACACAACGAGCAATGCGAAACAAGCGCCAAGCGGCCATCCAGCGGGGCGTGATTGCTGTGCTTGACGTGGGCTCTGCCAAGATTGCCTGCTTCGTGCTGCGCTTTGACGGGCCCGAGCGGTTTCGTGACGCCGAAGGCATCGGCTCCATGGCGGGGCAATCGGCTTTTCGGGTGATTGGCGCGGCCACCACGCGCTCGCGCGGGGTGCGCTTTGGCGAGATCGAAACCATGCACGAAACCGAGCGCGCTATTCGCACGGCGGTGCAGGCGGCGCAGAAAATGGCCAATGTCCGGGTCGATCATGTGATCGCGTGTTTCTCGGGCGCCAAGCCGCGCTCTTACGGTGTGACGGGCTCGGTGGAGCTGCCGGAGGGTCAGGTCAGCGAAAACTGCGTGGCGCGGGCTCTGGCCAGTTGCGATCTGCCCGATTATGGCGGCGAGCGCGAGGTGCTGCATGCGCAGCCGGTGAATTTCGCGGTGGATCACCGCTCTGGCCTTGGCGATCCGCGCGGGCAGGCGGGCAACGCGCTGTCGACGGATTTGCATATGCTGACCGTGGACCGCACGCCGATTGAAAACCTGCTTTATTGCATCAAGCGCTGCGATCTGGACGTGGCGGGGATTGCGTCTTCTGCCTATGCGGCGGGGATCTCCTCGCTGGTGGAAGACGAGCAGGAGCTGGGCGCGGCCTGCATTGATCTGGGTGGTGGGTCGACGGGGATTTCGATCTTCATCAAGAAGCACATGATCTATGCTGATACCGTGCGGATGGGCGGAGATCATGTGACCTCCGATATCAGCCAGGGTTTGCAAGTGCCGATGCCGACCGCCGAGCGGATCAAGACGTTTTATGGCGGGGTTGTGGCCACCGGCATGGATGACCGCGAGATGATTGATCTGTCCTCGGATACCGGCGATTGGGAGCATGATCGTCGCACCGTGTCGCGTGCCGAGGTGATTGGCGTGATGCGGCCCCGGATGGAAGAGATTTTGGAAGAGGTGCGCGTGCGGCTGGATGCGGCAGGGTTCGAGCATTTGCCCTCGCAGCGGATTGTGCTGACGGGCGGGGCCTCGCAACTGCCGGGGCTGGACGGCTTGGCCACGAAAATTTTGGGACAGCAAGTGCGGCTGGGACGCCCCCTTAGGGTGCAAGGCCTGCCGCAATCGGTGACCGGGCCAAGCTTTGCCGCCGCCGTCGGGACCTGTTTGTTTGCCGCGCATCCGCAGGATGAGTGGTGGGATTTTGACGTGCCTGTGGACAGCTATCCCGCGCGTTCGCTGAAGCGGGCGGTGAAGTGGTTCAAGGATAACTGGTAGGGCTTTGAGAAAAATGTCGCGCTGACGCGCGGCGAGATGTTTTGCGCGCTTCGCGCGATGCCTGCGGCGCGCATATTTGTGCCAAGATGAAACCCTGCATGCGCGCATAGGGCGGCGGCGGGGCCTAATTCTTTGGGCATATGGCTGGTGGTGTGTCGCCCGGCCTCTGCCATATCTGCCGGCTTTGGCAAGATGCCGCTGATACGCCCTGAGTTTTCCCCAGATTTTGTGGCATAAATGCCTTTTTCCACGTGACGCCACGCGCGACTCTCGGTAGGATCACCGTCAAAGAGGCAAAACTATAAGGGCCAAAGGCCCGTTACGTGCACTTAAAAGTACAGACAGGCGGACATAAGCATGACACTCAACCTTCGGATTCCTGAGCAACCAGAGCTGAAACCACGCATCACCGTTTTTGGTGTTGGCGGGGCAGGCGGCAACGCGGTCAACAACATGATCGAAAAGGAGCTGGACGGGGTGGAGTTCGTGACCGCGAACACCGACGCCCAGGCGCTGCAGCATTCCAAGGCCGCTGCAAAAATTCAGATGGGCGTGAAAGCCACCGAAGGTTTGGGTGCTGGCGCACGGCCCACCGTCGGGGCCTCCGCCGCTGAAGAAACCATCGAAGAGATTGTCGACCATCTGGCCGGCTCGCATATGTGCTTTATCACCGCTGGCATGGGCGGGGGCACCGGCACCGGGGCCGCGCCGATCATCGCGCAGGCCGCCCGCGAGTTGGGTGTTCTGACCGTGGGTGTCGTCACCAAGCCGTTCCAATTCGAGGGCGGCAAGCGCATGAAGCAAGCCGATGAAGGCATTGAAGCGCTTCAAAAAGTTGTCGACACGCTGATCATCATTCCAAACCAGAACCTGTTCCG
>CAYXIZ010000264.1:0-2530 GCA_964465485.1 uncultured Rhodobacterales bacterium | reverse complement strand
ATCACGACCATGCCGCCTTTCTTACAAACGAAGACCGACGCCGCCATCGTGCTTTCGCCCGGATGCTCGAACACCATGTCGACATTGTTGCCCTTGCCGGTGATGTCCCAGATCGCCTTGCCGAACTTGCGCACCTCACCAAACCACTCCTTATACTCAGGAGAGTTCACGACGGGCATCTGCCCCCAGCAGTTGAAATCCTTGCGGTTCAGCACGCCCTTGGCGCCCAGCCCCATCACGAAGTCACGCTTGCTTTCATCCGAGATCACGCCAATCGCATTCGCGCCCGCCGTATTGGCCAGCTGGATCGCGTAAGAGCCCAAGCCCCCAGACGCCCCCCAGATCAGCACGTTCTGGCCGGGCTTCAGCTCATGCGGGTGGTGGCCGAACAGCATCCGGTAGGCGGTGGCCAGCGTCAGCGTGTAGCAAGCACTCTCTTCCCAGCTCAAATGCTGAGGCCGCGGCATCAGCTGCTGGCTTTGCACCGTGGTAAACTGCGCAAAAGAGCCGTCCGGTGTCTCGTAACCCCAGATCCGCTGCGAGTTGGAGAACATCGGGTCCCCACCATTACAATGCTCGTCATCGCCATCATCCTGGTTGCAATGGATCACCACCTCGTCGCCAACCTTCCAGCGCGTGACCTTGTCGCCCACGGCCCACACGATGCCCGACGCATCAGAGCCCGCAATGTGGTACGGCGCGCCATGCACGTCAAACGGGCTCAACGGCACGCCGAGGCCTGCCCAAACGCCGTTATAGTTCACGCCCGCCGCCATCACCAGAACCACAACCTCGTGGCTGTCAGGCTGTTTGACGTCGACCACCTCGGCCAGAAACGCCTGCTCCGGCTCGCCGTGGCGCTCGCGGCGAATCGCCCACGCGTACATCTGTTTCGGCACATGGCCCAGCGGGGGAATTTCACCAACCTCATAGAGGTCCTTAACGGGGGCGTCGTAATCCATAACTGTCTCTCGCGTGTCCAAAGCCATTGCCGGGTCCTTCACTTTTACATGCTGCCGCGCAGAATCAAATGCTGCGCCGCAATAGGGCCGGAATATTCCGCCCAAAGTAACATTGCAACTAAAATTATCTCTATTTTGTAATTTTATGTCGTGAGACTCTCAAAAGCCGCTTCACCCGCCTCAGAGGTCAGATGCGCAATCGAGCGGGCATAATAGCGCGCCAGATCGCCATGCTTGCCCGTCAGCGCGACCTGCCCGTCCTCTTGCGCGATCAGCCCACGCGCCTCCAGCATCCGCAAAGCGGCGTCCATACCCTTCAAGGCCCCCGATTGCGGCAGGCAGATATTGAGCCCACGCGCCTCGAACGCAGCCATGTCCTGCTCGAACAACGCCTCCAGCTCCGCGCGGGCAATCTGCCCCCCGGCCTGCTCAAGATGCCACGCAATGATCGGCACCGGCAGCACCGGCACGGTAGAGGCCACACGCCCCATCACAGCCGCCGCCAGCTCCTTGGCGACATCGTCGTGGGGCTCTTGCAGAAAGCTGCGCAGCGACAAGGGCGTGCCATAGGCCACGGCGGCAAAGCCCAGACGGTGGAACTTGCCCGACACCCGCTGCCAGATATGCCGCCCGACATAGCGAAACACCGAAGAGATGCGGAACTTGAACCGTGAGCGATTGTCCCCCGCCGCCGCCACCAGCACGCGGTCTTCCAGCACCCGGTCGTAATTCAGCCCCACCGGCACGAACACCACATCGCGCGAGCTCTCAGGGTCGAACCCTTCCACAATATAGCTGATCAGCCCCAGCTTGGGGTCCTGCAACCCTCCGCTCCGAGACAGCCCGCCTTCGGGGAACACAGCCTGCGTGACCCCCTCCTTGGTCGACAGCTGCACATAGCGCGCCAGCACCCGGCGGTAGAGCGGGTTGAGCGATTTGCGCCGGATGAAATAGCCGCCCATCATCTTGATCAGCGGCTGCAACGGCCAGCCCCGCGCCCATTCCCCCACCGCGTAGGACAAAGACGTGTCCTTCGCCGCCAGATAGGTCACCAGCACATAATCCATATTGGAGCGGTGGTTGATGATGTAGACCACCGTCGCCTCCGGGTCGATCTCCGCCAGCGCCTCGCGGTTCTCATTGACCACCCGCACACGGTAGAGCCCCCGCGACAGCCATTTGGCCAGCCGAATGCCCAGCCCAAAATAGAGAGACGCGCTGAAAGACGGCACAATCTCGCGCGCATAGCGCTGCGCTGTCTCAAAGGCCACATTGTCGGGGATGCCCTGGCTGTCAGCATAATCATTGACCGCCCGGATAATATCCGGGTCATAGAGCACGTTCTGGATCATGTCATGCCGCCGCGCCAGCTTGAACGGCTGAATAGGCCGTTTCAACTTGGTGTTCAGCTCCGCCACCACCCGCTCCGCCCGGCGTCGGAAAAACCAGCGCACCGAGGGGAACAGAAAATGCGACGCCGCCGTCACCGCCGCCAGCAGCCCCATCAGGATCAACGCCCAGACGGGCAATTCTACGGTCTGAAACATGGCCCGGACGTTGGCAGGGAA
>CAYXIZ010000263.1:0-2537 GCA_964465485.1 uncultured Rhodobacterales bacterium | reverse complement strand
CTCCAGCTTGAATGGTTTGATTGCAGCAATAATCAGTTTCACTGTTCTTCCCTTCTTGAAGCCCCTTGCCCCAGAGCGGAGGCAGGCGATGGAGATAGAAACAGCGCAGAGGCCGCGGCATTCAACGAGTCGTGACCAAAAACCCGGCCTGAATCCGGCCCTTAACCAGATTATTTGCACAATTATTAGTCATTGCCCAAAAATTAGGCAATCAATGTTTGCCGCAACCGCAAATTTCCCCCTACATCTACCGCCCCGCACCCCCTATCTTCGCAAGGTGAGAGCAGGACCCCATTAAGAGCAGGTCAACATGAGCAATTCGGGCAACCGCAAGCCGCCTCTGGTGGCCGACAAACGCTATGCCAAGCCGAAACCGGCCCCAAAGAAGGCGGCCAAACCCGCCAAACGCAAACCGGCCCCCCGCAAAGCCCCCAAGAAGCGCGGCCTCATCGGCTGGCTGCTGACCCCGTTCCGCGTGCTGTTTCGCGTGATCTGGGGGCTGACCTGGCGCATCGGCGCGGTGGCGCTGCTGATTCTGGCCGCCGCCGTGGCCTATACCTACACCACCCTGCCCGAGCTTGAAGACCTGCTGGACGGCCGCACCCGCGGCTCCGTGACGCTGCTCGATAGCAAGGGCGTGGTCTTTGCCTGGCGCGGCGATCAGTTTGGCGGCGCGATTGCGGCCACCTCCGTGGCCCCGGACCTGAAAAACGCCATCATCGCCACCGAAGACAAACGCTTCTACCGCCATCTGGGCGTCAGCCCGCGCGGCATTGCCAGCGCCATGCGCATCAACATGCGCGAGGGGCGCAAACCCTGGCGCGGCAATGGCGGCTCGACCATCACCCAGCAAACCGCCAAGCTGCTCTGTCTTGGCGTCGAATATGATCAGGACGTCTGGAAAACAGAGCGCGAATACGAGGCCGACTGCCGCCGCACCACGCTGGCCCGCAAGGGCAAGGAGGCTTTGTATGCGCTGGCGATGGAGGCGAAATATTCCAAGGACGACATCCTGTCGATCTACATGAACCGTGCCTATCTGGGCGGCGGGGCGCGCGGGTTTGAGGCAGCCTCCGAGCTGTATTTTGGCAAAAGCGCGCGCGAAGTGGCCCTGCCTGAAGCCGCGATGATGGCGGGTCTGTTGAAAGCGCCCTCCACCTTTGCGCCGACCAACAACCTGCAACGCGCCCGCGACCGCGCCGCCACCGTGCTGAAGCTGATGCGCGAGCAGGGCTATATTTCCACGGCCGAGGAGGCACAGGCCAACGCCCAGCCCGCCAGCCTGTCGAAAGCCGCCAGCGCCCGGGCAGGTGGGTTCTTTGTCGATTGGGTCATGTCAACGGCACCGTCCTTCCTGACCAGCGACACCACCGAAGATGTGCTGATCACCACCACTTTCGACAACCGCCTGCAAACCGCCGCCGAGGACGCGCTGCAATATGTGTTCGACACCAAGGTCAGCAAAACCTCTGAGGCGCAGGCCGCCATCGTGGTGATGTCCGCCGATGGTGCTGTACGCGCCATGGTGGGGGGCCGCGAGAAAGTCACGGGCGGGTTCAACCGCGCGACAGATGCGCGGCGGCAAACAGGCTCCGCCTTCAAGCCGTTCGTCTATGCGGCGGCGATGGATCTGGGGTTCCAATATGACAGCACCGTGGAGGACGCGCCCTTCACCATAGATATCCCCGGCTCCGGCCCCTATAGCCCGCAAAACTACTCTCGCGACTTCAAAGGCATGATGACCCTGACGGATGCGCTCAGCCAATCCATCAACACCGTCGCCGTCAAAGTGTCGGAGGCCGTGGGCCGCGACAATGTCCGCGACGTGGCCACACGCTTTGGCATCGACAACGCGCTGGCCGAGGGGCCTGCGCTGGCCTTGGGAGCATCAGAAAGCACGCTTTTGGAGATGACTGGCGCCTATGCGGGGATTTTGAACGGCGGCAATGCGGTGCAACCCTACGGGCTGACCGAGCTGCGCCTGAAAGGCGACAGCGGGCCGCTGATGGGCAAGGAGGGCGGCATCGGCGAGCGGGTGATCACGCCGCAAGCAGCCCAACAGCTGACCTATATGATGTACCGTGTCGTCACCGACGGCACCGGCACCCGCGCGCGACTGCAAGACCGCGAAGCGGCGGGCAAGACCGGCACCACCAGTGCCGCCAAGGACGCCTGGTTCATCGGGTTCACGGCGGATTATGTCGTGGGCGTCTGGATGGGCTATGACGACAACACGCCTTTGAGAGGCGTCACCGGCGGCGGGCTTCCGGCAGATATCTGGCGCGAAACCGTCACCCGGCTGAGCAGCGATCTGCCCCCGCAGCCCTTGCCAATGATCCGCCCGGCGCAGCCGCCCCGCGTGGTGCCCATCGCGCCGCAAGGCCAGACCACCACCACCCGCCGCGCCCCCCGCGAGCAACGGCGTCAAACCACCGAGGATGTGATCCTTGATGTCTTGGGGCGGATTTTCGGGAATTAAGCTGGTTTCGACGCATTTCATGCGCCGACAGGGTGGGGGCTCTGCCCCCAAACCCCCG
>CAYXIZ010000262.1:0-2544 GCA_964465485.1 uncultured Rhodobacterales bacterium | reverse complement strand
GAGGTGATCGAGGCGCAGGTGATGTCGACCTCGCCCATCACGGGGCAGAAGATCAGCGATATTTCTTTCCCCGAAGGGGTGCTGGTCGGCGCAATCCGCAAGGGCAAGGAGGTCCTGCGCCCCACCGGCAGCACCCGCGTGGACGAGGGGGACGTGATCGTGATCTTCGCACTTGCGCAAGACGTGCCAGAGGTGGAGCGGCTGTTGCAGGTCTCCATTACCTTCTTTTGACGGCGGGGCGGTGAGCGATGGGCCTGCTGCGCAACCTGCCGCTTTTCGTGCTGATGATGGGCGTGGCCAGCGCACTGATGCTGGTGCCCGCGATCCATGCTTTGGCGCTGGATCTGCACCGCACCGCGCAGCCGTTTTTCTACAGCGCGATCCTGTTTGGCATTCTTACCGCGCTGATCGGGCTCGCGACCTATGGCAAACCCAAAGGCAACGTCGCGCGCGGGCATTTGCTGACGCTGATCGCGGCCTTTGCCGGGCTGCCTTTGATGCTGGCCGTGCCGATGCGCGAGGCGATTGGCAATATCAGCTTTTTCGACGTGTATTTCGAGATGGTGTCCTCGCTGACCACCACCGGGGCCTCATTGATCGAGCCGCCGTCGCGGGTGGTTTCACCCATTCATTTATGGCGCGCGCTTGTGGGCTGGATGGGGGGCTACCTGATCCTGCTGGCCGCGATCACCGTGCTGGCCCCGCTCAACTTGGGCGGCTACGAGGTGTTGCGGCCCGTGTCGCGGTCCTCCAGCGCGGATAAGCTGATGGGCTCGGGCGACCCGACGGAGCGGATCATCCGTTTCAGCCGCCAGCTTTTCCCGATCTATCTGGGCGCCACGGCCCTGCTATGGGTGCTTTTGGTAATTTCAGGCGCCACGCCCTTCCTGTCGCTGTGTCTTGCCATGTCCACGCTGGCCACCAGCGGCATCACGCCCTCGGGCGGGCTGAACCCGTGGCAGGTGGGGATCTGGTCCGAAGTGCTGATCTTCTTCTTCCTGTTTCTGGCCATCTCGCGGCAGGTCTTCAGCAACGAGGTCGGGCTGCCGTTTTTGACGCGGCTGAGGCAGGACCGCGAGGTGCGGATTACAGTGCTGATCGTCTCGCTGCTGCCGCTGGCGCTGTTTCTGCGCCATTGGGTCGGCGCGTTTGACGATGCGGGGCAGGGGGATATATTTGCCTCCTTGCGGGCGTTCTGGGGCGGGCTCTTTACGGTCATGTCCTTTCTGACCACCACTGGTTTTGCCAGCCATGATTGGGAGGCCGCGCGAGCCTGGTCGGGCCTGCCGACGCCGGGGCTGGTGCTGGCGGGGCTGGCCATAGTCGGCGGCGGGGCGGCGACCACCGCCGGGGGCGTGCGGCTTCTGAGGGTTTACGCGCTTTACAAACACGGCACGCGGGAGATGGGGCGGCTGGTCCATCCCAGCTCCATCGGCAGCGCGGGGGCTTTGGGGCGCGAGGTGCGGCGCGAAGGGGCGTTTATCGCGTGGATTTTCTTCATGCTTTTTGCCATTTCCATCGCCGTGGTGATCCTCGCTTTGACCGCCACCGGGCTGGAATTTGAAGCCGCGACCTCATTTGCGATCTCGGCTCTCTCCACGACAGGGCCGCTGGCGGAGATCTCTTTGGCGGGGGAGGATCAGGTGACCTATGCCTCGCTGGGCGGGGCGGCGAAATCGGTTTTGATCGCGGCGATGGTGGTCGGACGGCTTGAGACATTGGCGATCATTGCGCTGTTCAACCCGGACTTCTGGCGCTCCTGAGCAACGGTTTTGCGCAGATGCAGGCGCTCGTGAAAATCGGGGCTGGTAGTTTTCAGAAAGCCGTTTCATAATTCTCAATGAACTTGGGCAGTTGCGCTTTTACAGACGTGTGGCCTGAACAACGAACAAGAACCGACCAAAAGGCACACCACCATGGCCGCTGATAAGCAAAACCTGCAAGACGTCTTCCTGAACCATGTGCGCAAGGAGAAGATCCCCGTCACGATCTTTTTGATCAACGGGGTCAAGCTTCAGGGCGTGATCACGTGGTTTGACAATTTCTGTGTGCTGTTGCGCCGCGACGGCCAATCGCAGCTGGTCTTCAAAGGCGCGATTTCGACCATCATGCCGTCGGCGCCGATCAGCCTTTATGAAGGCGACGAATAATTCTCGAAGTTGAAGAGCGCAGCACCACCCGCGCCTGGGTGTTGCATCCCGACCTGAAAAGCAGAGACAGCATCTCCGCCCGCGCCCCTGAGGAGGCCTTGGCCGAAGCGGTTGCGCTTGGCGTGGCGCTGCCGGGGCTGGAGATCATTGGCGACGAGGTTGTGCCCCTGCCCAAGATGCGGGCGGGCACGTTGTTTGGCACCGGCAAGATCGAAGAGCTGAAACACCGCTTCCATGACAATGAGGTCGAGCTGGTGTTGATCGACGGGCCGGTGACGCCCGTGCAGCAGCGCAACCTCGAAAAAGAGTGGAAGGTAAAGATCCTCGACCGCACAGGGCTGATTTTGGAAATTTTCTCGGACCGCGCGGCGACGCGGGAGGGCGTGTTGCAGGT
>CAYXIZ010000261.1:0-2550 GCA_964465485.1 uncultured Rhodobacterales bacterium | reverse complement strand
TGGGCGGCATCTATGGCGGGATTTTCACGCCAACGGAGGCTGCCGCCGTCTCGGCGATCTACGCCTATCTGATCGCTACCTATATCTACAAAGATATGGGGCCTCTTTCGACGGCGGAGGGCGAGCCGAACAAGAGCTTCTGGAAACAGCCCTGGACCGCTGTGACGGCCTTGTTCCACGAGGACACGCGCAACACGTTGTTTGAGGCGGGCAAGCTGACGGTGACGCTGCTGTTTGTGATCGCCAACGCGCTGATCCTGAAACATGTGCTGACCGACGAGCAGATCCCGCAAAAGATCGCTGGCGCGATGCTGGATGCGGGGCTGGGGCCGGTGATGTTCTTGGTGATGGTCAACGTTATCCTGCTCATTGGCGGGCAGTTCATGGAGCCGTCGGGCCTGTTGGTCATCGTCGCGCCATTGGTGTTCCCAATCGCCATTGAGCTGGGGATTGATCCCATCCACCTTGGCATCATCATGGTGGTGAACATGGAGATCGGGATGATCACGCCTCCGGTGGGGCTCAACCTGTTCGTGACCTCGGGCGTGGCCAATATGCCGATGATGTCGGTCGTCAAAGCCGCGCTGCCTTTCACGGGCGTGTTGTTCATCTTCCTGATCATCATCACCTATGTGCCGGCGATCTCGACCTTCTTGCCCAATTATTTCATGGGGCCCGAGATCATCATAAAGTGAGACCCAAGATACTCATTTTCAGGTCTAGATAAAATTTCCAGCCCCGCTACTCTGGCGGGGCTGGAGGCGTTTTGGACCCGATCACGTTGACATTGGAGATGGGAGTGGTGCTGGGCCTTCTGGCCTTCACCGTCGGGCTGTTCGTCTCCGAGATCATCCGCATTGATCTGGCGGCCATTCTGGTGATGGTGCTTCTGGGCGCGCTCAGCTACCTGCCGGGGCTTGGCAATCTGGCGGATGTGAACCACCTGTTTGACGGGTTTGCGTCCAACGCGGTGATCTCAATCATTGCGGTGATGATCATTGGCATGGGGCTCGACAAGACCGGGCTGATGTCCAAGGTGGCCGGGCTGATCCTGCGCAAGGGCGGCACCACGGAGGCGCGGATCATACCGATTGTCTCCGGCACCGTGGCCGTCATCTCGTCTTTCATGCAGAATGTCGGGGCGGCGGCGCTGTTCTTGCCGGTGGTGTCGCGTATCTCCGCGCGCACTGGGCTGCCATTGTCGCGGCTGCTGATGCCCATGGGGTTCTGTGCAATCCTTGGCGGGACCATGACCATGGTCGGTTCCTCGCCGCTGATCTTGCTCAATGACCTGATACTGACGGCCAATAATGGCCTGCCCGAAGACCAGCAGATCGCGCCGTTCGGGCTGTTCTCCGTGACCCCGGTGGGGGCGATGCTGATCGTGACCGGCATCTTGTATTTCGTGCTGCTGGGCCGCTGGGTGCTGCCCTCGGTCAGCGACAAGGAGGACGCGACCTCCGGGCAATCCATGCAGGCCTATATGCGCGGGACCTACGGGTTGAACGCGGATATTTTCGAGGTGCTGGTGCCGGAGGGAAACATCCTTGTGGGCCAGACCCTGAGCGACATCATGGATGCCCATCACCTTTATATCATCGGCACGGATTACCGCGGCAAGAAGGTCGTGGCCCCGATGACGGGCACGCGGATCGAGACGCCGTGCAGGCTGGCCGTGCTGGGCCTGCGGCGGGTGGTGGACGAGTTCGCCGATATTTATGGGCTGACGGTGCTGCGCAGCCCGGAGCGGTTTGTCGAAGACTTTGCCGCGACCAGCGCAGGCGTGGCAGAGATCGTGGTGCCGCCCACCTCCAGCCTTGTCGGCAAAGCCCCCGAAGAGCTGCGCATCCGGCAAACCTACGGGTTCTCGCTCCTCGCCATTCATCGGGGCGAGGAGGTGCTGAGCCTTGTGGAAACCGAAGAGCATGAGGCCTGTCGTCTGGGCCAACAGGTGCTGCGCTCCGGCGACACGCTGGCGGTGCACACGCCTTGGGACGCGCTGGCGCGGCTGAAATCGGACCGCGACTTTGTGGTGATCACCACCGACTTCCCGCAAGAGGAACTGCGGCCCCAGAAAGTGAACTGGGCGCTGGGGTTCTTTGCCATCGCGTTGGTGCTGATCCTGTTTACCGATATGCGCCTGTCGCTCTGCCTGCTCGTGGGTGCGGTCGGCATGATCCTGTCGAAAGTGCTGACCGTGGACGAGGCCTATAGCGCGGTCAGCTGGCAGACGGTGTTCTTACTGGCGAGCCTGATCCCATTGGGTCAGGCGGTTCAGGAAACAGGAACGGCGGCGTGGATTGCGCAGCAAATTCTGGTGCTCTTGGATGGCTGGCCGCTTTGGGCCTTGCAGGCGGGTCTTGCCGTGCTGGCCACGGCCTTCACGCTGGTGATGTCCAATGTGGGCGCGACCGTGTTGCTGGTGCCTTTGGCCGTGTCGATTGCCGTCGCAGCCGGAGGCAATCCGGGCTTGTTCGCGCTGACCGTGGCGATTGCCACCTCCAACAGCTTCCTGATCCCGACCCATCAGGTGAACGCGCTGATCATGGG
>CAYXIZ010000260.1:0-2558 GCA_964465485.1 uncultured Rhodobacterales bacterium | reverse complement strand
GAGGCCAGCCAAAGGTAAAGCCGCGTGATGTCCAAAACCACCGCAGGCGCCTCCGTGATATCCACCTGCAAGTCCCGCGTGTCGGAAAACACATCCATGCGGTTGATCCGCTGATAAAGATCCTCAGGTATCCCCAACCGCTGCACATCTGCCAGCCAGGAGCCGCCCGAGGTCCGCACCGGCTTGCCGATTTCGCGGTCCTGATGCACCAGAATGGAGGAGACGCCGCGCAGCTCTGAGGAAACAGACAGCCCCGCAGGGCCGCCGCCGACAATCAGAACCTCCGTCTCTAAAACGCGCATCCGTCCCGCTTCTTTCTGCCTAAAATATGCCTGCCAAACATCCTGATATCAGCGAAACACATCATGATGCGAACCGTTAACAACGGGTAAAGAAAATTGACAATTTCTTTCAATATCAATGCGTAAGACATATCCGACGCACGCGCCGCCGTGCTAGAAATCGAGGTTTTCCACTGACAGAGCATTGGTCTGAATAAACTCCCGCCGCGGCTCCACCACGTCGCCCATCAGCTTGGTGAAGATGTCATCAGCCTCCGCCATGTCTTCGACCTTCACCTGCAAAAGCGTCCGCGCCTCGGGGTCCAAAGTGGTTTCCCACAGCTGGTCCGGGTTCATCTCGCCGAGGCCCTTATAGCGCTGCAAGGACAGGCCTTTTTCGCCCTCTTCGAGGATGGATTGCAGCAGATCAATGGGGCCGTAGACCGGCTGCTCGCGCTCCTTGCGGATCAGCTTGGCGGGCAGGCCGTAGGTCTCCTGCAGGCTCGGGGTCATCTGCCCCAGCCGCCGCGCCTCCCCGGAGCGGAGCACACCGCCGTCAAGGATACGCACCTCATCGACGCCGCGCAGCACGCGCCAGAGGCGGATGCCCTTGTCCTGCGTCGGGCGGCCCTGCCAGCCCTTCTCATATTCCAGCGCGATCAGGTCGAGCCGCTTGGCCACGGTATCCGCAACACCCTGCAAATCGCCTTCCAGCTTGCTGCCATCAAAGGCCCCGGCAATCGCGGATTGCTCAAGAATATGCTGCGGGTAATGGGTCGGAAAAGCTTGCAGGATACGGCGCACGGTGCGGGCCTCGTCCACGACGCGGCGTAGATCCTGGCCCACGATCTCGGAGCCGTCGCCCAAGCGCAGCACGGCGCCTTCAATACCCTGCTCGATCAGGTAATCCTCAAGCCCCGTCTGGTCCTTGATATAGACCTCAGAGCGGCCCCGCGCGACCTTGTAGAGCGGCGGCTGCGCGATGTAGAGATGCCCGCCTTCGATCAGCTCGGGCATTTGGCGGTAGAAGAAGGTCAAAAGCAGCGTGCGAATATGGGCGCCGTCCACGTCGGCGTCGGTCATGATGACGATCTTGTGGTAGCGCAGCTTGGTGATGTCGAACTCGTCCCGCCCGATGCCGGTGCCCAGCGCCATGACGAGATTGCCGATCTCCTGACTGCCGAGCATCCGGTCGAACCGCGCGCGCTCCACGTTCAGGATTTTGCCGCGCAGAGGCAGCACAGCTTGCGTTTGGCGGTCGCGGCCGGTCTGGGCGGAGCCGCCGGCGCTGTCGCCCTCCACAAGGAAGACTTCGGTCTTGGAGGGGTCTTTCTCGGAGCAATCTTTCAGCTTGCCCGCGAGGAAATTCACATCCATCGCGGTTTTGCGCCGGGTCAGCTCGCGGGCTTTGCGGGCGGCTTCGCGGGCATGGGCGGCCTCGATGATCTTGGTGGTGATGATGCGGGCCTCGTTGGGATTCTCTTCGAACCATTCGGCCAATTTCTCGTTCATCAGCCCTTCGACCGCCGGACGCACCTCGGAGGAAACCAGCTTGTCCTTGGTTTGCGAGCTGAACTTCGGGTCCGGCACTTTGACCGAGAGTACGCAGGTCAAGCCCTCGCGGGCGTCGTCGCCGGTGAAGCTGATCTTCTCCTTCTTGGCGATGCCGGAGGATTGCGCGTAGGCATTGATCGTGCGGGTCAGCGCGCCGCGGAAGCCCGCCATATGGGTGCCGCCGTCACGTTGCGGGATGTTGTTGGTAAACGGCAGGACGTTTTCGTGGTAGCTGTCATTCCACCACATCGCCACCTCGACGCCAATTTCGTCTTTCTCTCCAACGACATAGATGGGCTCGGGCATCATCGCGGTTTTCGAGCGGTCGATATATTTAACGAACTCCTTAACGCCGCCCTCGTAGTAAAGCTCCGTGCGGAGATGCTCGACCGGGCGTTCATCCGTTAGGATAATCCGCACGCCGGAGTTCAGAAAAGCCAGTTCGCGCAGGCGTTTTTCAAGGGTCTCAAACACGTAATCGCGGTTCGAGAAGGTCTCTAGCGAGGCGAGGAACCGCACCTCCGTGCCGGTTTGGTCAGTGGGGCCCACGACCTCCAGATGCTTGACCGTATCGCCATGCTCGAACCGCGCGATATGCTCTTTGCCTTCGCGCCAAATGCGCAGCTCAAGGTAGTCGCTGAGCGCGTTCACCACGGAGACGCCGACGCCGTGCAGACCGCCGGAGACTTTGTAGGAATTGCTGTCAAATTTGCCGCCCGCATG
>CAYXIZ010000259.1:0-2570 GCA_964465485.1 uncultured Rhodobacterales bacterium | reverse complement strand
TGTTGATATCGCACCAGAAAAACTGTCGCCTGAGAGGGTGCCACAGCGCGCCTTCACCAAGGAGGCAAGGGCGGGTGTCATGCAGTTTTGCGGTCATCCGAAGGCCTCGTCATAGGCGGACACGATGTCTTTGGCGGTGGCAGCGATATCGGCGGCGCTGCGGCCCGGTTTGTAAAGCGCGGAGCCGATGCCGAAGCCGTTTGCGCCTGCGGCTTTCCACTCCGCGAAGCCGTCCGGGTTTGCGCCGCCGACCATGTAGATTTGGGTCTCGGGGGGGAGGACGGCGCGGATGGCTTTGAGGCCTTCTATTCCCATCTGGAAGCCCGGGAAAATCTTAAGACCGTCGGCTCCGGCCTTGAGGGCGGCAAAGCATTCGGAAGGGGTTAACGCGCCGGGCCAGCTTTGCAGGCCTGCGGCTTTGGTGGCGTGGATGACCTCAGGGTCGGTGTTGGGGGAGACGATCAGCTTGCCGCCGACCTGCGCTATGGCGGAGACATCTTGAGTGCTCAGTACGGTGCCTGCGCCGATAAGTGCTTTATTTCCATAGGCTTGCGCCATAGCGCCGATGCTGTCCAACGGGTCGGAAGAGTTCAGCGGCACCTCGATCTTGGTGATGCCTGCGTCAATCAGCGCATCACAGATGGGCAGGGCCTCCTCGGGGGTGATCCCGCGCAGGATGGCGATGAGGTTTCGGCTCATGAGATCAGCTCCTTATAGGCGGCGGTGAGGCCCTTCAGGGTCAGGTCGTCGCCCACATATTGTGATGGGCTAAGCCCTTGGGTTTCCAGCGCTTTTGCATAGAGCGCGTTGAGCTTGGGGGCGCCGATCAGGGCCAGATTCTGGCCCAGCCAATAGGGCTTTGTGGCGGCGATTTCGGCCCCGATCAACGCGCCGGAGAGGCGGGCTTTGGAGGTGTTGGCCTCGGTGTTTTCCAGCAGATGCGACGCGCGGATCTGGAAAAGACGTGAGGTGACGCTCTCGGGTTTGGTTAACGTGTTGGCGACGGCTTGGGTGAAGGCGTCTTCATCCCACTCCGCGCTGTCCACGGAGTGGCGCAGGACGGAGTTTTGGGAGAGAAGCGCGAAGAGCTCACCGGTCATAACGGTTTGAAAAGAAACAACTTCTTTGGCGGAAATGTGGACCCATTTGGTGTGGGTGCCGGGCAGGCAGAGGATGCCGTCGAAGTCAGGATTGCCCGCCAGAAAGCCCGCGATCTGGGTTTCTTCACCGCGCATGACATCCGGGGATTTGTCTTGCTTCAAGCCCGGCAGGATATGCATGGTGATGCGGTTATCCGTTGTTTTACAGGGGCTTAGCGTGCCGTGGGGCGTGGGGGGGACGGTGCGGTAGGGGGCCTCCGACCAGCCTTGGCGGGCGCCGACCATGCCGCAGGCGATCACTGGGGTCTCCGTGCTGCCAAGCCATTGTTCTGTAAGGGAAACCAGCGCGGGCTCGAAGGCGTCTTTGGTTAACGTGGACATGCCCTTGTCGGAGCTGGCACAGTCCTTAACGGTGCCGTCCGAGGCCATGGCCCAGGCGCGCAGATTGGAGGTGCCCCAGTCGACTGCGATCCAGTCGGCATATGATTTTTGCCCTGACATCAACCGGTTACAACGACGCCGCCGTCGATCACCAGTGCTTGACCGGTCATCATTTTAGAGGTTTTCGAGGCAAGGAAAAGCACGCCGTTGATCATGTCGTCGGGGTCCAAAGTGTCCTTAAGGCATTGACGATCCACGTGATTTTGCAATCCTTCGGGTGTGACCCAGAGGTCTTTTTGCTTTTGGGTCAACACCCAGCCCGGAGCCAAAGCGTTAACGCGGATGCGGTCGGGGCCGAATTCTCGGGCGAGGGATCTCGTCAAACCGTTAATGCCGGAATTGGCTGTGGTGTAGAGGGGGTAGCCTGCCATTCCCATCATGTAACTGATGGAGGAGAAGTTGATGATCGAGCCGAAACCTGACTTTTTCATATGTGGAACAACGGCTTGGCAGGCGAAGAAATAGGCCTTGAGATTGACGGCCATCATCCAGGTCCAGAAATCCTCGTCGACCTCTGCGGTGCTGTGGCGTTTGTCATTGGCGGCATTGTTAACCAAACAGGTGATCGGGCCATGGGCTGAGGCCGCGTCGGCGATTGCGCCGGTCAATGCGTCATTGTCGGTGATGTCGCCTTGGATGAACATCGGCGCAACCCCATGTTTTTGCGTCATTTCTTCGACAAATTCTGAGGCGTCAGAGCGTCCGATGAAGGCGACTTTCGCGCCTTGGGCCATGAATCCATCGGTTAACGCAGCGCCGATGCCGGAGCCTCCGCCGGTGATGAAGACGGATGCGTCTGCGAGATCGTGGAATGTTGCGATTTTGGTCATCTGACCCCCTTTTGGTACATTTTGGGGCAAAACTTTTGGGCCCAAAACCCATTTTGTACATTTTTTCCGAGCGGATTTCTTAAGGCTTTGTTCATCAAATCCGCTCCCCTTCGACAACCCACATTGTTTCGGGGAAGGACCATGGCAGGGTGATGCCCTGGTTCATTAACCATGCGCCGGAGACGTCGATGGATTTTTC
>CAYXIZ010000258.1:0-2596 GCA_964465485.1 uncultured Rhodobacterales bacterium | reverse complement strand
AGCACCGCTTTGCCCAGATCATGGGCCGGGGTGTTGGCGAAAGACCCCAGAAAGCTGCCCACAGCGGTGCGGGCGGCTGATGCGATTACGACATTGGTCATGAATGTTCCTTTCCGGCGGCTTTGGCCGATTGACGATTCTGTCAAGGCGCGCGCATGCGCCTGTCCCATCTGTCGTAACAAGCCTGACGGCGCGACGCAAACAGACAGAATGTCCTAGGGGAAAGGGGGCGTTCAGGCGGTCCGTTGCTGCTTAATTTCAGGCAATTTCAACTGCGGCGCGCCAAAGTAGTAGCCTTGCAAACAGTCAATTCCGGCACGGGTCAGATACTGCGCCTCAGCCTGTGTTTCGACGCCTTCGGCGACGGTGAACATGTCGAAATGCTGCGCGATGGAGATCAGCGCCTTGGTCAACACCTGATTGTCCGGGTCTTGGGGAATGTGCTGCACAAAGCTGCCGTCGATCTTGACGATGTCGAAATAGAAATCCTTGAAATGCCGGAACGCGGTATAGCCCGCACCAAAATCATCCAGCGCGAAGCTGACGCCGTGAACCTGCAACCTGTCCATGAAATCAGAGACCGCATCCGGCACCTCGATGGCGGAGGATTCCGTGATCTCCACAATAAGGCGTTCGGCCATGGTGGCGTCATGGGCGGCGGCCATGGCAAAAACCTGTTCCCACCGAGGGTGACCGATGGTGCGCGGCGAGATGTTGATCGACAGCCGCAAGCTGGGGTTTTCCGTCAGCGCCCGGCAGCCAAGTTCCAGCGCGAGGCAATCAATAATGCGCCCCTCGGGAAGCGGTTCAATCGCGGCAATGAAGTCCTTCGCCGGGATCACCCGTTTGGTGCTGTCGAGCACCCGGATCAGCCCTTCGAAAAACGCCGGGCGCGTGGGGTCAGCGGCCTGCACCACCGGCTGAAAGGCCAGCATGACATTGGAGCTCTGCAACGCGTCGCGCACCATCGACAAAATGTTGACATCGCGCTGCTGCACTGCGGCACTTAAAGGGTCGTCGGCATGGCTGTGGGGCACGGTGTCTTCCTCAATTCTCTTGAAGACCGGCCTAAACCACTGGCCCTTTCTACCGGGTTAATGTTCCACTTTAGTTCTAATTGTCGTAAACTGAGCCATGCGGACGCAACCCATTGAAAGTAAAGTAATATGACCGAGAGGTGCAGCTGGTGCGGCCTAGAGCCGATTTATGTCGAGTATCACGACACCGAATGGGGCGTGCCCGAATATGACAGCCGCGCCCTATGGGAGAAGCTGATTCTTGACGGGTTTCAGGCGGGGTTGAGCTGGATCACCATCCTCAAGAAGCGCGACAATTTCCGTGCAGCTTTTGAAGGGTTTGACCCCAACATCATCGCGGGATGGGGCGAGGCGGATGTCGAACGCCTGCTGGGCGACGCGGGCATTATCCGCCACCGCGGCAAGATCGAGGCCACCATCGGCAACGCGCGGGCGTGGCAACGGATTGAGCAGCGGGAAGGTTTCGACAGATTTTTATGGAATTACGTCGGCGGCACCCCGGTGCAGAACCGCTTCGACAGCCAAGCAGATGTGCCAACCCAGACCCCGTTGAGCGTGCAGATCTCGAAGGACCTCAAGAAGGAGGGCTTCAAGTTCTGCGGCCCAACAATTGTCTACGCGTTCATGGAGGCCAGCGGGTTTTTCAACAACCACCTGACCTCCTGCCCGCGCCACGCTGAGGTGGCGAAAATGGCGCGTTAAAGCTGCCCGCCCCAAGGGCCGTGGAAGCCTTTGCCGTCCTTGTCCACCCGCTCGAACCCATGCGCCCCGAAGAAGTCGCGCTGCGCTTGGATCATGTTGGCGGTGGAGCGCCCGGTGCGCATCATGTCGAAGTAAGACAAGGCGGCGGCCAGCGCCGGGACCTGTAGCCCATGGGCCATCGCGGTGGTGACGGTTTTGCGCAAAGCAGGCAGGTTGGCGTTGATCAGCTCGGCAAAGTAAGGCGCGAAGATCAGGTTGCGCTGGGCGTCTTCCGTCAGGGCGGAGGCCATGTCGTTGAGCATGGCGGAACGGATGATGCAGCCCTCGCGCCAGACCTCGGCGATGTCGGCCATGGGGAGGTTCCATTTGAATTCCGCACTGGCGGCGTTCAGCAGCGCGTAGCCTTGGGCGTAGCACATGATCTTGCCGACCATCAGCGCCTGTTCCAGATCATCATCTGACAGCGCGTCTTTGGGCAGCACAATCGGAGCCGCCCCGAAGGCTTTTTCGCCTTTGAGACGCTCGTCTTTCAGGGCCGACAGGTTGCGGGCCGCCACAGCCGCCTCGATCACCGGGACGGGCGCGCCCAGATGCTGCGCCTCGATCACGGTCCAGCGGCCAGTGCCTTTCTGGCCTGCCTTGTCCATGATCACGTCAAGCATCGGCGTGCCGCTTGCGTCATCGGCGGCGGCGACCTTGCCGGAGATCTCGACCAGATAGGATTGCAGCGGGCCTGTGTTCCACGCGTCAAACACGGCGGCGCAGGCCTCAGAAGACATGCCTTGGCCGTCGCGCATGATGCCATAGGTCTCGGCGATCATCTGCATATCGGCATATTCGATCCCGTTATGCACCGC
>CAYXIZ010000257.1:0-2607 GCA_964465485.1 uncultured Rhodobacterales bacterium | reverse complement strand
TCTGTTAACGAAATATTTTGGTACAAAATGGGTTATGGCCCCAAAAGTTTTGCCCCATTTTGTACAAAACGGCCCAGACCTACTCCGCCGGGATACGATCTGCCTCGTCCAGCGCCCGGCGCAGCCGGAGCCGCTCAAGCTTCGCCGCCTGAATAATCGACGGCGCGTTGAACACCTCCGCCGTTCCCATTTGCCGCCGGGTCCATTCGAAGCGGGTCAGCTTAGCCCCTGATATATAAGACAAAAACACCGCGCCCAGCAGGCTGATCGCAATCGGAGCCAGCCACAAGGTGATGATCCCCTCATACATTCCGAAGACCAAAGCCGCGCCCAAAACGGTTTCTGCGGCGTGGAATTTGACGTGATCCCAAACCGAATACCGCGCCCCATGCCGCACCTGCGGCACCCATTTTTCCTTGAATCCCAAGTAGGTACGCGCCACAGCTAATGTTTGCTGAACCATTAAGATCGGCGCAAACAGCACCGAAACGATGATCTCCGTCACGAAGCTGAAGACGAACTGCACCGGCCCCCCGAGGTCCCGCAAGCTGACCCCCGTGCGCCCAATCGCCGTCGCTCCAAGGAACTTGGGAGCCAGTAACATACCGTACATAAAGAATAAAATGAACAGGTTGTTCACATGACCCATCTCTGGCCAATCCACCTGAGGGTTGTCCCCGGTGAAATAGGTGATCACGTTTTCCTCCGCGCTGACCCCGATAATCGCCCAGACCGCCAGCAGGATAAACCACGCCGGAGACAGCAGATATGCCATTGCGCCATGGAACAAATGAAAGCGGGTGACAGAATGAAAACCCTTTGATCCCAATATGTTAAGGTGTTGCAGGTTGCCTTGGCACCAGCGCCGGTCGCGCCGCACGTAGTCGATCAGGTTGGCTGGCACCTCCTCATAGCTGCCCTTGATGCGCGGCAAAAACCGCACCGCCCACCCCGCCCGGCGCAGCAACCCGGCCTCGACAAAGTCATGGCTCAAGATCAACGCGCCCTTGGAGCGGAACGTGTCCAGCTTCGGCAACCCCGCCGACGCCGCAAACGCCGCCGTCCGGATGATCGCGTTATGGCCCCAGTAATTGCCTTCCCGGTCGGCCCATTTGGCCAGTCCTTCGGCCAAAACAGCGCCGTAAACCGTGTTCGAAAACTGCTGCACGCGGCCAAATAATGTATCTGCGCCAAAGAGTTGCGGGACGGACTGGATCAGACCGGCGCTGGGGTCAGCGGACATTTCATCGGTCAGAGCGATGATGGCCTCGCCCGACATCAGACTGTCCGCATCGAGCACCAGCATGGCCTCGTAATCGCCGCCCCAATGCTCCACCCAATCGGCCAGATTGCCGACTTTGCGGTCCGTATTCTCGGCCCTGCGGCGGTAATAGACCTGCATACGTCCGTCCATCCGGCTGCGCAGCGCCGCGAAGGCTTGGCATTCCTTGGCCGCGATCATGTCATCGCGCGTGTCGGACAGAATAAAGAGTGTAAAATCATGAGGGTGCGGGGCGTTCTTCAACTCATCCAGCATCGCGGTTGCGTTGCCGAACACTTCCACCGGGTCCTCATTATAGACCGGGACCAGCAACGCGGTTTTCAGCGGGGTCACGTCCAAGACGGCCCGTGGCGCATCAGGGCGCAGCAGGTTAAGGATGCCCGCAGTGACGGTTGAGACCGACAGCGAAATCCAGAAAAATGTCAATGCAATCAGTGTGATAAGCCCCATCTCGAACCAGGTCAGCCCGTCCATGGAGAAGAAATCCGTGAACACCATAATCAGCCCGAGCGTCGTCAAAACGGCAGGCACGAAGACCAAGCTGCGCCACCAGGACACGCCGCTTGTGGGCCGAAAATCGGGGGCCTGAGTGTCGTGATAATCGCGGTGCAAATCCTGTTTTGGATGCGCAAGCGGTTGATGTGGCGGCATAAATTGCGTCATGCCGTCCACCTGTAGAGCCAGACCTCGGTGAGCGATACGCCGTTCTTGACCAGCTGCACACGCAGCTCAGCGCCCTTGGCCTCTCCGGGGTCGAACTTGAAGGCCAGCCGCAGCCCGCCCGTGCCGGGGTTGCGTTGCAACACTCCGTCCGTCACCGTGCCACGATTGCTTGAGATGAACCGCGTGATCGTATCGAGATCGGCATCCGCGCCGAACTCGGGATGATCGTCAAAATCGACCGCGATGATCTGGTAGGGCACCTTCTTGTCGAAGCCCTTGCCGATCCGCGAGTTGAGCACTTTGGCCACGTCACGCGGACGCACAGGTTCGCCACCCCATTGCATTGTGTAATTGAAATCATAGGCTTGGCCCGGTTGCAGCGGCTCGCGCGGGCGCCAATAGGCGACGATATTGTCGTAGATTTCCTTGTCAGACGGGATCTCCACCAGCGTCACCGCGCCCTTGCCCCAATCCTCGGAAGGCACAATCCAGAGCGATGGGCGGTTGTGATAAAAGGCTTCGAGATCGGCGAAATCCTCCGCCTCGCGGGCGCGCTGCATTAGGCCAAAGCCGCGCGGCCCGTCATCGACAAAGCTGGAGATCTCCAGATCGCGCGGGTTGGCCAGAGGCCGCCATAGCAGCTCTCCTGCGCCGTTCCAGAC
>CAYXIZ010000256.1:0-2608 GCA_964465485.1 uncultured Rhodobacterales bacterium | reverse complement strand
GTCATCCTGAAACTGCCCGTTTTGCAAAAACCGCACCGTTTGCCCCACCACCAGCGGGGCGTTCATCATGAATGTATGGGTCACCGGCAGCACCACATGATCGGCCATGCCTGCCACCTTCGTGCTCTCCACCGAGACCTTGCCGTCATCCTCCCCGGTGATCAGCGCCGAATAGACCGGGTTCAGCGACTGGTTGCCCGCAATCACGCCCAGCGGGAAATTCACCGGCCCCAGCTGCGACGGCACAGAGCCCGGCCCCGTGCCCAATTGCAACCCCGCAGGCCCGTTCACCCATTCGAACGGGTCCAACACCCGCAGCTCGTCCACAAGCTCAGAACCCTGATTGGGCGGCGCCAGCATCACCACGCGGCCCAGCTGCGGCAGCGTGTTTTCAGCCAGCCATGCCCGCACCAAAATCCCGCCCATAGAATGGGTCACAAAATGCACAGGGGTGTTGTCCCCGCACCCCGCAACCGCGCCGGGAATGGTCCGATCCGCAAGATCGCGGATCGTGTCGGAGGTGGAGGGGTAGCCCGGATTGACCGTCTGGTAGCCATTGGCCTCCAGACTTTCTTCCATCACGCTGAGCGAAAAGGAGGTCCGCGCCAGCCCGTGCAGCAAAATGACGCAATCAGCCAGCGCCTGCGCAGGCCAGAACACCAGTAGAAAAAGAACAAGACGAGCCCGTGTCATGGGCCCTATATAAAGCGGGGGTGTTAAAGTTTCATCCGGCAGTTTCACAATTTCCCGCGATGGTGCCGCAACGTCGATTTGCAGCCTTTACGGCGATGTTACGCCACATGCTGTTGACAAGCCCCGCATCCACGCCACATGTATCGCCGCCAGAGCAGTGTTCCAACCAGAGGTCGTATATGCCCGTTGTTGTCGTCGAATCTCCCGCCAAGGCCAAGACGATCAACAAATATCTGGGGCCCGATTATACCGTGCTGGCCTCCTACGGCCATGTGCGCGACCTGCCCCCCAAAGACGGCTCTGTGGACCCCGAGGCGGAGTTCGACATGAAATGGGAGGTCGCCTCCGACAGCAAGAAACATGTCAAAGCCATCGCCGACGCGCTGAAAGACGACAATAACCTGATCCTCGCCACCGACCCCGACCGCGAGGGCGAAGCGATCAGCTGGCATCTGGAAGAGGCGCTGCGCAACCGCAAGGCCATCAAGAAAGACACGCCGGTCAGCCGCGTGGTGTTCAACGCGATCACCAAGGCGGCGGTGACAGAGGCGATGAAAAACCCACGGCAAGTCGACGAGCCTCTGGTCCACGCCTACCTCGCCCGCCGCGCGCTGGATTATCTGGTTGGCTTCAAGCTCAGCCCGGTTCTGTGGCGCCGCCTGCCCGGCGCGAAATCCGCGGGCCGGGTGCAATCGGTCTGCCTGCGCCTGATCGTCGAGCGCGAGATGGAGATCGAGAAATTCATCGCGCAAGAGTACTGGTCCGTCAAAGCCATGCTCACCACACCGCGCGGCAAGCAGTTCGAGGCGCGGCTCACCACGCTGGCAGGCGACAAACTGGACAAGTTCGATCTGGCCAATGAAACCGCTGCGGAAATGGCGGTGCAGGCCATCTCATCCCGCGATCTCACCGTCAAATCCGTGGAGGCCAAACCCGCCTCCCGCAACCCGTCGGCACCCTTCATGACGTCCACCTTGCAACAAGAGGCCAGCCGCAAATTCGGCATGGGCGCGCGGCAAACCATGTCGTCCGCCCAGCGCCTCTACGAGGCCGGCCACATCACCTATATGCGGACCGACGGCATCGACATGGCGCCCGAGGCCGTGCATGCCGCCCGCGACGCGATCAAGTCCAAATTCGGCGGCGAATACGTGCCCGACAGCCCGCGCATGTATAAAAACAAGGCCAAAAACGCCCAGGAGGCGCATGAATGTATCCGCCCCACCGACATGATGGCCGACACCGAAAGCCTGAACATCCTCGATGCCGATCAGCGCAAGCTCTATGACCTGATCTACAAACGCACCGTCGCCTCCCAAATGGCCGCCGCCAAGATGGAGCGCACCACCGCCATCATCGGCTCCGCTGACGGCCAGGTGGAGCTGCGCGCCTCGGGTCAGGTCATGCTCTTTGACGGCTTCCTGCGCGTCTATGAAGAGGGCCGCGACGATGACGCCGTGCTTGATGATGACGACAAGTCCCTGCCCCAGATCAACGAGGGCGAGGCCACGGACAAGCAAAGCGTCACCCCCGACCAGCATTTCACCCAGCCCCCGCCCCGCTACACGGAGGCCACGCTGGTCAAACGCATGGAGGAGCTTGGCATCGGGCGTCCCTCCACCTACGCCTCGATCGTCACCACGATTCAGGACCGCGACTATGTCCGCAAAGAGAAAAACCGCCTGATCCCCGAGGACAAAGGCAGGCTCGTCACGGTCTTCCTGACCAATTTCTTCCGCAAATATGTGGGCTACGAGTTTACCGCCAATCTCGAAGAAGAGCTCGACGACGTCTCCGCAGGCAACCGCAATTACAAGAACGTGCTGGATCGGTTCTGGCGCGACTTCGCCGTGGCCATCGCCGAGGCCATGGATCTGTCGATCACGGAAGTGCTGGAAAAGATCAACGACGCCCT
>CAYXIZ010000255.1:0-2619 GCA_964465485.1 uncultured Rhodobacterales bacterium | reverse complement strand
AACGCGGTGGTGATCACGCTGGCCCATGCGTTCGCGCCGTTTACCATCCTGCCGATCTACGTGGCGCTGGAAAAGATCGACCGCTCGCTGCTGGAGGCGTCCCGTGATCTGGGCGAAAGCCGCATAACCACTTTCTTCCGCGTCACCCTGCCGCTGGCCATGCCCGGCGTCGTCGCGGCCACGCTGATCGTCTTTATCCCGACCATCGGCGACTACGTCACCCCGCGGCTGGTGGGCGGGCCGAACGGGCTGATGATTGCCAACATGATCCAGACGCAGTTTCTCAAGCTGAACAATGCGCCCATGGGGGCCACGCTGGCCGTGCTGGCCATGTGCGCGGTGACGGCGATCTCGCTCGTCTTTGTGTTCTTCAACCGCAGGTATCTGCGATGAAGGGCGGCTGGCTGCGCATCTACGCGATCACCTATCTGGTGTTCCTGTACCTGCCGGTGATCCTTTTGCCGATGTTTGCCTTCAATGACGGCACGGTCATGGCCTTCCCGCTCAAAGGCTTCACCACGCAGTGGTTCGTCCAACTGGCCGGGATCGAGGCGCTGCATGGCGCGCTTTTGAACTCGGTCTTCATCGCCACGATCACGGCGACGCTGTCGGTGCTGCTGGGGATTTGCGCGGCAAGGGCCTCCACCCGGTTCCGGTTCCCGTTCAAGGCCCCGATCATGGGCGCCATCATGGTGCCGCTGGTCTTGCCGGAGATCATCGTCGCGGTCTCCTTGCTGGTGGTGGTCGTGCAGGTGCTGGATATGCCGCTTTCCGCCTGGACGGTCATTGCGGGCCACACGCTGATCTGCACGCCCTTTGCCATCGCAATCCTCACCTCCGCCTTTCAGGGGCTTGACCAGTCCTTTGAAGAAGCCGCTATCGACCTGGGCGAAACCCGCTGGGGCGCGTTCAAAAACATCATCCTGCCGCTGGTCGCCCCCGGCATCGTTGCGTCCTTTTTGATCTGTTTCACCATCTCGCTAGACGAGTTCATCATCGCGTTTTTCTTGACCGGCGCGGAGCCGACCTTGCCCGTCTATATCTGGAGCCAGCTCCGGTTTCCGACGAAAATACCGGCCGTCATGGCCTTGGGGACGTTGATGCTTGTGGCGTCTCTGATCATCTTGAGCGCGGCAGAATTTTACCGACGGCGCGGCGTGGCGCGGGTTGGCGGCAAAGACAGCGGGGGCTTCCTGTGAGCATCATTTCCCTTCAGGGCATCGAGAAATATTACGGCGAGTATCATGCCCTAAAGGGCATTGATTGCGAGATTGCGGAGGGCGAGTTTTTTTCCCTGCTGGGCCCGTCGGGCTGTGGCAAGACCACCTTGCTGCGCGTCATCGCTGGGTTCGAGGACGTCTCAAGCGGCGTGGTTCTGCTGGGCGGGCAGAACATGGCGGGCGTGCCTGCCAATAAGCGCCCGACCAACATGGTGTTCCAGAGCTACGCCATCTTCCCGCATCTGAGCGTGGCCCAGAACGTAGGCTACGGGCTGCGCCGCGCCAAGCTGTCACCGGCTGAGCTGGAGGCGAGGGTTGCGGAGGCGCTCGATATGGTGGGGCTGAGCGGGTTCGGGGCGCGTGCCGCGCATGCCCTGTCCGGCGGCCAGCGGCAGCGGGTGGCTTTGGCGCGGGCGCTGATCCTGAAACCCAAAGTGCTGCTGCTGGACGAGCCGCTCTCCGCGCTGGACAAGAAGATGCGCGAGCAGATGCAATCGGAACTGCGGCGTCTCCAGCGGCAGGTGGGCATCACCTTCATTCTGGTCACCCATGACCAGGAAGAGGCGTTGATCATGTCGGACAGGATTGCCGTGATGTTTGAGGGGGAGATCGCGCAGGTTGCCTCACCGCAAGAGCTGTACCGCCGCCCCGTGACGCGCCGCGTGGGGGAGTTCATCGGGGTGATGAATTTCCTCGATGCGCGCCATCTCGACGAGGGTGGCGACAACGTGCGCTTTGACGTGGAAGGGCTGGGCGCGGCCAGTATCTCGCATGATCAACTGCCCTCCGGCGCGCGCGCCTTTGCCCCTGTCGTAGGGTTGCGGCCTGAGGCGTTGAGCGTGATCTATGATGCCAAACCCGATCCCGGACAAAGGGTCGTGGAAGGCGAGGTTGTCGATCTGAGCTATTACGGCGACATGACCTATTACGAGGTCCGGCTGGACGGGACGTCGCAGCCGCTCACGATCTCGATGAAGAACCTTGCGACGCGGCCCGTGCTGGAACGTGGCGCGCGGGCGCGGGTGACGTGGGATGAAGGGTCACTGGTGGTTTTTGCAGCCTAGCTGTCGGGCTTGATCAAACCCAGCCCGCGCAGATAGATGCCGATGCCCGTTTCCAGCAAATCCTCCGGCGGGAACGGGGCTTTCGCGCCCGGCGTCCCACGCGCAAACAGCTCGACCACCCCGTGGCTCATGGCCCAGATATGGGCCGAAAACATGGAAGCCGGCGGGCGCTTATCCTCGGGAATATGCTCTGACAGTTTTGCGGCTGCGGTCTCCAGCACCCCGCGTGAGCGCTGGGCGGCCAGCGCCAGATCGGGGTTGGCCTGTAGCGACAGCCCGCTTTCAAACATCGCGACGTAGTGGCCCGGAAACTTGCGGGCGAAGGCCAGATAGGC
>CAYXIZ010000254.1:0-2622 GCA_964465485.1 uncultured Rhodobacterales bacterium | reverse complement strand
GGGCCGTCCATCACCACGCGCCCCGATTCCAGAATGTAGCCGTAATGGGCAAAGCGCAGTGCGACATTGGTATTCTGTTCGGCCAGCAGGAAGGACACGCCTTCCTTCTCATTGAGGTCGTTCACGATGCCGAATATTTCTTCGACCAGCTGCGGGGCCAGCCCCATCGAGGGCTCGTCCAGCAAAATGGTTTCCGGCCGGGACATCAACGCCCGGCCAATGGCGCACATCTGTTGCTCCCCGCCCGAGGTGTAGCCCGCCTGCGAGCTGCGGCGCTCCTTGAGGCGTGGAAAATAGGTGTAGACCTTCTCCAAATCCGCGGCCACGGCACCGCGCCCATCGCCGCGCGTGTAGGCGCCGGTCATCAGGTTTTCCTCGACGGTGAGGTGCTCAAAGCAATGGCGGCCCTCCATGACCTGAATGACGCCGCGCTTGACCATATCCGCCGGGTCCAGCCCCGCCACCGCGTCGCCACGATAGTTGATCGAGCCCTTGGTGACCTCGCCCCGCTCTGAATGCAGCAGGTTGGACACGGCCTTCAGCGTCGTCGTCTTGCCCGCCCCGTTGCCGCCGAGCAGGGCGGTGATCCCGCCTTCGGCCACTTTCAGGGAGACGCCCTTGAGCACCAGAATGACGTGATTGTAGATCACCTCGATATTGTTGACCTCCAGCAGCGTCTTTGCGGGGTCTTGGTTCTGTGTCACGGCAGCCTCCACGAAACGGCCTCCCTAATATGCGTTGGCCAAAGCGTAGAGCTCGGCAGATGTCATGAAGTCGATGGGCGAGGTGATGCCCAGCTCGCGGCCTGAATCGAACAATGCTGTGGTGACGCAGGCGTCAAAGGTGCCAACGGCTTCGCCCAAGGGGCAGATTTCTTCCACATCCAGATCAGCGATCACGCCGCGCACCATCCAGTTTTCCCGGGCGTCGGCGAAGGCCAGCGTTTCCGCAATCGAGTCGCGCAGCACCTCGTCGGACAGGGCATAGAGCGACCGCTCTGCATAGCCGCGCAGGCTGTCTTTGACCTTGCCCTGAGGCACGCGCAGAGATCCGTTCACCACCACGGTGGCCCTGACCTGCACCGGCCGGTTGGTTTCCCGCGCCAAGGCGGCCCGCGCTGATTCAACCCCGCTGAGAAAAATCTGATCCCGCAGCCCACCATCGACATATAGCGACCCGTCGATATTGCGCGGTGGGAAAACACCCGGAATTGCGCCAGAGGCCAGCATGACCTCCGTCATACAGTCGCGTCTTTGGGATATCGGCAGGTTTGAGGCCGCCATCTCCCCCAGATTAAACACCGTCGCCTCCGTGGTATCCAGATTGACCGCCATCACCAGAAGCAAAGCCCCGGTTTCGTTATGGGTTGCGATATCCTCGATCAGCTGGTCTGAGAGCAGCTGGTCCAGCGTTTCCTCCAAGGGCTTGGGATTGAAGACGGACGGTGACTTGGCAAGCGCAAAGAGGGGCCGCGACCGAAACACGTCGTCCCGGCTGAGCCCGCGAAACACGTCCAGCGCGTCGTCATGGGCCGTGCCGGAAAAGGCGACGGGTGCCAGCATCCCGCCCGCGCTGACCCCGGTGACCAAATCAAACTTGGGGCGCGGGGTTTCGGCATTCTCTGCCCAGCCTTGCAGGAAACCTGCGCCAAATGAGCCGTATTGCCCGCCCGCAGACAAAGACAGCACGTCGATCACAATCGGAGCCGCCGCCTTGCGGGAGGGCACAGGCGCGCGCAGCTCGGGGCCGATGGACTCGCGCAACCCGTCCAGCATGCTCGGGCCAACGCTATCGGCGCCCATGGCCATGATCGGCCGCGCAGTGGTGCGAGGTCGGGTCGGATCGAAATCAGATTGAGAGGTGACGCCCGCATAGGGTCCGGCAACAGCGCTGCATGTCAGCCCTTCGCCCCGATCCAGCGCGCATCCTGCAACTCCAATGGCTGCACAGAGTGACAGCATTATTCTCGAAACACAGGTCATAGCGATCAATTTTGACCTCTTGCAGGGTAGTGGAATTCAAAGTCAGTGTTGTGAGACGGGCCGCCACCGAAACCGGGGCGGCCCGCCATCATAAGTATCAGCAGCCCGCAGTGATGTTGTTCTCAGCCGCGAATGCCGCCGAGTCTTCCTCGATCAGCTTGCCGATGACGTCCTGATCGGACGCCTCGAAGCCCGTGATCAGGCTCCATTCGCCCGCACCTGCATCCCACTGCGCCACGGCACCCAAGCCGTTGCCGCCGTGGTTTTCGCAAGACACTTTGAACTCAGGACCAAAGCCCGGCAGGCCAATCGCCGCCATTTTGGCCTCTGTGATCTCCAGCGCCTCCATACCGTCGCGCATCATGGCCGGGGTAATGTCGGCAGTGCCATGGATCTCTTGCGCGGTTTTGGCGGCTTCCGCTGCCAGCATCGCGGCATACATGCCACGGTTATACAGCGCCGTGCCAAGCTGGTCGCCCGCACCCGCGGCCTTGCCCGCGTCGACGACATATTTCTGCAAGTCGTCATAGAGCGGGTAGTCTTTGCCAAGGTTGTGGAAGGTCAGCGACTTGTAGCCATCCGCGCCGTCGCCCGCAGGCAGCACGTCGTTTTCAGAGCCGGACCACCAGATGCCGATGAA
>CAYXIZ010000253.1:0-2625 GCA_964465485.1 uncultured Rhodobacterales bacterium | reverse complement strand
TTCGCCCAGATCAAGGCTGTGCTCGCGCTGCCACCCTTCAAGGACATGGGGAATGGCCGGGTCGGGCGCGGCGGTCCAATGGCTGGAATGGGCGTGGTTCATCGTCACCACATCCGGGATCAGGTCGATGCCGGGTGTGCGGCCGACATAATCGGTGACAGCGCTCAACCCGCCGGTCGTTTGCAACAGGAACATGGCGTGGTCGATATAGGTCAGGCGGACCGTGTCTTCGGCCAGTGGTTTTTGCCAATTGGCCTGATGCAGGTAGGTGACACCGGGGGTGGCCTCGGCCAGCGCCACGCAATGGGAAGGCTGCCGGGTTTGGGCGGAGGCCATCGCGGGCAGGCCGATCAGGATCAGGCACAAGAGCAAACGCATGAGATCAGGCTAGACCGGATCGCGCGGGTTTTCAAAATCACTTTTGCCGCGTTACGCCATGCAGGCGTGCAGGGTCAGGTTTTTCCTGCATCCGTGCGGCCGCGCCGGTCGTTGCGCAGATTGGCGTAGAGCACATGGTTACGCCAGCGCCCGCCGATTTGCAGATAGCTTTGCGCCACGCCTTCATATTTGAACCCCGCCTTTTCCAGCACCCCGCGCGAGGCGGCGTTTTCGGGCAGGCAGGCGGCCTCGATCCGGCTGAGGTCAAGTGCAGTGAACGCGTAATGCACCAACCCGCCAATGGCCTCGCGCATATAGCCTTGGCGGGCAAAGCGCTCGCCCACCCAATAGCCTAGAGTGCCCGCCTGTGCCGGGCCGCGGCGGATATTGTCGAGCGTGATCGCGCCCAGCAGCGCCTCGTCTTCGCGCCGCATCATGAAGACCGGCGCGGCGGTGCCCGAACTGAGGGCGCGTTGCGCCCAGTAGACGCGGTTTGTGAAGCTTTTGCGGGTCAGGTGGTCGGAGGCCCATGCGGGCTCCCACGGGGTCAGAAACTGCGCACTCTCGGAACGCAGCGCGGCCCAGCGCTGAAAATCGCCATGCTGGGGCAATCGCAGCTCCATGCGTTCGGTGATGATGCGTAGCTTTTTGCGACCTCTCAGCATGTGGGTCAGGCTGCCAGCATGGATTGGATTCCATCGAGATCCGGCGCGCCGCTGACGGGGCCGTACAGCGCCATCGCCGCCGTCCCGCCGGAGGCCAGCTGTGCCGCAAAGGCCCGGACCTGTGCCGCGTCCACCGCGTCGATCTTGGCGACGGTTTCGCTGAGCTCGGGCACCCTGCCCCATATGCCGATAAGACGCGCCAGACGCTCGGCCCGGCTGGATGGGCTTTCCAACCCCATCAGCAGACCCGCTTTCATCTGCGCGCGGGCACGCGCGACCTCCGCCTCACTGATATCGCCTGCGGCGCGTTTCAGCTCGTCAACGGTCAGGCCGGCCAGCCCCGCGATATCGTCGCCAGAGGTGCCTGCATAGACGGTCAGCATCCCGGTGTCGGAATAGCTGCCGACTTGCGCGAAAATCGAATAGCACAGCCCGCGTTTTTCACGTGCTTCCTGGAACAGCCGCGAGGACATGCCGCCGCCAAAGGCGGAGGCGAAGATTTGCGCGGTGTAGAAGGCGTCGTCGCGGTAGCCGGGGGCTTCGAGTGCGAGGGTGAAATGGGCCTGCTCCAGCCCTTTGATTTCGCGCCGCTCGCCTGACACGAAGCGCGCGGGCTCCGCCACCAATGCGGGACGGGCGGGCATGTCGCCAAAGAGATCCTCGGCCATGCGGACAATTTCGTCGTGATCCACAGCCCCTGCGGCAGAGAGCACAAGCTGGCCCGGACCGTAATGCTCCGTCACGAAACCTGCCAGATCGGCTTGGGTGAAAGAGGACACCCGCTCCGTTGGCCCCAAAATGGTGCGGCCCATGGGCTGGTCCGGGTAGGCGGCTTCTTGGAGCCAGTCGAACACCACGTCGTCGGGCGTATCAAGCGATTGGCCGATCTCTTGCAGGATCACGCCGCGCTCCACCTCGATCTCGGCCAGATCAAACACCGGGTTGCGCACGATATCGGCGATCACGTCGAGGCCCAGCGCCACGTCTTCTTTGAGAACGCGGGCGTAATAGGCCGTGACCTCGCGCGAGGTGTAGGCGTTGATATAGCCGCCGACGTCTTCAATTTCCTCAGCGATTTGCAACGCGCTGCGCCGCTTGGTGCCTTTGAAGGCCATATGCTCCAGAAAATGCGCGATGCCGTTTTGTTGCGCGCGTTCGTGACGCCCGCCTGCGTTCACCCAGATGCCGATAGAGGCGCTTTCGAGCCCCGGCATATGCTCGGTGACGACGCGAAACCCGTTGGAGAGGGTGTGAAGCTGCGGGGCGGTCATGTGGAAATCCTGTCGCGGATGATGGCTTGGATCGCGGCGAGCTCGCCTTTGACATGGGTGATGGTCTCATCGCGCTCATAGAGGTCCGCCATGCGCGCGGGCAATGGCGGGTGGATGCCGGAGGCCTCTTCCACGGCGGCCGGGAATTTGGCCGGATGCGCGGTGGCCAGCGTGATCATGGGCGTGGCCCCCAGATGATCCTGCGCCACATGCACGCCGACGGCGGAATGCGGGCACAGAAGCTCCCCCATCTCGGCTTGCGCGGTTTTGATCATGGCGGAGGTCTCCGCCTCGCTGACCCGGCCCGAGGC
>CAYXIZ010000252.1:0-2627 GCA_964465485.1 uncultured Rhodobacterales bacterium | reverse complement strand
TCGCGCATATGCTCGCGCGTCATGACAATCGCGGCGTCCACAAGGTCACGGATGATCTGCTCCACATCGCGGCCCACATAGCCGACTTCGGTAAACTTGGTGGCCTCCACTTTCAGGAACGGCGCGCGGGCGAGCTTCGCCAGACGACGCGAGATCTCGGTCTTGCCAACGCCTGTCGGCCCGATCATCAGGATATTCTTCGGATAGACCTCGTCGCGCAGATCCTCGCCTAGCTGCTTGCGCCGCCAGCGGTTGCGCAGCGCCACGGCCACGGCGCGCTTGGCATCTTTCTGGCCGATGATGAACCGATCCAGCTCGGAGACGATTTCACGGGGGGTCAGGTCTGTCACGATCATGGCCTTTTCTGTGCGATGTTGTTCGAACTTATGGGTCACCGACAGAAAGACAAGCCCGCCCGACACTCTACTGTCACGAGACATGACGTTTCCGTGCACTGGGCTAGGCGCTTTGCTTGATTTCGGACAATACTGAGCCCAGCTACATCAAAACAACGAAGGATCTTCATCATGACCACTCGCCGCAGCTTCATCAAAGGGGCCATTGCCCTGTCCACCATGGCGGCCGCACCGGCTGCTTTTGCAGGGGGCCACGGCCGCCTTGGTACCTTCACGGGCAAAAAGGGCCATGTCACGACCGGCACTGTTGAAGTGCTGAAGGACAAGGTTGTCCTGCTGGATGATTTCACCTTCGACGGCGCGCCGGATCCAAAAGTCGCCTTCGGCAAAGACGGCTACGATTCGAAGACGCTGATGGGCCTGCTGAAGTCAAACAACGGCACGTCCAGCTATCAAATCCCCGCTGGCATCGACCCGGCAGACTATAACGAGGTCTGGATCTGGTGCGAAAAGTTCAACGTGCCGCTGGGTGTTGCCAAACTCGGCTAATCTGAAACCGAGAGCCCTGCCGCGTAAGGTGGCAGGCGCTCCTTTCCCGGAAAATCAGGCAGCGCGCCCATGATTGCGGCGCGCACCTGCGTCCAGAACGCGCCGAGCGTTGTGACAAATAATCCCAGTACCAGCATCGTAATGACCGGGGCCCATTCGGTCCCGGTGTCGCGGACCGCTTGGGAGATCAACAGCCCCATATAGATCAGCCCCGCCGTCAAAAAGCTGCGTCGGTCGATGACCACGGCGAGCAACGTAAACAGGGCAAGAATGGCGACGGCGATCACTGTGCCAAGTCCGCCCATCGCGTAGTTTGACATCACCAGCGTATTTACCAACGCAGGCGCGGCCAGAATGTGCAGCCAGAACGCAGTGGAGGCGTATCGGCTGACCCGGTGCGGGTCTTTGGTGTCAAAATAGATCGCTCCCAGGAATGCCATCAGCCCAAAGACCAGCGTTCCCACTGCCATATAGGGGCTGTTGCGCAGGTCAAAATAGCGCGTGACCCCAAACATATCGATAAGTGAACGGCCAGAGCTCACGCCCTCCCGCGGGGATGGCTCCACGCTGTCCACGATTCCGGTAACTGCCATAAGTGCGAACAGGCCGAAGACGAACATTGCAAAGGGCAGTTTGAAAACGCGGAAATAGATCGCGATCCCAACCATTCCCGCCAATCCCGTGAAGAGCGGGGCATGAACAGCGTCAGACATTACGCCGTCCATCAACGTCAGCAGACCAAGCGCGAACCCGACGCAAAGAGCGATAGAGGGCAGCGACATGCGGCGTCTCTGCGTGAAATAAAAGGCCAGAATAACGGACAGCGCCATCATCGCAGCCGGTATCAGTGCGAAGCCGCCAAAAATGACTGTCAGCCCCAAAAGGCCAGAGATCAAGAGCCCCAACCCGACGGTGACGAATATCTCGGCAAAGCCTTTGAACAGCTCGAACGGCTCGTCGTCCCCCACCATATTGGCGCGGTAGCCCATGCGCTGATCGGACAGCGTTTGCAGGGAGACCGCCTGCCCCTCGTCGATCACCCCTGATGCGACGGCGGCGCGCAGGTCGTCTCGGGTCACGCCATCAGCCATCAATGGCTTCCACGGTCAGATTGCCATTGGTGTAGACGCAAATCTCCGCTGCAATCGCCATAGCTTCGCGCGCCACGGTTTCCGCGTCTTTCTTGCTGCCCATCAACCCACGTGCCGCAGCGAGCGCGTAATTCCCGCCCGACCCAATCGCAGCCACGTCATGTTCGGGCTCAAGCACGTCGCCCGCCCCGGTGATCACAAACAGATCCTTGCCGTCGGTGACGATCAGCATGGCTTCAAGGTTCTTGAGGTATTTGTCCATCCGCCAGTCTTTCGCCAGCTCAACGGCGGCGCGAGCAAGTTGACCGGGCGTGGCCTCCAGCTTGGCCTCCAGCCGTTCCAGAAGAGTAAACGCATCCGCGGTCGAGCCCGCGAACCCGGCCACAACATCCATTCCGCCGGGGCTCAGCCTGCGCACCTTGCGGGCTGTGCCCTTGATCACCGTTTGGCCGAGGCTCACTTGCCCATCACCCGCGACAACCACCTTGCCGCCCTTGCGCACCCCGATGATCGTGGTGCCATGCCAGCCGGGGAATTCTTCTTTGGCCATTGCCGGTCTCCTCTTTGGTTAGATCCCATATAGGTGCCACGCTGTTCAGACGCAATTCGCCGCGCGATTTGGAGGACTCGG
>CAYXIZ010000251.1:0-2657 GCA_964465485.1 uncultured Rhodobacterales bacterium | reverse complement strand
TCACGACGCCTCCTCAACAGGCCGCACAAACCCGACCTCATCCAACAACGCCTCGGAGGCCGCTTCCACCTCGCGCTCCAGCCGCTCCAGAAACTCTTCCTTGGGCAGCCCCGCCGGAATGGGCGGCAAAAACTCCACCACCGCCGTCCCCGGTTTGCGGTAAATCCCGTGCCGCGGCCAGAAGACGCCGGCATTCGTCGCCACCGGATAGCACTCCGTGCCCATCTGCTCATAGAGCACCGCCGTCCCGATCTTGTAGGGCCGCTTCACCCCCGGTGCCAGCCGCGTGCCCTGGCTGTAAATCACCAGCTGCCCCGGCAAAGCCTCGCCCTTTTTCACATCCGCCAGCATCTTGGCAATCGCCTTGCCGCGCTTGCCCCGGTTCACCGGCACAGAGCCCAGCCGGTAGGCATATTGCCCCAACAAAGGCGCGTATAGCAAAATGGCCTTCATGATAAACTTGCCATGCGGGATCGCGTCGAAAATCATGATAATGTCCAGAAACGACTGGTGCTTGGCCGCCACCAAAACCTGTTCCGTCGGAGGCGTCCCCCGCACTTCGCATTTCAGCCCCACCATCCAAGAGGCCAGCCATTTCACATAGCGGCTATAGGCGTGGCAGGCGGCAACAGCGCCATGCGGGCTGACGATGGTCCAAGGCAGGTAAAGCAGCGCATAGATCGGCATGCCGATATACATCACGATGATGAAGACCAGCGACCGAACCCATTGAATTGCATAGCCCATCTTGGGACCTCCTTATTTCAGTGCCTTCAGCGCCGACAACGCGGCCCCGCGCGTCGCCACGAAGGCCACCATCGCCCCAAAGACCGGGATCAGCAACGGCCAGAGCCAATGCAGCCCCTGAAACCCCAGCCCTGTCAGGAATGCGCCCTCTTCGGCCGCACTCGGCAAAAGCGCAATCGCCAGCATGCCCAGCCCCGTGCCAACGGCCCCGCCGATGAGCGTGCGCAGTGTGAAACGTCGTACAAAGGCCCGCGCAATATAGATGTCGCGCGCGCCCACCAGCCGTGTCACCCGGATCACCTGCGCATTGGCCGCGAGCGCCGCACGCGCCGCCAGCGTGATCATCGCCGCCGTGGACAGCCCGATCAGCGCCATCGCGGCCCAGCCCAGCATCCGCAACCTGTTCGCGGCCTCCACCAGCGGCCTGCGCCAGCGGGTATGATCATCAAGAACCGCGCCCGGCGCCTCCGCCGCCAGCCGCAAGCGCAGCCCTTCGGCATCATAGCCGTCATCCTCTTCGACCACCTCAATGAGCCGCGGGATCGGCAGCGCGTCAATCGGCAGGTCCGGCCCGAACCACGGCTCCAGCAACAGCCTCTGTTCTTCATCCCCAAGGATGCGCGAGCGCGCCACACCGGGCGTTAGCCGCAACACCTCTTGGGCCGCACGGGTCTGCGCCTCCAACTCGGCCTCAGGCGCTGAAATGCGCACCGTGGACGAGCGCGCCAATTCCGACGACCAGCGCTCCGCCAGCCGCCCCGTGGCAAACGACAGCGCCAGCGCAAACACCGCCAGAAACGCCATCGCGCCTGCGGTCAGCGTGGTTAACGTCGCGGTAAACCCCGTCGGAGGCACCACCCGGTCCGCCTGCACGTCACCTCGCAACAAATCCAGAACCGAGATCAAAAACGCCTTCACAAATCCGCCCCCGCCAGTTGCAACTTGCGGTTGGCAATCCTCAGCACCCGCGCCGAGATCTGGTTTTTGGTGGTGCGGATCAGGTTCAGGTCATGCGTCGCCAGCATCACCGATTTGCCCATCTTGTTCAGCTCGATCAGCAATGACATCAGGCGCTGCGACATCTCCCAATCGACATTGCCCGTCGGCTCATCCGCTAAAATCACGTCCGGCCCCATGATCACGGCCCGCGCCAAGGCCGCGCGTTGCCGCTCCCCGCCGGACAGCTCGGGCGGCAGTTGGTTTTGCTGATCGCGCAGCCCGACCCAGTCGATCAACGCTTTCAAATTCTCCTGCTCCGCCTCCACGTCACGCCCCGCCACCGTCAGCGGCAACGCAATGTTTTCGGCCACGCTCAGATGATCCAGAAACCGGCAATCCTGATGCACCACCCCAATACGCCGCCGCGCCAGCGCCACTTGATCACGCCCCAGCCCGCGCACGTCTTGCCCAAACACCTGCACCAGCCCCGCGCTGGGCGTCAGGTCCATGTAGCACAGCTTGAGAAACGTGGATTTGCCCGACCCCGACGGCCCGGTCAGAAAATGAAAAGACCCCGGCTGGATACGCAACGAAATCTCGCTGAGCAGATCATCCCCGCCATATGAATAGGCCACGTTGTCGAGTTCGATCACTGGCGGGCTGCTCCGGTTTACGTTTTAGACACAATTAGGCCATAGCAGGACACACTTGCAATCAATCAGAAACACAAACCCTTGGAATAGCACAGGCCACGCGCTAAGACCTGTTCAACATGGGGAGCGACCTCTGTCCAAGAGGGACGAAGCAAGGGACCAGGATGCGGCTGATTTGCCCAAATTGTGATGCCGAATATGAGGTAGACGGCGACCAGATCTCTGCCGAGGGTCGGGATGTGCAATGCTCAAACTGCGCCCATACGTGGTTGCAGATGCCCGAGGGATTCGACGACACCGTTGAGCCCGACCCCGTCG
>CAYXIZ010000250.1:0-2704 GCA_964465485.1 uncultured Rhodobacterales bacterium | reverse complement strand
GCCCCGCCCTTCATGCCGAAGTTTGGCCCCAAGGAGGCCTCGCGGATGCAGATCGCGGCTTTCTTGCCGATGCGGCACAGCCCGTCGCCCAGACCGACCGTGGTGGTCGTCTTGCCCTCACCCGCAGGGGTCGGGTTGATCGCGGTCACAAGGATCAGCTTGCCGTCCTTGTTTTTCTGCACCGAGTTGATGAAGGACTGGCTGACCTTCGCCTTGTCGTGACCGTAAGGCAGCAGGTCATCATTGGGGATATCCAGCTTTGCGCCGATCTCCTGAATTTTCTGCTTCTGTGCCTCACGGGCAATTTCGATGTCGGATTTATAGGCCATGTCTGTGCTCCCTAGCCGGCGAACTGCGCCGCTGCATTGGAACCGCTATACAACCGCATACCGACGGCCTCACCGTGCGATTGCGACATTTCCGGCCTCGGATTCGGCTCAGCCGTCAGCTCTCCGGCTGCCAGCCCCTTTGGGCGGGAATATGGAGCGTCACCATGTCGCCGACCTGCAGCGTGCCCTCGCGCTCGACCCAGGCCGTGACCCCGCGACGGTCTTTGGCAGCCGCCTTGAACCCGCGCCCATGGCCCGGCGCATCTGCGTCAATGTAGGGCGCGGGCAGATGGCAGGGTTGGTTTTCCATATCCACCGTCAGCGTGGTGCCCTGCTCCGTTTGCAGACGGGCAGAGGGCGGGATGTGGGTGAAATCGGGAATGCCTTCAATGACCATTCCGGCCCCGCACCAGCTTGGGTCAAAGGCCTCGACCCCGATCTCGGCGGCGACGGCGGCCATTTCCTCGGCGGAGACGATGCAGATCTGGCGGGTGTTTCGAATATCCGTGCCTTTGGGATATTGCGTCACCACACGGCTACAGGAGGGCCGCGTCAGCCCGCCGTGATCCTCGCCAACTATGCCGCTATAAAGCGCCTCAACTTCTTGCGCGGGTTCTGAGCTGAGCGCGGCGTCACGGTCAGGGACACGGCCCAGCCAAACAATCTTGCCGACATGTTTGGTTTTGATCAGCGCGGGCATGGGGGGCTCCTTGGTGAGGTCTCACTGCTTTTTCGCAAGCGGGATGTACCTCGTCCAGTCACGGTTTGTGATGGGGGGTATTCCAAAAAGAAAAACCCCGGCGCGGTGGCCGGGGTTTGATCGTTTAGGCAGAGGGTTCGGGTTCCATGCCCGGGTCGTCTTTCGGCGGCTTGGGCTTTTTGGTTTTTGGAATGGCGGCCAGCGCCGCTTTGCCGTCAGAGTTCGGCTTATCCTTGTCGTCGTCATCATCGGAATCAAGCGGCTGGCCGTTGATCACTTTGGTGATCTCCTCGCCGGTCAGCGTTTCATATTCCAACAGGCCTTGCGCCAGACGTTCGAACTCTTTGTTGTGCTTTTTCAAAAGCTTCACGGCCGTGGCGTAGCCTTCGTCGATGATGGCTTTGACCTCATCCTCAATCAGCTGCTTGGTTGCCGCCGAGACGGAGAACCCGCCCGCGCCGCCGCCGCCCTGATAGCCCGCTGCGGCTTCCTGGTAGTCGATATTGCCGACCTTGTCCGACATGCCCCAGCGCATCACCATGGAGCGCGCCATTTGGCTGGCCTGCTGGATATCGCCCACGGGGCCGGAGGACACGGAGTCCGCGCCGTATTTCAGAATTTCAGCCGCTTTGCCCGCCATCATCATGGCGATGCGCTGCTTGGCCTCGTCTTTGAACAATTGCAGGCGGTCCATTTCGGGAAGCGAGACCACCATGCCCAGCGCGCCGCCGCGTGGGATAATCGTGGCTTTGTAGACCGGGTCGCATTTGTCGAGGTTGAGGCCGACGATGGCGTGGCCTGCCTCGTGATAGGCGGTTTTTTCCTTCTGGTCCTGCGTCAGCACCATGGAGCGGCGCTCAACGCCCATCAGGACCTTGTCTTTCGCCATCTCGAAATCTTCCATCGTGACGACGCGGCGACCGATCCGGGCGGCGGACAAAGCGGCCTCGTTCACCAGGTTTGCCAGCTCCGCACCGGAGAAGCCGGGCGCGCCGCGTGCGATGATGCGCAGGTCGACATCGGGGCCCAGCGGGGTTTTGCGGGCGTGGACGCGGAGGATTTTCTCGCGGCCTTTGATGTCGGGGTTTGGCACCTGCACCTGACGGTCAAACCGGCCCGGGCGTAGCAACGCAGGGTCGAGCACGTCGGCGCGGTTGGTGGCAGCGACGATGATGATGCCTTCATTGGCCTCAAAGCCATCCATCTCCACCAGAAGCTGGTTAAGTGTCTGTTCGCGCTCGTCATTTCCGCCGCCATAGCCTGCCCCACGGGAGCGGCCAACGGCGTCGATTTCGTCGATGAACAGGATACAAGGCGCGTTTTTCTTGGCTTGGTCGAACATGTCGCGGACACGGGAGGCCCCCACACCGACAAACATTTCCACGAAGTCGGAGCCCGAAATTGTGAAGAACGGCACGCCCGCCTCGCCTGCGATGGCACGTGCCAGCAGGGTTTTACCGGTGCCGGGAGGGCCCACGAGCAGCGCGCCTTTGGGGATCTTGCCGCCCAACCGGGAGAATTTCTGCGGGTTGCGGAGGAACTCCACGATTTCTTCGAGCTCTTCCTTGGCCTCGTCGATGCCTGCGACGTCGTCAAAGGTGACACGGCCATGCTTTTCGGTCAGCAATTTGGCGCGGGATTTGCCGAAGCCCATCGCGCCGCCTTTGCCGCCGCC
>CAYXIZ010000249.1:0-2708 GCA_964465485.1 uncultured Rhodobacterales bacterium | reverse complement strand
GTGGTGGCCTTTGCGTCGTCTTTGGATCAGGCCGGGCCGATGACCAAATCGGTGCGGGACGCGGCGATCATGCTGGAGGCCATGTCCGGCCATGACCCGAAAGACAGCACGTCGTCCGAGCTGGCCGTGCCGGATTTCGAGGCCGCGCTGACCGGCGACATTCGCGGCAAGAAGATCGGCATCCCGAAAGAGTACCGCTTGGACGGCATGCCCGGCGAGATCGAGGCGCTTTGGCAAGACGGCATCGCCATGATGAAAGACGCGGGCGCGGAGATCGTGGATATCTCGCTGCCGCACACGAAATACGCGCTGCCCGCCTATTACGTCGTGGCCCCGGCGGAGGCGTCTTCCAATTTGGCGCGCTATGACGGGGTGCGGTTTGGACACCGGGCGAAGATGGCGCAGGGCGACGGCATCACCGAGATGTATGAGAAAACCCGCGCCGAAGGGTTTGGCCCGGAGGTGCAGCGCCGCGTGATGATCGGCACCTATGTGCTGAGCGCCGGGTTCTACGACGCCTATTACAACCGCGCGCGCAAGGTGCGCACGCTGATCAAACGCGACTTTGAGGAGGTGTTCGCCACGGGCGTGGACGCCATCCTGACCCCTGCCACGCCGTCCGCGGCTTTCGGATTGGGGGAGATGAAGGACGCCGATCCGGTGCAGATGTATCTCAACGACGTGTTCACCGTGACGGTGAACCTTGCCGGGCTGCCGGGCATTGCGGTGCCTGCGGGGCTGGACAAGCAGGGCCTGCCTTTGGGGCTGCAACTGATTGGCCGCCCGTGGGAAGAGGCCGATTTGCTGAACCACGCCTATGCGCTGGAGCAGGCCGCCGGATTTGTGGCAAAACCTGAGAAATGGTGGTAAAAGACCGCAAGGCGGTCCGAAAATCGCCGGGACTTAACTGAGATTGAGAGCATTTTTGTCATGCGCACACCCCTAATTCTTCTTGCCACGGCAAGCCTTGCCGCCTGTTCGCCACCCGTCCCGGATGACACGTCCGGTGTGGGGTTTGGCAGCTATGATGAATATCAGCAGGGCCAGATCGTGCGCGACCAGCAACTGCGCGGCGGCACGCCAGTGGTGACCGGGCCGCTTGCCGCCGAGCAGGGCGCGCCCTTGCCTGCGACCGGCCAGACCGAAGCGCAGGCCACCGCAGCCGCTGCTGTGGCCGCGATCCAGCCGGGGGGGCAGCCCCCTGTTCAGACCGCGCGTGTCGATCCCAATAATGTCGCGATTTCTGACGAGCAGGATTTTGACGCGGTCTCCGCCCGCCAGACGATTGAATCCGACGCGCAACGCCGCGCCCGGCAATCGGCACAATATCAGGTGGTGCAGCCCACCGCCGTGCCGGAGCGCCCCACGGGCGGCACACCCACGCCCATCGAGTTTGCCCTGCAAGTGCGGCATCCGCTGGGCCAGAAGGTCTATAGCCGCTCGCCTTTCGGGGCAGGCAAGCTGGTGGAAAATTGCGCGGGTTATGCCTCGCCCGAGCTGGCGCAGGACGCGTTTCTCAAAGCAGGCGGGCCGGAGGAGGACAGCCTGAAGCTGGACCCTGATGGCGACGGCTATGCCTGCGCGTGGAACCCCGGCAAATACCGCCAATTGGTGCGCAACTAGGGTGGCACGGCTCACCCATCCCTCCCCCAATTTCGGGGAGCGGAAGGCGGGCGCACAGCCCAGTATCATCGTCCTCCACTACACCGCCATGGCCAGCGCCGAGGCCGCGCGCCGCGCGCTGTCGAACCCGGACAGGGAGGTCTCCGCCCATTACCTGATCGCGCCGGATGGCGAGGTCCTGTCGCTGGTGGCGGAAGAAAACCGCGCCTGGCATGCGGGCGTGGGGCGTTGGGGAGGGGTCACGGATGTGAACTCCCATTCCATCGGGATTGAGCTGTCCAATGACGGGTTTTCGCCGTTTTCCAACAGGTTGATGGACGCGCTTGAAGTGCTTTTGGGCGGCCTGCGCGACCGCTGGGCGATCCCTGCGCAGCGCGTCATTGCGCATTCGGATCTGGCGCCGGGGCGCAAGATCGACCCCGGCGCGCGGTTCGACTGGCAACGTCTCGCGCGGGGCGGCCATGCGGTCTGGCCCAAAGCGCAGGAGGCCGCGCCCGAGACGTTTCGCGCCCATGCGCAGGCCTATGGATATACGGCGGAGGTGGAGGATGACACGCTGCTCCGCGCCTTCCGTCTGCGGTTTCGCCCTTGGGCGCAGGGTCCGGTTGATGGCATGGATGCGGGGCTGGCCGCAGATCTCGCCGCCCGCTTCCCCGTTGACCGGGAGGGGCTCACCTCCTAAAGACGGCTCTGCGCGGATGGCTGGATGGTCGAGGCGGCTTTGGTCTGCAAAGAAAATTGAGAGGGGTGCCTCTCGGCGGGGAGACCCGCCTGTCGCACTCAGTTTGATTTTGCTTCGCAAAACAAACTGTCTAGGAAAGTCCGGACTCCATGAAGAAACGGTGCCGGGTAACGCCCGGCGGGGGCAACCCCAGGGACAGCGCCACAGAGAAGAAACCGCCTTCGCATGTCGAGGGTAAGGGTGAAACGGTGCGGTAAGAGCGCACCGCGGGGCTGGCAACAGACCCGGCACGGCAAGCCCCACCGGGAGCAATGCCAAATAGGGACCTCGCGGCGCAAGCCAGGGCATCTTCGGCCCGAGACGGTCCGGGTTGGCAGCTAGAGGGGCGCGGGCAACCGCGTCT
>CAYXIZ010000248.1:0-2716 GCA_964465485.1 uncultured Rhodobacterales bacterium | reverse complement strand
TCGGCGATTTGCTTCTCAATGCCGTCCTCGTCCAGCTCCTTGGGCGGAAACGGCGAAATAGGCGACTTCACCGCCGAGGCCGACACGCAGTCTGGGCTATAGGCATAGCGCCCCGCATGCAGGATCTGCATCGCGATCTTGCCATCTGCGTCATGCACCCGGTCGGTCACGATCTTATGGTTGGCGATATCTTCATCGGAGAACAGCCCCGCCGCACCCGGAAACACGCCGCCCTCGCGGTTCGGGGCCATGCCGCCCGTCACCATCAACGCCACGCCGCCCCGCGCACGAGCCGCGTAGAACTCCGCCACCCGGTTCCAGTCCTTGGTTTCCTCGAGCCCGGTATGCATCGACCCCATCAGCACGCGGTTTTTCAACGTGGTGAACCCAAGGTCCAGCGGGGCGAGCATATGCGGGTAGGCGGTCATAGCGGTCTCTCCATATTTGCGCATAGCTTGCCGCAAAGGGCAGGGCAGGTCACGCAAAACCCCGCGTCAGAGAGAGCCGCCCCTAGCTGGTCTCGACGCAATGGCGGCGGAAGGCTTTCTTGAGCATGTCCAGCTCCGCGCGCAGCAGGTCAATCTCGCCGCGCAGGTCGTCGTCCAACGGCTCGCCGGTGACAATGGTGAAGCTGTCCAGCGTCTCACCGGTTTCGGTATCGGTGATCAGAAAGGTCTGCACCCCGTCGCTCAGCGCCCCTTGCGGGATCGCCAGCCGTACCGACCAATTGCCGGAGCCGTCTTCCTCAGGGGTCACGCTCAACGTCTCCACCGGCTGGCCTTCGATCATTGCCGCCAGCTTCGGGTCGGAGACGCCGCTGAGCACGCCTTCATAGACGCCCGCTTGGATGCGGGTCTTGGTCAGGGTCATATCCGCCATGTCACGCCTCCTTTAAAAATCCGCGCGGGGACGCCTTGAGAAAGTGACGTCGCGCAGGTTTATTTCGTTCAGTTCCGGCCCGTCGAAGATCAGGTCAACCCACAGCCGCTCCAGCCGCTTCTCGCTGATCTTGGTGTGGGCGAGGTCAAACTCGACCATCATATCGACGCCGCCCAATGGAAGCTCTCGTACCACCTGTTCCACATTCGGCCCAAACTTAATGTTAAGCCGCGCGAAGATTTCCAGCGGCCTCTCGGTCTCCACCTCGACATCCATCCGCAGAATATGGGTCATCCGCAGCCCGTCCACGGCGCTGTCAGGCAGGTCCAGCACCAGGCTCAAAAAGCTGCCGTCAAACTGAAACACGTCCATCCGCAGGCCAAACGGGGCGAGGTCGCCGTCGCGCGTGTTGCGCAGCTGGCGCAGCGTCAGCTCTGAAATGTCGCAATCATGGTGCAGCGTCGCCGATTGCCCGATCTGGGTGCGGGTCTTCACCGCGGCCATCCCTTTGGGGGAAATCGGCCCCCGCCACAGCTCAGGCCGATGCGACCAATCCGACTGCGCGGGCTTGCGAATGGCATTGGTGCCGATCCGGGGCAGGGTCAGCCTGCCGTCTGCAATATGCGTGATCTGATCCACCCGCCGGCGCATCTGCCGGGCCTGCATGCGCATCTGGCGCAGCTGGGGCAGATCCACGCGCTCCGCCTCACGCGCGGTGTCATCCCACCGGGCAAGGCTGCGCCTATGGGTCCTGCGTCTGACAAACTCTTTCAGCCGGTCCATCATCGGGGGGCGTTTCTCCGAAATCTCCGCAGTTTCAGCGGTACCACTGTTTCTATATTTCAAACAATGGTTGCGCAGTAATAAACGCGCACGGAGATGTCAGTTCGAGGCCACCGCCGCCCGCTTGTTGCGGTCCACAAAGCCGCGCAGCACGCTGACCCCGTCGCTGCCCGAAATCGGAGTGCCTTCAAACCCAATCACCGACAAAGCCACAACGGTGCCTTCCGCATCCGTATAGCCGCGCCAATAGGTGTTCTGCGCCCCGCCAAAGACCGGGGGGCTGGTGTCGCGCACATGCAGATAGATGCTGCCATCCTCCACGAAACTTTCCAGAATCGACACGGTTTGTGCGTCCTCAGTGCGGCTCAACGTGGCGCGCCCGCCCGGTGTGCGGAAAAACTCCAAAAGCGCTGGCGCCTGTGGGGCCACTGACAAACCGCCATCGCTCGCCGTCACCGTTGCTGTGACCACGGCCTGCAACCAAGGTTGCGGCTCTTCCGGGTTGCCGGTGATCGCGGCGCAATTGCCAAAGACCACGAAAGCCTGCGAGGCCGCATCGCGGGTTGATACAGGGTCCACGCAGAACCCGCGCGGGCCCGACAGGTTGACCTCTTGCCGCGTGACCGTCACGGCCTCCTGGCCTTCGCTGCCAGAAGACGGCGCGCTAAGGGAGCCAAGCGACGGCAAACCGCCCTCGCATCCGGCCAACACAACCATGCTTAGTATCAGCGCTGCGGTTGTCCCCAAACGCATCGCTTTACAGGTCCATATAGATGTGCTTTTCCTTGGCAGCGCCCGGATGGGTGCAGGCCCCATACTTTGCCGACCCCACAAGCTGCGCGTATTTCCACAGCGCGCCGGAGGCATAGATCGTCTCCTTCGCGCCTTTCCAGTCGGCCTTGCGCTTGGCCATCTCCTCGTCGCTGACATCCACGGAGATCGACCCCTCCCGCGCGTTCAGCGTGATCATGTCGCCGTCTTTCAACATGCCAATCGGCCCGCCATGCGCCGCCTCCGGCCCCACATGACCTACGCAGAACCCGCGGGTCGCACC
>CAYXIZ010000247.1:0-2734 GCA_964465485.1 uncultured Rhodobacterales bacterium | reverse complement strand
GCGAGATCTTGCATCTTTGCTCTGATCTCCGGGTCGTCTTTGAGCCGGGCGAGCAGGCCTGTGCGGACTTCTTCTTCGAACCAGTGGACGGCCTGGCGCGCGCGGGTTTTGGCCCAATGGCCGTGCTCTTTGCGCCAGTTGGTGAGGGTCTGGATGTCGTCCCAAACTTGGGCGAGACCGTCCTCGTGAAGGGCCGAGACGGGTTGCGCTTTGGGAAAGCCGTCCGGGTCCTGGGCGCGTTTGCGCAGGAGGCGCAGCGCGCCTGTGTAATCGGCCACGGTGCGGATGGCGGTGGGTTTGAGGTCTCCGTCGGCCTTGTTGACGAGGATCAGATCCGCGCTTTCCATGATGCCGCGTTTGACGCCTTGCAGCTCGTCACCGCCAGCAGGCGCTAGAAGCAGCGCGAAGATGTCGGACATCTCGGCAACCATGGTTTCCGATTGGCCGACGCCCACGGTTTCGATCAGGATGATGTCAAAGCCTGCGGCCTCGCAGAGTGCCACCACGGCACGGGTGCGCCGGGCCACCCCGCCCAGATGCGCGCGCGAGGGCGAGGGGCGGATGAAGGCGCGGGGCGCGCGGGACAGGCGGTCCATGCGCGTTTTGTCGCCCAGAATGGAGCCGCCGGACCGGGTTGAGCTGGGGTCCACCGCCAGCACGGCGATTTTCAGCTCTTGCTCGGCCAGCATCATGCCAAACGCCTCGATGAAGGTGGATTTGCCGACGCCGGGCGTGCCCGACAGCCCGATGCGCAACGCCTCGTTCTTGTGCTGCGAGAGGCTTTGCAGCAAGGCCTGCGCCTCTTGCTGATGATCGGCGCGCGCGCTTTCGATCAGGGTGATGGCGCGCGCCAGCGCCCGGCGGTCGCCGGTGGCAATATTCTGGGCCAGAGCATCCAAATGTTTCATTGCTGCGCGGTCTTTCGCCTGTCAATCGCCGCTCAGATGACAGAGGGGCTGGTGTCCCTTTTTGGAAGCCCCACTATAAAGGGGCAAGCACGAATTGACTTTGTAGGGTAACGCAATGGCACGGATTTCGAAGGTTTTGGCGATTGTCGCGGGGCTTGGGGCCTGTCCGGTTTGGGCCGATGGCAGCACCAACGCAGTGTTTGATCTTGCTATTCGGGGCCTGAGCGCAGGCTCGTTAACCGTGAAAGGCAAGGAGCAAGGCGGCCGCTACGCCACCTCCGGCGTGTTGCAATCGGGGGGGATGGTCGGGCTGCTTGCGCGGCTGAACTACACAGCCTCCGCGAAGGGGCGGGTCAAGGGAGCTCAGTTTCAACCCAGCCGCTACGACGAGACTGCCGATACCGGCAAGCGCAAATCAAAAACCACAATGACCTATTCAGGCGGCGTGCCTACGGTCGTGGCAGGCGAGACCGGGGCGCTTGATCCGGCCAGCCAGAGGGGCACGGTTGATCCGCTGACGGCGATTTATGCCGCTTTTCGCGACGTGAATGCGGGCGATGTGTGCAAGCTGAATGTGCAGATGTTTGACGGCAAACGGCGCTCGCAGGTGCGGCTGGCCAACCCGCGCGAGGATGGCGGGATGATCGCCTGCGACGGGGAGTATCGGCGTTTGAAGGGGTTTTCGGCAAAAGACATGGCTGAGAAGAGCCGGTTTCCGTTCAATCTGTTCTACGCCAAGACCGCTGATGGGCGATATCGCGTGGAAAAGGTGGTCACCCAGACGCTTTACGGCAACGCTTCCCTCACCCGCCGCTAGGATTTTATGCCTTCGGCGAGGATATTTCTGAACATGGAAAGGTGACGCCGCCGCGCGCCTTTGATAGCGCTGAGGCGATGAGTGATTTGCCGATTGAAGAGGTGCTGCCCACGCTTGTGTCGCAGATGCGGCAGGGCGGGGTTTGCGTTTTGCAAGCGCCTCCGGGGGCGGGCAAGACGACGCGGGTGCCGCTGGCCTTGCTGGAGGCGGGTGTTTTCGACGGCCGGTTGATCATGCTTGAGCCGCGCAGGCTGGCCGCGCGCGCGGCGGCGGAGCGCATGGCGCAGATGCTGGGCGAGCCTGTGGGGCAGCGCGTGGGCTACCGGATCAGGGGTGAGAGCAAGGTCTCAAAGGCGACGCGGATCGAGGTGGTGACCGAGGGCGTGCTGACGCGCATGGTGCAATCAGATGCCGCCCTGCCCGGCGTGGGCTGCGTGGTGTTTGACGAGTTTCACGAACGCTCCCTCAATGGCGATCTAGGGTTGGCGCTGGTCTGGGAGGTGCGGGCGGCGCTGCGCGAGGATTTGCAGGTTCTGGTGATGTCGGCCACGCTGGATGCGGCGCCGGTGGCCGCGTTGTTGGGGGGCGCGCCGGTGGTGACCTCGCAAGGGCGCAGCTTTGCGGTGGAGACGCGCTGGCTTGAGCGCCCGCGCCGTGCGGGTACCCGGCTTGAGACAGATATGGCGGCGCTGATTGAACGGGCCGCGGCCGAGACGTCGGGCGGGGTTTTGGCGTTTTTGCCGGGGGCCGGGGACATACGGCGCGTGGCCTCTGCCTTGAAGCTGCCGGACGGGGTTGATGTCAGGTCGCTTTACGGTGCCATGCCCTATGCAGATCAGCGCGCGGCCATTGCGCCCGCGCCTTCCGGGCGGCGCAAGATCGTGCTAGCGACGGCTATTGCGGAGACCTCCCTGACCATTGAAGACGTGCGGGTCGTGGTCGATGCGGGGCTGGCGCGGCGGGCGCGGTATGATCCGGGCTCCGGCATGTCGCGGCTGGTCACGGAGCG
>CAYXIZ010000246.1:0-2742 GCA_964465485.1 uncultured Rhodobacterales bacterium | reverse complement strand
GCCATTCGCCGCGTTGGCTCGGGTGATTGAGGTCACCTCTTACCATGCGAAGAGGCGCGGGTGCATCGCGCCCTTTGGGCGGCTCTTTTGGGCGCGGTTTGTTATTCTGGGTGAAAGAGGGTAACCTGTTGGCCGGGAACAGGGGCACCGTCGCTTGCGCGAGATGCCACCTGTCTCCCGTAGCCAACAGGAGGTGTCGGGGTGTCGAGCCCCCGACGGTTCCAGACACCCAAGGGACCGGGCGTCTGAACTTGGACCGTTGGGGACGTGCGAGCCGCCCCCAACGGAATTTTTGTGCCTAAACCTGCGCCGTCTCCTCGACGATCAGGTTGTAGGAAAACGGCGTCGGATCAGGCCGCTCACGGGATTCCTCGGGCAGCAGCAGGCCAACCCCGTAGAGGAACCAGATCGCAAACACCGCGACGAGGCAGAAGATTGCCGCATAGCCGGCCCCTTTGAGCTGCAGCATCAGCACATCGGCTTTCAGCTTCAGCTTGGGGTCGCGGTCCATCCCGAGATAGTTGTGGTTATCGGTCATGCATACTCTCCTTGATCACGCGTCCGGATCCGCGAAGCCGTGCTCCTGCGCCCAGACGAACCAGTTGTCGACAACCGTGCCGGTGAGCAGGATGCCGATGCCGCCTGTCAGCGTCGTCAGCACCGCAAACCACCACGCCCAGCGGTGAATGCCTTCCATCGTGGCGTTGAAGCCCATGGTCCAGCGCCAGAACAAAGCTGCGCGTTCCGACGCCGTGCCGCGGTCCACGATCTGCTCGATCTCACGTTCGCCGCCATAGCGGCTGACCGCCAGAATGGTCGCGCCGTGCATCGCGAAGAGCAGGGCGGAGCCGTAGAGGAACGCGATGCTCAAAGCGTGGAACGGGTTGTAGAACAGGTTGCCATAGGTCAGCGAGAACAGGTTGGTCCAGTCCAGATGGCTGAAGATGCCGTAAGGCACGGCCTCGGACCAGCTGCCCATGAGCACCGGGCGGATGAGGCCCAACACCAGAAACAGCCAGATGGCGGAGGCGAAGGCCCAGGACACATGTTTGCCCATGCCCAGCGCCTCGGCCCGCAGATAGGTGCGGATCCACCACGCGCAGACCGAGATCAGCAGGAAGAAGGACGCGATGATCCATGCCCCGCCTTCGGCCAGCGGCGCCATGCCGAGCCCGTATTCCTCAGCCGGGGGCTCAAGCGAGAACCAAAAGAGGTCCCGCAGGAACACGCCGGGGTTGTAGCCCGCCTGCGCCCAGAAGCTGAGCCCGCAGATGAAGAACCACAGCGCACCGGTCGCCAGCGACACCACGCCAAACGGCCCAAGATAGATCGGCCCCAGCTGCGCGTTGCCAAACAGCCCCGCCAGTTTCGAGAAGGAGGCACCCTTTGTGCGCTCCCGTGCCAGATCGCCGGGGTCGACGCCCATCTCGGGCGGCCCTTGAACCTGGACTTGGGTGAAGATGTTTTGATATTCCATTACCCGTTTACCCCCCCTTCGAGGTCAGCCCACCAGGGCAGTTCCAACCACCAGTCCCACCACTCAAGCCAGGTGTCGAACCAGATGGTCCCGGAGATGACGATACAGATCGCCGACCAGATCACCGCTTGCAGCGCCAGAAACAGCCCCAGACGGTGGATGCCCAATGGCCCGATCGAATAGCCGATCAGATCGCGGAAATAGGTGTCCTCGTGATCCGGCGAGGCGATTTCCTTGCCGCGTGGCGTGTTCACCGCCGACAGCACCAGCGAGCCATGCAGCGCCAGCGCCAGACAGGTGGTGAAGAAGAACGTGATCGCCACCATATGCGCCGGGTTGTAGTGGAAGTTGCCATAGGCGTAGCCCACATTGTTGACCCAATCGAGATGGCTGAAAATCCCGTATGGGAAGCCATGCCCCCAAGCGCCAAGCAGCACCGGGCGGATAATCACGAGGGTCACATAGGCCAGAATGGCAATGCTGAAGGCGAAAGGCACGTGGTAGCCCATGCCAAGTTTTCGGCAAATCTCCACCTCGCGCATCATCCAACTGAGGAAGGCCAGCGTGGCGCAGAAGGTGACGATCTGCCAGATGCCCCCCTCGGCCAGAGGCGCGATGCCCAGACCAACCTCAAGCGCGGGCGGATCAATAGAGATCAGCCACGGGTTCCAGGTGTTGCCCAGAGCCGCGCCGTAAAAAATCATTATCGTGCCGAGAGCGGCAAAAAAGAACGTCGTGACGCCGAAGAACCCGACGTAGAACGGCCCTACCCAGAAGTCGAACAGATCCCCGCCGATCAACGTGCCGCCCCGAACGCGATATTTTCTCTCGAAGGTGAGCTGTGCCATCTTCTGTCTCCTTATGCGCGGATGTCGCTACACCAGCGCCAATCTGTTGGGTCGATTGCTACGGGCGGAGGGTGCCCCCGCCCGCAGCTGTTTTCGTTAGCTGAGATTACTCGGCTTGCTCGGCACCAAAGGCGCGATCAAACCAGTTTGTCTCCGGGTTGCTGAGCAGGACGAGGTGAATCATCGCCGCCAGCAAAAAGAGGAAAACACCCTGCGCCACGAATACGCGGCGAGGGTCGAAGATCAGCCAAATCTTGTAGAACTGTGCCATCTTAGATCCTCCTTAACCCCAGCTGAACCAAGGCAGTTTGAAATAGGTCAGGATATGAGCGACCGTTGCTACCGCTGTGAAGAGGTAGAAACCGCTCAGATAGACCGAGTGCAATTCCTGCGCTTGCTCATCTGTAAGACCTGTGA
>CAYXIZ010000245.1:0-2746 GCA_964465485.1 uncultured Rhodobacterales bacterium | reverse complement strand
GCGAAAACGCACCTCTCCACAAATGATCCGGAAAAAGCAAAAGGCCCCGCAAAAAGCAGGGCCTCTCACGTCATGTCCTGCGGGTCAGGAGGCCGCGGAAACCGCGCGGCCTGTCATGACCTTGACCAGATGGGCGCGGTAGTCGCCAGAGCCGTGCAGATCACTGATCATGCCCTTTCCGCTGGGCGCATCAAGCCCTGCAACAGCATCGGCGGAGAAATCAGCCGACAGCGCCTCTTCGGCGGCACCCCAGCGGTGGACGCCTTGCTCAGACGCTCCGGTGACGGCCACACGGACGCCATCCGCATATTTCGCGACGAAAACGCCGACCAGAGCAAAGCGCGACGCAGGCTGCACGAATTTCTGGTAGTTCGACGCCTCGGGGATCGGGAATTTGACCTCCGTGATGATCTCGCCCTCGTTCAGAGCCGTCTCGAACATGCCTTGGAAGTAGTCATCTGCCGCAATCTCCCGAACGTTGGTGACGATCGTCGCACCCGACCCAAGCGCCGCAGCAGGGTAGCACGCGGAAGGGTCGTTATTGGCCAGCGAGCCGCCAATGGTGCCACGGTTGCGCACCGCCGGGTCTCCGATATGCGACGCCAGTCCGGAGAGGCCCGGATAGCTGCCATCGGCGGCCACAGCGGCATGGGTTGTGGCCCCGCCGATACACAGCCGGCCCGCATCATCTTTGCAGATGCCCACCATCTCGGTCAGACCCGCGAGGCTGACCAGCATGGTGGGGCTGGCGAGGCGTTGCTTGAGCGTCGGGATCAGCGTCTGACCGCCCCCCAGCGCTTGCGCGTCATCGCCGCCAAGGGCTTTCACCGCATCCGCGATGCTGCCCGGTTTTGCGATTTCAAAATCATACATAGTCTTTCCTTTCCGAGCTTCAGGAATTCATGGCCGCCCAGACGCGATCCGGCGTCAGGGGCATATCAATATGGGTGACATCCGTGTGGCCCGCGCGTTGCAGCGCATCGACCACCGCACTGACCAGCGCCGGAGGGGAGCCAATCGCCCCCGCCTCGCCGCAGCCTTTCACGCCGAGCGGGTTATGCGTGCAGGGCGTGATCGACGAATGGTCCACGTTGAACATCGGCAGGTCATCTGCACGCGGCATGGTGTAATCCATGTAAGACCCCGAGAGCAGCTGACCGTTTTCATCATAGGCGCAGTTTTCAACCAGCGCCTGCCCGATGCCTTGGGCCAGCCCGCCATGGACCTGACCCTCGACGATCATCGGGTTGATGATATTGCCAAAGTCATCCGCCGCCGAGAAGGCCAGCACGGTGACCTTGCCCGTTTCAGGATCAACCTCGACCTCGCAGCCATAGGCGCCCGACGGGTAGGTGAAGTTGGCCGGGTCGTAGAAGGCGGTTTCCTCAAGCCCCGGCTCGATATCTTCGAGCGGGTAGTTGTGCGGCACATAAGCCGCGAGGGTGACGTCTCCCCAAGCGACCGACTTATCGGTGCCGGCTACGGTGAAGGCGCCGTCTTTCAGCTCGATATCGCCCTCGGAAGCTTCCATCAGATGGGCCGCGATTTTCTTGGCCTTGTTGATGATCTTCTCGGTCGCGCGCACCATGGCAGAGCCGCCGACGGCGATGGAGCGGGAGCCATAGGTGCCCATGCCCATCGGGCCGCGACCCGTGTCGCCGTGGATGATATCAATCTGCGCCTCGTCCACACCGATCATGTCGGCAACGACCTGGGCAAAAGAGGTTTCATGCCCTTGCCCGTGGCTATGCGACCCGGTCATCACGGAGATGGAGCCGGTGGCGTTGACCCGCACCGTGGCGCTTTCATAAAGCCCCGCCCGCGCGCCGAGCTGGCCCACAAGGTTGGACGGCGCGATGCCGCAGGCCTCGATGTAATGCGCGATGCCGAAGCCGCGCAGCTTGCCGTTTTTCTTGCTCTCCGCCGCGCGTTTCTCAAAGCCCGCATGGTCGGACATCTCAAGCAGCTTATCCATCGTCGCGTGGTAATCACCGGTGTCATATTCCACGGCCACCGGGGTAGCGTAGGGAAACTCGGTGATGAAGTTGCGGCGACGCAGCTCGATGGGGTCCAGCCCCATCTCGCGGGCGGCTTTGTCGACGACGCGCTCCAGTTGGAACGTGGCCTCCGGGCGACCTGCGCCGCGATAGGCGTCCACGGGGACGGTGTTGGTGAAGACCGCTTTGACGTTCACATAGATCAGCGGGGTCTTGTAATTGCCCGCCATCAACGTGCCGTGCAGCCATGTCGGAATGGAGGGCGCGAAGGTCGACAGATACGCGCCCATATTGGCATGCGTGTCGGTGCGGATCGCGAGGAAATGCCCCTCCTTGTCCATCGCCAATTCGATCTTGGTGACGTGGTCACGGCCATGGGCGTCCGACATGAACGCCTCGGAGCGCGAGGAGGTCCATTTCACCGGACGCCCCACCGCTTTGGCGGCGAAGGTGCAGAACGCCTCTTCGGCGTAATGGTAGATTTTTGCGCCGAACCCGCCGCCCACATCGGGGGCGACAACGCGCAGCTTATGCTCCGGGATGCCCAGCACAAACGCCCCCATCAGAAGCCGGATCACATGCGGGTTTTGCGAGGTGGTGTAGAGCGTATAGTCATCGGTGGAGCTGTCAAACTCCGCGACGGCCACACGCGGCTCCATCGGGTTGGCGACGAGCCGGTTGTTCTTCAGCTCCAGCGTGGTGACGTGATGCGCGCCCTTGATGGCAGCGTCCACCGCGTCGCGGTTTTC
>CAYXIZ010000244.1:0-2777 GCA_964465485.1 uncultured Rhodobacterales bacterium | reverse complement strand
TGCTGAAAATCCCCGGCGCCCCCGCCAATATCGCCACCACGCTTGACGGCCACACGATGGCGCAGAAAGGCGAAGGGGCCAAAGCCCTGCAAATCAGCTTCCTCGCCTCCGCCGTCGGCGGCGTGTTCGGCGTGCTGCTGCTGATCTTCCTGACGCCAGTTCTCGCGCAATGGGCCCTCGCCTTCGGCCCCTCCCACCTGTTTTGGCTGGCCATCCTTGGCGTCACGGTCATCGGCTCGCTCGACAGTAAATCCGTGGTCAAAGGCCTGCTGTCGGGCTGCATCGGGCTGTGGCTCGCCACCATCGGGTTTGACGACATCATGGGCGCGCAGCGCTTCATCTTCCACCCAAGCTTGGGAGGCGGCATCAACATCATCGCCGCCCTCATCGGGCTCTTTGCGATCCCCCAAGTCATCACCATGTTCGCCAAAGGCCGCAAAAACGACGGGGCCGAGGTCATCAAGGTTCAAAAGCACCCTATCTCTGGCGCGTTCAAGGAACTGCTGCGCAACAAACGCGCCATGACCATCGGCACCGCCACAGGCTCCATCATCGGCCTGATCCCCGGCGTCGGCGGGCAAATCGCGGGGCTTGTCGCCTATGACCAATCCAAGAAATTCAGCCCCCAGCGTGAGAAATTCGGCACCGGCCACCCGGAGGGCGTCATCGCCGCCGAATCCGCCAATAACGCCATGGTCGGTCCCAGCCTCGTCCCGCTGCTGACCCTCTCCATCCCCGGCTCCCCCACCGCCGCCGTGCTGCTCGGAGGCCTGCTGATCCACGGCATTTTCCCCGGCACCGATCTCTTCGACAACCACCCTGACGTCGCATGGACCTTCATCAACTCCATGCTCATCGGCCAGATCCTGATGTGCATCTTCGGGCTTTACGTCGCGGGTCTCGCCGCAAAAGTCGCCCAAGTCCCGCAATCCGTCATGGCCGCCGTCGTCCTCGGCCTCGCGGTTTTCGGCAGCTACTCCGTGCAAAGCTCGATGGGCGATGTCTACGTCATGGCGAGCCTCGGCGTGATGATGTATTTCCTCGAACGCTTCGGCTTCTCCGCCGCACCTTTGGTGCTGGGCCTGATCCTCGGCCCCATCGCGGAGGCCAACTTCATCCAAGGCTCGATGATCGCCAACGCCACCGACGGCCTTGCCCCTTATTTCTTGGGCGGCACGCTCAACATCTTCCTGATCGCGGTCGTCTTGGCCTCAATCCTCTACTCCGCCTATATGGAGCTGCGCACCCGGCGCTATACCTCGAAAGAGGAGATCATCGGATGACCACCCTGCCCCGTATCCAGCATATGATCGGCTCCGGCATCGTCGCCGCCGTGGGCGTCTGGGTCACCTATATCAGCTACACCGCCCAGCCGTCTGAGGCGTTTCTCTTCCCGCGCCTGATCGCCACCGTCTTTGTGGTCCTCGCCCTTTGGACCTTCGCCAAAGCCTGTCTTGGCTGGACCAAAGTTGGAAACGGCATCACGCCCACGCAGGTCAAAAACCTCGCCCCCGGCCTGATCGTCGCACTGGTCTACATTTTCTGGGCAGCCAAAGCCCTCGGCTTCTACACGGCCACCGCCATCGCCTTCTTCATCCTGCTGAGCCTTTACGACCCTGCCCCCCACGGGCAGCTGAAATCATGGCTCAAGCGCCTCGCAATCACGGCGGGCTTTATGCTCGTCATGTACGGTCTCTTCGCGAAACTGCTGACGGTTTACACACCGCGAGAGATTTTCTTCTGAACCGGAACACCGGCAGATTTCACCATTCCTAGGGAGGAAACCAACCAATGAAAAAACTACTCGCAGGGGCCGCAATCGCCCTCACAGCCATGGCGGGCGCGAGCTTCGCTGATGGCCACGCCAACTACCCCGAACGCCCGATCATGATGATGGTCAGCTACGGCGCTGGCGGGGCCACCGATTTTCAGGCCCGCATCGTCACCATGACCGCAGGCAACGAGGACGCGCTCGGCATGCCCATCGCCATCCTCAACAAGCCCGGCGCGGGTGGCCGCGTCGGCTGGAACTGGCTGGCAGGTCAGGCGGAGGCCGACGGCTACACGCTGGGTGCCTACAACATCCCGCATTTCATCGCGCAGTCGATCAAGGGCGGCGTGGAGTATTCCCGCGACAGCTTCGAGCCCATCGCCAACTGGGGCGCCGACCCGGCCGTGCTGGTTGTCGGTGCGGATAGCGAATTCAACACGATGGAAGACGTCGTCGCCTTCGCCAAGGAAAACCCCGGCAAGCTGACCACATCGGGCGCGGGCCTGTTTGTGGGCCACCACATCGCGGCGCTGCAGATGGAGAAAGCCTGCGAATGCTCCATGGCCTATATCCCCACCAAAGGCGGCGGGGCCGCAGCCATGAAAGCCGTGATCGCAGGCGACGTGATGGCGGGCATCAACAACCTGTCAGACGCCTTCCGCGCGCGTGAGGCGGGCAACGTCAAAATCCTCGGCGTCGCCGATCTGGAGCGCAACGACTTCCTGCCCGACGTCCCCACCATGATGGAAGCGGGGCTTGACGTGGACAATTCGTCGGTGAACTTCCGCGGCGTGATGGTCCCCAAAGGCACGCCGCAAGGCATCATCGACAAGCTGGCCGCCACCGTGCCCACCATGTTCGAAAACAGCCGCGTTCAGGGCAAGATGAAAGCGGGCGGCAGCCCCATGCACATCATGACCCGTGACGAGGTCCTCGCCATGTGGGAGACGCGCGAGCAAACCCTCAAAGAGCTGCTCGCAGGTCTGTAAATTAGGATCCCCACCCT
>CAYXIZ010000243.1:0-2779 GCA_964465485.1 uncultured Rhodobacterales bacterium | reverse complement strand
ACCTGATGCGCGAGACGCAGGAGCTGATCAAAGGCAGCCAGTTCCATCTGATCCGGCGCGGCGGGCATCTGCCTTGCGTGGAACAACCGCAGGAATACGCAGAGGTCCTGACCCGCTTCATGCGCGACACCGGGCATATCGGGGGACATATTTAGGCCATGGCCACGACCCCTTTTGACAGCGGGCTTTACCGCGATCTGTTTCATGACGCCGAGATCGGGTCACTGTTTTCCGACAGCGCGGAGGTTCGCGCGATGATGCTGGTTGAGGGGGCCTTGGCCAAGGCGCAGGGTGAATTGGGGATCATCCCCGAGCTGTCCGCTGCGTTCATCACCCGCAGCACCCGCGAAATTCAGGTCGACCCAACCGGGCTGACCGCCGAGACAGGCCTCAATGGCATCCCGGTGCCCGCGCTGGTCAACGCCATGCGCAAGGCGATGGAAGCCCCGGAACATGCGCAGTTCCTGCATTGGGGCGCCACGACGCAAGACATCATGGACACCGCCCTCGCCCTGCGGTTGCGGCAGGTTCTGGCGCTGATTGAGACGCGCATGGTGGCGGTGCTACACCTGCTTGGCGATATGGCCGAGACCCATGCCACGCTGCCGATGGCCGGGCGCACATGGATGCAGGTCGCCACCCCCACCAGCTTTGGTGCTGTTGTTGCAAGTTGGGGGCTGCCCTTGCTGGAGCTGCATGCGGCCCGCGAAGGCGTGCGGGCGGGGGTTGTCACAGTCTCGCTCTCTGGTGCGGCTGGAACCGGAGCGGCTTACGGCCCGCAGGCCGCAGAGCTGCGCCAGAAGCTGGCCGACGAGCTACGGCTGGGCAACCGGGAGGCCAGTTGGCACAGCGCGCGGCACGGCATTGCCGGGCTGTCGGCCTGGGCCACACAGATCAGCGCGTCACTGGCGAAGATGGGCGAGGATGTGCTGATGATGACGCAAAGCGGCATTGGCGAATTGCGGCTGGGCGGCGGGGGCAGTTCCTCCACCATGCCGCAAAAGCAAAACCCGGTTTTGCCCTCAGTGCTGAGCGCTTTGACACGGGGCGTGATCGGAGCCAATACGGTGCTGCAAGGGGCCGCGATCCACCGCCAGCAACGCGACGCGGCGGCGTGGATGAGCGAATGGATGGCGCTTGGGCAGGTCTGCATGGGGGTCGGCCGCGGATTGGCCGTGGCAGAAGAGATGCTGGCTGGCATGACCCCGGATCCACACGCGATGCTGCGCAATATCGATGACGGGCGCGGGTTGATCTATGCTGAGGCTTTGCAATTTTCGCTTGCCGACCGGATGACGCGCCCTGAGGCGCAGGCGGCGGTGAAAGAGCTGTGCGCGGAGATCATTGCGCAAGGCGGCAGCCTGAAGGACGCGGCGCTGGCCAAATGGGACGCGCCGGAGCTGACGGCTGTGTTTGCGCCTGAGGCGCAGCTGGGGCTGGCCCCGTCTGACGCACGCGGCTTTGCCGCGAAAGCCCGCGCCTGACATGCAAAACAAGGCCGTCACCTTCATCCTGATCACCCTGACGCTGGACGCGATGGGGATTGGTCTGATCCTGCCAGTCATGCCTGACCTGATCATGGAGGTGCAGGGCGGCGATATCGCCAATGCAGCACTTTGGGGCGGCATCCTGTCGGCGCTTTTCGCGGTGATGCAATTTCTCTTTAGCCCAACATTGGGCAGCCTGTCGGACCGGTTCGGCCGCCGTCCAGTCCTCTTGGTCTCGCTCGGCGTGATGGCGCTTGATTACGTGCTGATGGCGGTGGCGGGCACGATCTGGTTGTTGCTGATTGGCCGCGTGATCGGAGGCATCACGGCGGCCACGCATTCGACCGCCAGCGCGTTTATGGCCGACATTTCTCCACGCGAGAAGAAGGCGCAGAATTTTGGACTGATCTCTGCCGCGTTCGGGGCGGGTTTCGTGTTGGGGCCAGTGATTGGCGGGCTGCTGGCCGAGCTGGGACCTCGGGCACCGTTCTGGGCGGCCGCGGCGCTGACGGCGGCCAATCTGGTCTTTGGCTATTTCGTTTTGCCCGAAACCGTGACGCCCGAGAACCGCCGCAGATTCGAATGGTCGCGAGCGAACCCGGTGGGGGCGTTTTCCTATATCAGCAAACTGCCGGGGCTGACGGCATTGATGGGGGTCTATTTCTTCTACCAGATCTCCAACATGGTCTACCCGGCGGTCTGGGCCTATTACACCAGCGCGAATTTCGGCTGGTCGCCGGGCATGATCGGGGCATCTTTGGCGCTTTATGGCATCTCGATTGCAGTGACGCAGGGCCTGCTGATCCGCCGGATCATCGCGCGGTTTGGCGAGCGTAGGACCGTCTATTTTGGACTGCTTTATAACGCGGGGACCCTGATCCTGATGGGGTTCATCTCAAGCGGCTGGCTGTTGCTGGTTTTGACCCCGTTTGCGGCCCTTGGGGCGGTTGTGGCCCCGGCTTTGTCAGCGGTGATGTCGGGACGGGCAGATGACAATCAACAAGGCGAGTTGCAGGGCGTGTTGTCGTCGATCAACTCCATTGGAATGATCCTCGCGCCGGTGGTCATGACGCAGATTTTCTGGTTCTTCACTGGGCATGGCGCGTGGGTGTATTTGCCGGGCGCGCCGTTTTTGTTGGCGATGGTTTTGATGCTGGTGAGCTGGATGGTCTATTCGGCCAGCCTGCGAAACCCTATCGGCGCGGCTTCGGAATAGGGCAGCTGCGCTGCGTTTGTCTTATTCTGCTCTTGGGAAGATTCCCTCCCCGCCGCAGGGGCATCCCCTTGAGGAT
>CAYXIZ010000242.1:0-2783 GCA_964465485.1 uncultured Rhodobacterales bacterium | reverse complement strand
AGGTTCTCCATCACAGCGTCCGCATGGCGCGCCCCGTCACCTAAAGGCCAGCCCGTAACCGCCCGAATATGTTGCTCAAATTGGTCTATGACACAGCCATTTTGGGTCCAGTGGCCGGAGTTGTGCACCCGAGGCGCGATCTCGTTGACCAGAAGCCCATTTGGCGTGACAAACAGCTCCACACCCAGCACACCGATATAATCCAGCGCGTTCAATATCTTGCCGGCCATTATGACAGCATCCATGCGCTGTGACGCGCTCAGATTGGCCGGCACGGTGGTGGTCTCAAGGATGCCGCCGACATGCACATTTTCGCCCGGATCGTAGCACGAGACCTGCCCGTCAAGCCCGCGCGCGCCAATGACGGACACCTCGTGGGAGAAGTCGACAAACCCCTCCAGCACGCAAGGCGCACATTCCATTTGCGCCCAGATATCAGCCAGTTGCTCGCCACCTTTAAGACGGATCTGTCCCTTGCCATCATAGCCCATCCGGCGGGTTTTAAGGATCGAGGGCGTGCCAACGGAGGCAACGGCGTTTTCCAGCTCTTGCAGATTTTCAACATTTGCATAAGGCGCGACGGTCAGGCCGAGACTCTCCAGAAATTGCTTCTCATCGAGCCTATCTTGCGACGTGGCCAGCGCGCGCCTGTTTGGGCGGATGGGGGCGTGTTTTTCGATGATGTCGAGCGCGGATGTCGGAATGTTTTCAAACTCATAGGTGACGATGCTGCAAGATTTGGCAAAGGCCTCAAGCGCTGCTTCGTCATCGTAAGGCTTTTGAAAGTGGTAATTGGCAACATGGCTGGCCGGGCAGTCGCCGCCGGGTTCAAAAATGCAGGTTTTGAACCCCAGACGGGAGGCCGCAACGCTGAGCATCCGGCCCAGCTGGCCGCCGCCCAGAATGCCGATGGTGGCCCCGGTGGGCAGGGGCTCAGTCATCCTGCGGGACCTCCGGGATGGAGGCAGAAAGTGCTGCGCGCCACGCGTCCAGCCGCTTGGCCAAGGCGTCGTCGCTGACCGCCAGAATACCTGCGGCCATCAGCCCGGCATTGGCGGCACCCGCGGCCCCAATGGCCATGGTGGCGACGGGGTAGCCCTTGGGCATCTGCACGATGGAATAGAGGCTGTCGACGCCCGACAGGGCCTTGGTCTGCACCGGCACGCCGATCACGGGGATGCGGGTTTTCGAGGCCATCATGCCGGGCAAATGCGCAGCTCCGCCTGCGCCCGCGATGATCACCTTGAGGCCCCGCTCGGCGGCGGTTTTGCCGTAGTCCCAAAGCCGGTCCGGCGTGCGGTGGGCGGAGACGATACGGCTCTCGTAGGACACACCCAACGCGTCCAGCAGGGTGGCGGCCTCCTTCATGGTGGGCCAGTCGGATTGGCTGCCCATGATAATGCCTATGTCGATCTTGCCCATGGCCGAAATCCCATCCGTGAAAGGAAGCGGCACTATAGCCAGCCGCGCCCTTTACGCAATGATATCCGGCGTCAGCGTGTCCTCGATCACCTGAATGCGGTCTTTGAGGGAAAGCTTCTTCTTTTTCAGCCGCTTGACGGTCAGCTGGTCGGCCACGGCGCGTTCTTGCAGGGCAGAGATCGCCTCGTCCAGATCGCGATGCTCGCGCTTGAGCACCTCCAGTTTGACCTGCAGCACTTCTTTTTGGCTCATATGGGCGGGCGTGTTCATCTGCGGGTGCGGGTCCAGTAAAAAGGGCGTGTGGGGTTAAGATAGGTGCTTTCTGCTCCCGTACCAACTGTTGTGACGCGAAAGGGTTGCAAGACGCGGCCAGCCACCCCATCTTTTGATCAAGCGGGTCGCCATGTGACCGGGGCCCGCCCCGTGACAAGTCGCTTTGCTGAAAAGGGCTGCATATATGACAAAACTAACCTTGGGATCGCATCCCTTCTTGCTGGGGTTCGACCAGCTCGAACGCCTCGTGGAGCGGACCGCCAAGTCCGGCAATGACGGCTACCCCCCTTTTAACATTGAACAATCCGGCGGAAATGCGTTTCGCATCACGCTGGCTGTGGCCGGGTTCGGCGAGGCCGATCTGTCGATCACGGTGGAGGACCGCCAATTGGTCATTCGCGGCAAGCAGGCCGAGGAGGCTGAGGGCCGCGTCTTCCTGCATCGCGGCATTGCGGGGCGGCAGTTTCAAAAGGCCTTCGTGCTGGCGGAAGGTGTGGATGTGGCCGGTGCCGTGACGGAGAACGGGCTGCTGCATATCGACCTGGAGCGCGCGGTGCCTGAAACCGTGGTGCAGCAGATCAAGATCAAGAAAGGATGATGCGATGAATACCCAGTTTGACTTAAACACCGGTATGTCCGAGCGGATCGTCTATGTGCGGCCGGTCGAAGTGGCCGACCTGCCCGAGGAGGTCCGCGCCCAGTCGCAGGGCCTTGAGAAAATCTACGCGGTGCATGCCCCTGACGGGGAACGGCTGGCTCTTGTGGCCAATCGCCAAATGGCCTTTGCGCTGGCCCGCCAAAACGATTTCGCGCCCGTCACGGTGCATTGAGCTGACTGCGCACTCCTCCGTGACAGGCTCCCGCCCGTGATAGCCTCTCGCCTATCACTGCTTCAAAAATACTCCGGAGGGGTCTGGGGAGGCAGAGCCTCCCCAGACTGTCGGCGGGCCAAAGGCCCGGCGAAACACGTCTTAAGGATCAGGCGGTGATCAGCCCCATGGATTCCAGCTTCAAAATCACCTGATGCGCACAATTGTCGACCTCGACATTCTCGGTCTCGACGGACAGCTCCGGGGTCTCTGGCACGT
>CAYXIZ010000241.1:0-2795 GCA_964465485.1 uncultured Rhodobacterales bacterium | reverse complement strand
CCGCGCTACGCGGACAACAACTTTGTCGAGCCCACCTTGATGAAAGAGCTGGTGGAGCGGGTTCAAAAAGTCTCCGACATCCCGCTTTGCATCGACAGCTCCGTGCCCGGCGCGCTGGAGAACGGCCTCGCCGCCGCCGAAGGCCGCCCCTTGCTGAACTCCGTCACGGGGGAGGAAGAGCGCCTCGAACTGGTGCTGCCGCTGGTCAAGAAATACAACGTGCCGGTCGTGGCCATTTCCAATGACGACACCGGGATTTCTGAGGATCCGGATGTGCGTTTTGCCGTCGCCAAGAAGATCGTGGAACGCGCCGCAGATCACGGCATTCCCGCGCATGACATCGTGGTTGACCCGCTGGTCATGCCCATCGGGGCCATGGGCACCGCCGGGTTGCAGGTCTTCACCCTTGTGCGCCGCCTGCGCGAGGAGCTGGGCGTCAACACCACCTGCGGCGCGTCCAACATCTCCTTCGGGCTGCCGAACCGGCACGGCATCAACAATGCGTTCCTGCCCATGGCCATGACCGCCGGGATGACCTCCGCCATCATGAACCCGGTCGCCCTGCCTGTTGGCCCCAAAAAGCTGGCTGAAAAACGAGAGGCCCTTCTGGCCGCGGGCTTCATCATCCCCGACGATATCGACATGGAGCTGTTCGCGCAGCTCACCGGGCTGGGCTCCACCAAACCGCAACCCGGCAAGGAGATGGAGGCCATCCGCGCCGCCAACTTCCTGACCGACAATGACCCCTCAGGCGCGGCATGGATCACCTTCAACAAGCCGCGCAACGCGGATGGCACCGAAGCGGCGGCGCGTGGCGGGCGTGCAGGCCGGGCCGGCGGGCGCAGACGCCGTGGATGAACATCGACGCGTAAATGCCTGATACTAGGGATATCTCTTTGATCAAAGGACGATCACATGGCCACTGATCCCCTCGTGATCTTCACCCCGTCTGGCAAGCGCGGCCATTTCCCCATTGGCACCCCTGTTCTGACCGCCGCACGGCAGCTTGGCGTTGATCTAGACTCGGTGTGCGGCGGGCGCGGGATTTGTTCGAAATGTCAGGTCCAGCCCTCCTTTGGCGACTTTCCCAAACATGGCGTCACCGTCGAGAAGGAGGCGCTGTCCGAATGGAACAGCGTCGAGCAGCGCTATGACGACAAGCGCGGCCTGCCCAAAGGGCGTCGTCTGGGCTGTCAGGCCACGGTGCAAGGCGACATTGTCATTGACGTGCCGGAGACCAGTCAGGTCCACAAACAGGTGGTCCGCAAACGCGTCGAGGCGCGCGATATCACCTTGGATCCGGCGATCCGGCTTTACTATGTCGAGGTGCAGGAGCCCGACATGCATGATCCGTCGGGCGACCTGCAACGGCTGACCCATGCGCTGCAAACCGAATGGGGCATTGAGGACGTCAAGGCGGATCTGTCTATCCTCACCCAATTGCAGCCCGCCCTGCGCAAGGGCGCGTGGAAAATCACCTGCGCCGTGCATCACAGCCGCGACGGCAATCTGCCCCATATCCTGCAAATCTGGCCGGGCTATTACGAGGGGTCCGTCTACGGGATGGCCGTGGATCTGGGCTCCACCACCATCGCGGGGCATCTGTGCGACCTGCGCACGGGCGAGGTCGTGGCCTCCTCCGGGCTGATGAACCCGCAAATTCGCTTTGGCGAGGACCTGATGAGCCGGGTCAGTTATTCGATGATGAACCCCGGCGGCGCGGAGGAGATGACCGCTGCCGTGCGCGAGGGCATGAACGCGCTCTTCACCCAAGTCGCCGCCGAGGCGGAGATCGACAAATCACTGATCTTTGACGCGGTCTTCGTATGCAACCCGGTCATGCACCACCTGTTTCTGGGCATCGACCCGTTCGAGCTGGGTCAGGCGCCATTTGCGCTGGCCACCTCTGACGCCGTCTCCCTGCCCGCGCAGGCGCTGGATCTGACCCTCGCCAGCACCGCGCAGGCCTATATTCTGCCCTGCATCGCGGGCCATGTCGGCGCGGATGCGGCGGCGGTGGCGCTGTCGGAAGAACCCAATAAGTCCGACACTTTGGTCCTTGTCGTAGACGTGGGCACCAATGCCGAAATCCTGCTCGGCAACACGGAAAAAGTGCTGGCCTGCTCCTCGCCCACCGGGCCTGCTTTTGAGGGCGCGCAGATCTCCTCCGGGCAGCGCGCAGCCCCCGGCGCGATTGAACATGTGGAGATTGACCCCGTCACCAAAGAGCCCCGCTTTCAGGTCATCGGCTGCGAGCTGTGGTCCGACGAGGACGGCTTTAAGGACGCCATCCAAGCCACTGGCGTGACAGGAATTTGTGGCTCTGGCATCATCGAGCTGGTGGCGGAGATGCGGCTGGCAGGCCTTGTCGATGGCCCCGGACTGATCGGCTCTCCAGAGCAGACCGGTACGGAGCGGTGCTTTCTCGACGGGCGCACCCATTCCTATCTGGTCTGGCAGGATGGCGAGCGCCGGATCACCGTCACCAATCGCGACATTCGCGAGATCCAGATGGCCAAGGCGGCGCTCTATTCCGGCGCGCGCCTCCTCATGGATAAGTTCGGCACGGACGAGGTGGACCGGGTGGTGCTGGCAGGCGCGTTCGGCGCGCATATCTCGCCCAAACACGCGATGGTGCTGGGCATGATCCCCGACTGCCCGTTGGACCGGGTCACATCGGCAGGCAACGCGGCGGGCACCGGGGCGCGCATTGCGCTTTTGAACAAAGAAGCCCGCACCGAGATCGAGCAGACCGTGCGCGACATCCACAAAATCGAAACCGCGATTGAGCCGCG
>CAYXIZ010000240.1:0-2822 GCA_964465485.1 uncultured Rhodobacterales bacterium | reverse complement strand
AACCCTTTTGGTCCTTCATTGACTGCAAGGCTAGGGGATGAAAATAGTATTGCAAATGTTTTCATAAATGCATCTTCGGGGGCTGTATTGTGGCGGTAAAACAATCGGGTAAGGCGGATATCGTGGATGTGGCGCGGGCGGCGGGGGTCTCGGCCTCGACGGTGTCGCGCTGTTTCAACCATCCCGATCTGGTGAACCCTGCGACTCGCAAGAAGATCGAGCGGGCGATTGCGCGGCTGGGCTATATTCGCAACCGCGCGGCGCAAGCGATGCATGGCAAGCGCTCGGGCACCATCGGGCTGATTGTGCCGACAATTAACCACGCGATTTTTGCCGAGGTGGTGCAGAGCTTTTCTGACAGCGTGGAGGCGGCGGGGTTCACCATCCTGATGACCTCGCATGGCTATGACCTGGACCGCGAATATGGCGTGCTGCGCAAATTGCTGGAGCATCGCGTGGACGGGATTGCCCTGATCGGGCTGGCCCATAGCGCGGAGACCTACCAGCTGATCGCGCAGCAAGGGGTGCCATGCGTGGCGATCTGGAACCATGACGCCCGGTCGCCCGTGTCCTGCGTGGGGGCGGAAAACTTTGCCGCCGGCGCGATGGCGGCGGAGCATATTGTGGGGCTGGGGCATCGGCGTGTGGGCCTGATTTTCCCTGCCACTGCCGGCAATGACCGCGCGCAGGGGCGGCTGGATGGGGCGTGGTCGGTGCTGCGTCATGCCGGGTTGGAGGTGCCGGAGCGCTGGCAGATGGAGTCGCCCTACTCCATCGCGCAGGCCAAGGACGCGGTTGCGGGGTTGCTGGCCTCCGGCGACGTGCCGTCGGCGCTGATTTGCGGCAATGACGTGATCGCGCAGGGGGCGGTCTATGCCTGCCTGAAGCTGGGTGTGGCCGTGCCCGATGAGTTGTCGGTGGTGGGGATCGGCAACTTCAAGGGCTCAATGGAGATGGAGCCGGGGCTGACCACGGTGCATATCCCGGCGCAGGATATTGGGCGGATTGCGGGGGAAGAGATGGTGGCCGCCGTGGGCTCCGAGGCCCGCGAGATCGTGCGGGTGCGGTGCGACGTGGAGCTGGTCGTGCGGGGGACGACGCAGAGGGTTTAGGGGGCTCTGCCCCCCTCGCTATGCTCCTCCCCCGGGATATTTTTGAACATGGAAAGATTATTGCAGGTCGGCGAAGGCGGTTTGCATGCGGGTGACGGCCTCCTCGATCTGGGCGCGGGGGGCGGCGATGTTGAAGCGGAGGAAGGCGTCTCCGCCCTTGCCGAATGTGGGGCCTGCGTTGACGGCGATTTTTGCGTCGCGGGCCACGCGGGTGGAGAATTCCTCTTTGCTCATACCGGTGCCGGAGAAATCGACCCATGCCAGATAGGTGGCCTCTAGGTTCATGGATTTCAGGCCGGGGATGGCGTTGATGCCGTCGTCGAAAAGTTTCTTGTTCTCTTCGATATAGGCCACGCAGTCATCGACCCATTTGGCCCCTTCGGGCGAATAGGCGGCGGTGGCCATGAACAGGCCGAACGAGTTGGGCGACATGCCGAGGGCGGCCATGTGGGCGGCGAAGGTCGCGCGCAGGTCGGGGTCTGCGATGATGACATTGCCCGAATGGGCCCCCGCGATGTTGAAGGTCTTGGTGGTGGCCGTCATCATTACCAGCCGGTCGGCGATGCCCGCGATATTGGCCATCGGGATATGGGTCTGGCCGGAGAAGACCAGATCGTGGTGGATCTCGTCGGAGACGAGGATCAGGTCGTGGCGTTTGGCGAAAGCGGCCACGGCTTGCAGCTCGGCTTTGGTCCAGACGCGGCCTCCGGGATTGTGGGGCGAGCAGAGGATCACCATGGTCTCTTTGCCGGTCATCTGGGCGTCAAACCGGTCGAAATCCATCTCGTAGCGGCCGTTTTCCAGCACCATCTCGCATTCATTGACGCTGCGGCCTGCGGCTTTGATGACTTTGGCGAAGGCGTGATAGACGGGCGTGAACAGCACCACGGCGTCACCGGGTTTGGTGAAAGCGTCGACGCACATGGCGGTGCCGTTGACCAGACCGTGGGTGGTGAAAATCGCGTCCGGGTCCACCGTCCAGCCGTGGCGGTTTTCCATCCACCAGCAGATCGCGGCGCGGTATTTGCTGTCATCGCCAAAATAGCCGTAAACGCCGTGATCGACCATGTCCTGCACGGCCTTTTGGATGACGGGGGCGGCTTCGAATTCCATGTCTGCGACCCACATCGAGATGCCGTCCTGGGGGGAGACGCCATAGAGCGCCTCCATCGCGTCCCATTTCATGCAATGCGTGTCGCGGCGGTTGGGTGGGGTGTCAAAGCTCATGGTGGTCTCTCCTTTGGGGTCAACCTAGCGGGACGCGGCGCGGCTGCAAGAGAGATTGCGAAACCGGGGGGCTTGTCCTACATGGAGCTTTATGACCCTGCCTATCTTGATCCATCCCGACCCGCGCCTGAAGAAGGTCTCTGCCCCTGTGACCGACAGCTCTGACGCGCTGCGGGCGCTGGCGGATGACATGTTGCATGCGATGTATGAGGCGCCCGGCATTGGGCTGGCGGCCCCGCAGGTGGGGGTGCTGAGCCGGATGATTGTGCTCGATTGTGTCAAGGAAGAAGGGGCCACCCCGCGGCCTTTGGTGATGCTGAACCCGGAGGTGGTTGAGGTCTCCGACGCGCTGAACACCTATGAGGAAGGGTGCCTGTCCATCCCCGACCAATTTGCCGATGTCACCCGGCCTGCGGATGTGACCGTGGCGTGGATGGATGTGGACGGCAACGCGCAGAAAGAGACGTTTGACGGGCTTTGGGC
>CAYXIZ010000239.1:0-2836 GCA_964465485.1 uncultured Rhodobacterales bacterium | reverse complement strand
ACCTCAGGGGCCAGCTCGCGGAACTTGGCCAGCTGCGCCTCGCGGAATTCAGGGCTGGACACGGCGGCGTAGCCACCTGTCGCGGCACCGTCCTGCTGCTCTTCCTCAAAGTCGAGGAAGACGAATTCCGCGCCCATGCTCTCCACTTGTTCGGCCACTTCGGGGCGCACGTCGAACGCATAGGTGATCGCGCCCAGCGAGGTGGAGGTGCCGATGGCGGCCAGACCGGCCACGCCTGCCCCCACGACCAGAACCTTGGCAGGCGGCACTTTACCGGCGGCGGTGACTTGCCCCGTAAAGAAGCGTCCAAAATTGTTCGACGCCTCGATGACCGCGCGGTAGCCCGCGATATTGGCCATGGAGCTGAGCGCGTCCATCTTCTGCGCGCGGGAAATACGTGGCACCATTTCCATGGCGATGACGGTCGCGCCCTTCTTGGCGGCCTCGTTGAGACCTTTCTCATTGGCGGCAGGGTTGAAAAACGAGATCAGCGTCTGCGCCGCGCGCAGCTTTTTCATCTCTTCGTCATCGGGCTGGCGCACTTTGACGACAATGTCGGCGGCCTTCCAAAGGGCGGCGGCGGTCTTGACCACCTCAACGCCCACGGCCTTGTAATCCGCATCCGCAAAGCCCGCAGCGGCCCCGGCCTTGGTCTCGATCACGCAGTCATGGCCGAGCTTTTGCAATTGTACAGCGCTTTCCGGCGTCATCGCGACCCGGTTCTCGCCAGGGAATGTCTCTTTAGGTGCCCCTATTTTCATGTGGCCCTCCTCTGTGGCTCAAATGAAAGAAAATTCGCAGACCCTTGCTTTAGCCGCCACTTTGAGAAACGTAAAGCAGCCTGAGGGGGTGAGTCATAAAATTTCTCAAATATACTTTTGTATGCAACATTATGCCGCGCTGGACCGGGGGTCTGATTGAGGTAGTCTGACGTGAGTTCGAGGAGGACCCATGCAGCTTTCAGGCAAACACGCCTTTATCACCGGCGGAGGCACCGGCATCGGGCTGGCCATCGCAAAAGCCCTGGCGGCGCAGGGCGCCTCCGTCACCCTCACCGGACGCCGGATCGAGGTGCTGGAAGAAGCCGCCGCCGGGCTGAACGCGCTGGCTCTGGCGCTGGACGTGACCGACCCGGACGCCACGCGCGAGGTGGTCGAGGCCGCGGTCGCCAAAAACGGCCCCGTGCAGATCTGCGTGCCAAATGCGGGGATTGCCGAAGGCAAGTCGATCTCGAAGATGGATCTGGCCTTCTGGCGGCGTACCATGGCCACCAATCTGGACGGCGCGATGCTGACGATCCAGGCCTGCCTGCCCTCGATGCTCACCACAGACTGGGGCCGCGTGATTGCCGTCTCCTCCATTGCGGGCGTGCGCGGGTTGCGCGGCGCGCCGGCTTATTCCGCGTCCAAACACGGGCTGATCGGGCTGATCCGTGGCCTCAGCGAGGATTACATGGGCGGGCCTTACACGTTCAACGCGCTCTGCCCGGGCTATGTGGACACGCCAATTGTCACGCGCGGCACGGTGGATATCGCAGCGCGGGCGGGGATATCTGAAAAGGAAGCGCTGGGCACCATGGTCCGCTCCAACCGCCACAAACGGCTGATCGAAGCCAGCGAGATAGGCGAGGCTGCCGCGTGGCTCTGCGGTGCGGGCTCCAGCAGTGTGAACGGGCAGACTATCGAGATTGCGGGCGGGCAGGTTTAGAGCGCGGGACGCCTCCGGCGGGCATATTTTTGGCAAAAAGAAGCGGTTAGGCTCAGCTCTGAAACCGTGCGGCCAGCGCCTTGATGCGGGCGCCATAGGCGGTGGCGCTTTGCATGTCACCCTCCGGGAAACCGCCCCGGCCTGCGATGGCCATCACCCCGCCATTGCCGCCGCTCCAGTTCATCTGCGCTTCGTCATTGTCGCGGCTCGGCGGCGACGCCTGCCCGAGCGAGACCCAGATCATCCCGTGCTGATTGGCCAGCGTCATAAACGCGGACAGGCATTCGCCCTTGTCCCCATTGGTCGAGCCCGACGTGGTGAACCCGCCCGCCAGCTTGTCCTGCCAGCCGCGCTTTTCCCAACGCCCGCTGCTGGCATCCGCAAAGCGTTTGAACTGCCAAGCGGGCCCGCCCATATAGGTGGGGCTGCCAAAGAGGATGGCGTCAGCGGCGTCCAGCGCCTCCCACATATCGGGCTTGGCTGCGCCGTCATGCGGCAAGGACCAGACCCGCCCGCCGGAGGCCTGGGCGATCAGTTTGGCGAGCTTAGTGGTGTTGCCGGTGCCCGAATAGCTGACGATTTCGATCTTTGGCATAAGCGCGCCCCCCTTTTGCGGATAGAGAACAGGGGCGCTGCGCGGTTTTCAACCCTATTTGGCCGCCGTCAGCACGCCGCGGTCGATCTGGTCCTGTTCAATCGCCTCAAACAGCGCTTTGAAATTCCCCTCGCCAAACCCGTCATCGCCCTTGCGCTGGATGAACTCGAAAAAGATCGGGCCGATGACGGTCTTGGAGAAGATTTGCAGCAAGATGCGCGTCTCCCCCCCGCCCACGACGCCTTCGCCGTCAATCAGAATGCCGTGTTTTTGCATCTTGTCCAGCGGTTCATCGTGGTCTTTCACACGGGTCTTAGACTGCGGGTAATAGCTGTCGGGGGGGGCGGGCATGAAGCGCAACCCGTTTTCCGCGATCGCGTCGGTGGCCGCGTAGATATCCTTGGCCCCCACCGCAATATGCTGGATGCCTTCGCCATTATAACGTTTCAGGTATTCGACGATCTGGCCGGTTTCGCCCCGGTCCTCATTGATCGGGATGCGGATACGCCCGCAAGGCGAGGTCAGCGCGCGGCT
>CAYXIZ010000238.1:0-2858 GCA_964465485.1 uncultured Rhodobacterales bacterium | reverse complement strand
CCGGGCGGGCAGATTGACGCCAAGGATCTGCTGATCGAATTGGAGTGAGGCGTATTGTAAGGTGTTTGGGGGCTCTGCCCCCGCTCCCTTCGGTCGCTCCCCCGGAGTATTTTTGAAGCAGTGATAGGCGAGAGGCTATAACGGGGAGTGGCGCATCATGGCGGATGATCTGGTCAAGTTTCTGGTGTTTTCCGACCTGCATCTTGTTGATGAAGGCGACGAGATCATTGGGCTTGATCCGCTTGCGCGGTTTTGTGAAGGGCTGGAGCACGCTTTGGCCCAGCACCCCGATGCCAGCCGGGTCGTGCTGCTGGGCGATCTGACGCATCACGGGCGCAGCGCGCAGTATCAGCGCCTGCGCGGCGCGCTGGACGGGCTCGCGCTGCCGGTCAGTTTCCTGCTTGGCAATCACGACAACCGCGCGGCGTTCCTGCGGGTGTTTCCAGAGGCTGAGGTCACCTCGTCAGGCCATGTCCAGCAGATGGTCGACCTTGGCCCCGCTTGCCTGATCACGCTGGACACGCTGGATGATCATGCCGACCCGAGACATTCGGGCAGGCTCTGCGCCGAGCGGCTTGGCTGGCTGGAACGCGCCCTGACCTGGGCCGCCGGGCGGCCTGTGATTGTCGCGCTGCATCACCCGCCCTTTGCCACCGGATTTTCGGGCATGGACGCGATTGCGCTGCAAAACCCGGCGCCGCTTTACGCCCTGCTCAAAAGCTACTCTGGCCCCGTGCAACTGCTTTGCGGGCATATCCACCGCACCATCTCCGGCCATGCGGAGGGGCTGCCTTTTACCGTCTTCAAATCGCCCTGCGACCAGATGCCGATGCGGCTGGGCGATGCGGGCTCCGCGCATTCCGTGGCCGAGCCGGGGGCCTATGGCATTGTGCTTGTGGGCGCAGGCGGCGTGATTGTGCATAGCGAGGATTTTGCCATCGCCGCCGCGGCAAGTTTGGCGCAAGACATCACTTCGGCTTGAGAACATGCAGCCTTTGCCTTGAGACTGCCACGGGCTGCGCCTAGGTTCGGCTGTAACAGCATTTTGCAAAGGACCGCTTCATGACATCGCCCTTCCGCCTGACCTTCCCCGCCCCAACGCGTGACGCCCATGATACGGGCGGCGCGGGCGACAAGGGGTTCGGCGACCTGCCGGAATGGGATCTGAGCGATCTTTACACAGCCCCGGATGCCAAGGAATTCAAGCGCGACATGGATTGGCTGGAGGAGGCCTGCGCCAGCTTCGCCGCGGATTACGAGGGCAAGATGGCTGATCTTGGCGCGGCCGGCATGCTCGATTGCGTGCTGCGCTACGAGAAGATCAACACGGTGACGGGCCGGATCATGTCCTTTGCGGGGCTGCGTTACTACCAAAACACCACCGACGCGGACCGCGCGCAATTCATGGCCAACGCGCAGGACAAGATCACGACCTACACGACGACGCTGGTGTTTTTCTCGCTGGAGCTGAACCGGATTGACGATGCTGTGCTGGATGGCTGGCTGGCGGAAGACGCCGATCTGGGCCGCTACACACCGGTCTTTGAGCGGCTGCGCGCCATGAAGCCCTACCAGCTCTCCGACGAGCTGGAGAAATTCCTGCATGATCAGTCCACCGTCGGCTCTGCCGCGTGGAACCGGTTGTTTGACGAGACCATTGCCGGGCTCACCTTCACCGTGGACGGCGAAGAGCTGAACATTGAGGGCACGCTGAACCTTCTGACCGACCCCGACCGCGCCCGCCGGGAGGCTGGCGCGCGCGCGCTGGCGGATGTGTTTGGCCAGAACGTAAAGCTCTTTGCCCGGGTGCATAACACGCTGGCCAAGGAAAAAGAGATCGAGGACCGCTGGCGCGGCATGGAAACCCCGCAGACCGGGCGGCACCTGTCCAACCATGTGGAGCCGGAGGTGGTTGAGGCCCTGCGCAACGCTGTTGTCGCCGCCTACCCCAAGCTGTCGCATCGCTATTACGAGCTGAAACGCAAATGGCTGGGGCTCGACGTGATGCAGGTCTGGGACCGCAATGCGCCGCTGCCAATGGAAGACCCGACGCTGGTCCATTGGGACGCCGCGCAGGACACCGTGATGCAGGCCTATGCCGATTTCGCACCGGAGATGGCGGAGATTGCAAAGCCGTTCTTCACCGAGGGCTGGATTGACGCTGCCGTGAAACCCGGCAAGGCCCCCGGTGCCTTTGCGCATCCCACGGTGACGGATGTGCACCCTTACGTGATGCTGAATTACCTGGGCAAACCGCGCGACGTGATGACCCTGGCGCATGAGTTGGGCCACGGGGTGCATCAGGTGCTGGCGGCGGGCCAAGGCGAACTGCTCAGCTCCACCCCGCTGACCCTGGCCGAAACCGCCTCTGTCTTTGGCGAAATGCTGACATTTCGCAAGATGATCGACAGCGCCGAGACCAAAGAGCAGCGCAAGGTGATGCTGGCGGGCAAGGTGGAGGACATGATCAACACGGTCGTGCGCCAGATCGCCTTTTACGATTTCGAGTGCAAATTGCATGACGCGCGTTCCAAAGGTGAGCTGACACCTGATGACATCAACGCGCTGTGGATGTCGGTGCAGGCCGAAAGCCTTGGACCGGCGTTTGAATATATGGACGGCTACGAGACCTTCTGGGCCTACATCCCCCATTTTGTCCATTCCCCCTTCTACGTCTACGCCTACGCGTTCGGCGACGGCTTGGTAAACGCGCTTTATGCGGTCTATGAGGAAGGCGGCGACGATTTTCAGGACAAGTATTTCGAGATGCTCAAAGCGGGCGGTTCCAAACACCACAAGGAGCTCCTCGCCCCGTTCGGCCTTGACGCCTCAGACCCGAAATTCTGGGACAAGGGCCT
>CAYXIZ010000237.1:0-2884 GCA_964465485.1 uncultured Rhodobacterales bacterium | reverse complement strand
TGGATCGGCGCGGCACCGCCACGACGAAACCCTTATTGCTTGGTGATACGCCCCTCAACGGATACGGCATTGTCACCATTCGCGGCCATATATTCAGCCACAACATCCGCCACATCCGGCCCGAAATCATAGGCATTCTCGGCAGTGGTGAACATTTTGAACCCGTCGCCGCCATTGCGCACGAAATTGTTGGACGCAACGCCATAGGTTTTGGCGGGGTCAATCGGCACGAAGCTGTCGCCCTCTTGGACCATCACCTCCTGAATGCGGCCCTCACCCGGTGCCACGGAGGCGTCCCATGTGTATTTCAGACCCGCGACCTGTGGGAAGCGGCCTTTCACCTCTTCGACCTGGCTCACGCCATTTTCCAGCGCGTCGATGATGGTCTGGCCCGACACCTGAAATGTCGACAGCGTGTTCTGGAAGGGCAGCACGGTCAGCACCTCGCCCATCGTCACCTCGCCCGCATCAATGGAGGCGCGGATGCCGCCGGAATTCATGATCGCGATATCAATCCCCTGATCCTTCACGCGGGCCAGCATGGCGTCGGCAATCAGGTTGCCCATGGCGCATTCCTCGACCCGGCAGACCGCGCGGTCGCCTTCAAGTGCTGCCGCCGCGGAGGCCACCACCTTGTTGCGGATCTCATCGAGCGGGCCTGCCAGCTGGCCGATGCGGGCCACAATATCGTCATCCTCAGCGACCGCCGCATCAATCAAAAGCGGCTCGCCCTTGGCCTCGGTGATCTTGCCCGCGTCGTCAAAGGTGACATTCAGCTCGCCCAGAAATTTGCCATAGGCATAGGCCTGCACGATGGCCGTGTCGCCGACCATGACAGGGTAGACGTCAACCGCGCGCTCCTGCGTGTTGGACAAGAGCGTGTTCGAATGCCCGCCGACGATCACATCCACGCCCGTCGTATTGGCCGCGACCTCCTTGTCGACCACAAAGCCCGAATGGCTCAGCACGATGATCTTGTTGACGCCCTCGGCGGTCAGCTTGTCGACCTCGCCCTGCACGGCAGACGCAGGCTCGGTGAAGATGATGTTCTTGCCCGGCGACGCCAGATCAGGCGTGTCTTGCGGCGTCAGGCCAATGAGGCCGATCTTCTCGCCGCCGCGCTCGATCACGGTGGATTTGGCCAGCTTGCCCGCGAGCGCCGCCTCGCCGGACACATCGGCATTGGACATCAGCACCGGGAAGTTGACGCTGTCCATGAAACCCGCGAGGACCTCCGGCCCGTCGTCGAACTCGTGGTTGCCGACGGTCATGCCGTCATAGCCCAGCCCGTTCATCATCTCCGCCGCGACCTTGCCCTTATAATAGGTGTAGAACAGCGTGCCCTGGAACTGATCGCCGCCATCGACCAGAATGGAGTTATTCGTCCGCGCCCGCGCGTCCTTGACCGCATTGACCAGCCGCGCCCAGCCGCCGAAACATTCGCCGGCTGTGTTATCCTCCGCAGAGCAGCCGCTGTCATATTTGCTGATCGGCTCGAACCGCGCATGGAAGTCATTGGTGTGCAGGATGGTCAGGCTATAATCCGCCGCCGCGACGCCCGTTGACAGCGCCAGTGCCGCCGCAGAAGTGAAGAGAGTGCGCATGGTTGATCCCCCTAGGATATGTTGTGATTGCCCCCAGATTGGCGATCACAGGCCCGAGAGTCAAAGGCCAAAGCCGCTTGACCCAAGGGAGGGTGCGGGGCCATTAAGGCGCATGTTGATTTACAAGATTTTCAGGCCTGCCGAGCTGGCGGAATTGTTGGAGCATCGCACCACCGCCGGCGCGCCTGTGGATGTGGCGGATGGCTATGTGCATTTCTCCACCGGCGCGCAGGTCGAGGAGACGCTGAACAAGCATTTCGCAGCCGAGGCCGACCTGACCCTGCTGGCCGTGGAGACCGACACGCTGGGCGAGGCTTTGAAGTGGGAGCGCTCCCGCGGCGACGCGCTGTTTCCGCATCTTTACCGCGATCTGCGGCTGGAGGACGTGCTCTGGCAACGCCCACTCCCCTTCGACGCGGCAAGCCAGACATTCGAGCCCGTCTGGACATGAGCCTCGCCGACCGCATAGGCCTGCCAATGTTGCACAAACTGCCGCCCGAAGCCGCGCATACCGCCTCGCTGATGGCGCTGAAACTGGGGCTTGGCGGCGGGCGCGGGCCTGTGACCTCGCCCCGGCTGCGCTGCTCTGTTGCAGGCATCGAGATGCCGAACCCCGTGGGGCTGGCCGCAGGCTACGACAAGAACGCCGAAGTGATTGCCCCGCTGGCCAAGCTGGGCTTCGGGTTTCTGGAGGTCGGCGCCGCCACCCCGCGCGCGCAACCCGGCAACCCCAAACCGCGCCTGTTTCGACTCAGCGAGGACCGCGCCGCGATCAACCGCTTTGGTTTCAACAATGACGGCATGCAGGCCATTGCCGACCGGCTGGACGCGGCCCGCGTGTCGGTGCCTGTGGGGCTGAACCTCGGGGCCAACAAAGACAGCGCCGACCGCGCCGCCGATTTCGTGGCCGTGCTGGAACGCGCAGGTGCGGCGGTGGATTTCGCGACGGTGAATGTCTCATCCCCCAACACTGAAAAACTGCGCGACCTGCAAGGCAAGGCGGCACTCTATGACCTGCTGGAACGCGTCATGACCACCCGCGACGCGCAGGCGCGCGGCACCAAAGTGTTTCTGAAGATCGCCCCCGACCTGACCGCCAATGAGCTGGCGGAGATCGTGGAGGTTGCCTTGCAGACCCGTATCGACGGCATCATCGCCACCAACACCACGCTCAGCCGCGACGGGCTGGCCAGCGCGGATAAGGAACAGGCGGGCGGGCTGTCGGGGCAGCCGCTCTTTGAGCGCTCCACCCGCATATTGGCGCAGCTGTCGCATCTGAC
>CAYXIZ010000236.1:0-2950 GCA_964465485.1 uncultured Rhodobacterales bacterium | reverse complement strand
AAAGCCGACGGCCCGCCGCTCTTTGACGCCAAGGACGCGGAGGGCACGTCCTTGCCCCCGATGGGCTTGGTGCAGGGCCGGGTGTCAGGCTCATTTGCCCATATTATCGACCGCGTCTTGCCATGATCAGCCCCGAGGCGTAGGGCAGACCCCATGACAGATTTCGCCCCCACCCTCAACACGGATGACCGCCGCGCCAAACGCAATGTGATCGTGCTGGTTCTGGCCCAAGCCATCCTTGGCGCGCAAATGCCGATGATTTTCGTAACAGGCGGGCTGGCGGGCAACATGCTGTCAACGAACCCCTGTCTGGCGACCCTGCCGATCTCCATGATCGTGTTTGGCTCCATGACCACGGCCCCGTGGATCAGTCCCTATATGCAAAAAAATGGCCGCCGGGCGGGCTTTATCCTCGGCGCGCTGGCCGGGGCCGCAGGGGCCGCAGTCGCCGCTTACGGGCTCTATATCGGCTCCTTCCTGACCCTGCTGGCCGGCAGCTACCTGACCGGCATCTACATGTCCGCGCAAGGCTTCTACCGCTTCGCCGCGACCGATCTGGCGTCGGACAGCTTCAAACCCAAGGCGATCTCCTACGTCATGGCCGGAGGCTTGCTGTCTGCCATCGTCGGCCCTCAGCTGAACAAAGGCGTGATGGAGGCCTGGATGATCCCGTTTTTCGGCACCTACGCTGCCGTCGTCGTGCTGAATCTGGTGGGCTTGTTCCTGTTCTTCGCGCTCGATCTGCCCGGCAAGGTGGACACGGCCATCGCAGTGGGCACCAAAGCGGCACGCAGCAAGATCGAGCTGTTAAAAGACCCGCGCATCATCGTGGCCATCATCTGCGCCATGGTCGCCTATTCGCTGATGAACTTGGTGATGACCTCGACGCCCTTGGCCGTGGTCGGCTGCGGCTTTACCAATGACAACGCCAATGACATCGTCTCCGCCCATGTGCTGGCGATGTTCGCACCATCTTTCTTCACCGGCCACCTGATCGCGCGCTTTGGCGTCGAGAAGATCATCGGCGCGGGCCTTGTTATCTTGGCCTTTGCGGGCGGTGTCGCGCTGGCCGGGGTTGAGCTGACCAATTTCTACGGCGCGCTGATCTTGCTGGGCCTTGGCTGGAATTTCGGCTTTATCGGGGCCACCACGCTGCTCGCCAGCTCTCATGCGCCATCAGAGCGTGGCCGGATCCAAGGCCTCAACGACGCGCTGGTCTTTGGCTGCGTGACCGTGGCCTCGCTGGCATCCGGCGGGCTGATGAATTGCTCCGGCGGCACGCCCGTCGAGGGGTGGAACGCGGTCAATTACGCGATGGGGCCGTTCCTGGCCTTGGCCGGAGGCGCGCTGGTCTGGCTGATCGTGGAGCGCCGCCGCGCGGCCTAGCGCCACCACCCAAAAAGGCTGAGCTTCAGGATCCGGTAGCGCCGCGAAAACTCGCTTTGCGTGAAACCCTGCTCGTAAATTCTTTGCGCGTTGTGACGCACGGAAATGAAAGTCGGGAACGCGTTCCAACCAGACATCAGCACAGGCTCAAGCGATTTGGGCAGGTTCTTGCGCGCCCTGATGGCGTAATTCATGTTGAAAAACCCATGCTTGGCCAATTTATGAAACGCGGTGACATTGTCGTCAAACAGTGGACTGCGCCCCATGGATTTCAGCCGTGCTGTGGCCCGCAGCATCGCCGCGATCCCGCAGCCATAGGCGAATTTGCGGATGATTTTCTCTTCCGCCTCAGGTGCAATCAGACGTGCCGCTGTCCAGATCAGATTGCCATAGGTCGCGTCGATATAAGCGTCAAAACTCTCGCGATTGGGAAAAGCATCCGCGTAGATATCCCAAGCGCGGGCCTCCACCAGCTTGTCCAGAACCATAGCCCCTTCGGCGTCCAGTATCTCGGCCAAAGGCACCGTGACCGCGTGGGAGCGGACCTGTTTGCCCTCGCGGATCTGGGCCAGAGCATCGCGCCACCATTGCAGACGGATCTCGGCGATCATTGGCTCTTGCGTGACCCAAGGCGCGCGGGTCACCTCGACATTGAACGCGTAGAGCGGCCAGAGAATTTTCTGAATGTTTTCAGGGGCTAAGACCGTGACCTCAAAGCGATCCGGATCGCCCACACGCACCAATTCCTTGCAGGCCTCAAGGCTCATGCCTTGGCGCCCTCCTGAATGAGTTTCCAGTTGATCGCGTCCAAAAGCGCCTCGAAACTGGCGTCAACAATGTTGGGCGACACGCCCACGGTAGACCATCTGCGGCCCGCGCCATCGGCGCTGTCGATGATCACGCGGGTGACGGCTTCCGTCCCGCCTTGGGTAATTCTAACTTTAAAATCAACAAGATGCATGTCCTCAAGGATCGCCGAATACGGACCCAAATCCTTCGCAAGCGCCTTGGAGAGCGCATTCACCGGGCCGCGATCATGGCCATCGGCATCCATGCTTTCACTGACAGAGAGCATCTTCTTGCCGCCGACCTTCACCACGACCATAGCCTCGGACAGGCTAACCATCTGGTTATACTTGTTTTTCCGGCGCTCCACGGTGACCTTGTAGCGCTTCACCTCGAAGAAACCGGGGATCAACCCCAGCTCGTCCCGCGCCAAAAGCTCGAAAGAGGCCTGCGCCGTGTCGTAACTATAGCCCTGCTCTTCGGCCTGTTTAATGCGCTCCAAAATACGTGGCAGGGCTGTTTTGTCAGCGACCTCCACCCCCATTTCCACCAATCTTTTCCGTAGGTTAGACTGCCCCGCCTGATTGGACATCGGCACGATGCGGGTGTTGCCAACCTTAGCCGGGTCGACATGCTCATAAGTGCTTGGGTCCTTCAAAATGGCCGAAGCATGCAGCCCGGACTTATGCGCGAAGGCGGAGGCACCGACATAGGCGGCGTGTTTGTTGGGGACGCGGTTCAGAATGTCGTCCAGCTTGCGGCTGGCGAGGGTCAGAAG
>CAYXIZ010000235.1:0-2965 GCA_964465485.1 uncultured Rhodobacterales bacterium | reverse complement strand
ACGCCCAGCGCGTCGCCGTAGGTGAAGAGCGCTTTGACAACCTCCTCCGGCGCATCCGCGATCATGCCGCCCACCTCCGTGGCTGCCGAAAACAGCGCCGCCGTCTTGCCGCGCACGACCTTGAGATAGGTCTCCTCCGTGGTCGCCAGATCCTGCGCCGCACTCAGCTGCAACACCTCGCCCTCCGCAATCGTAGCGGCCGCATTGGACAGCACCCGCAACACATCCATCCGTCCCGGCTCCGTCATCAGCTGAAACGCCCTGGCGAACAAATAATCCCCCACCAAAACACTAGACTGATTGTCCCACAACAAATTGGCCGAAGGCCGCCCTCTGCGCTTCTCGCTTTCGTCCACAACGTCGTCATGCAGCAAGGTCGCGGTATGAATAAATTCAACGGTAGCAGCAAGATAGACGTGATAGGGGCCGTCATAGCCGCAGATGCCAGCGCTTGCCAAAGTCAGCATCGGGCGCACGCGTTTGCCCCCCGCATCGACCAAATGCGCGGTCACTTCGGGGATACGCGGCGCATGTTCCGACGCCATCCGCTCCCGGATCAACGCATTCACAGCGGCCAGATCATCCGTCAAAGCGGCCGACAACCGGTCATGCGGCTTCGCGCTGGAATTAGGGGCTGTCACGGTTCTTTCACCTCTCGACAAAGCGTCAATGCTGCCGTTACCTCGCGGCTATGAAAGAGCTTTTACGCAGCAACGACCCGACCACCATCGCTTTTGCCAAAGCCCTCCTTGAAGGTGAGGATATAGGCGTGTTTGAAATGGACGTCCATATGAGCGTGCTCGAAGGCTCCATAGGCATAATGCCGCGGCGGCTGATGGTGGTGGACCGAGACCTGTTTTTGGCCCGCGCCGTGCTGCGTGACAACGATATCGAGCTGAACGGATAGCCGCATGGGGTTCGCGCCAGAGCAGCTGTCTCATGACGCGTTTCTGGGCGAAAAACTTGTTATATCTCAACCCCTTGACGGGTTTCGAGCAGCCACCGATCCGGTGCTTCTGGCCGCGGCCTGCCCGGCCAACTCGGGGGAAACCGTACTTGATTTAGGGTGCGGCGTTGGTACGGCTGGCTTATGCCTGCTGTCGCGGGTGAAGGTTGCTTGCTGGGGGCTTGAAGTGCAGCCGGACTACGCGGAACTGGCGCGGCACAACGCGGCTCAAAACAACGTGAGCATGCAGGTCGTCACAGGCGATCTGACCGCAATGCCCGCCCCCTTGCGCGACATGAGCTTTGACCACGTTGTGACCAACCCACCGTTTTTTGGCGCAGGCAAACGCGCCCCCGACGCAGGGCGCGCCCGCGCACGCCAAGAGGATGTGACGCTCGACACTTGGATCGACGCAGCCCTCAGACGGCTGAAACCAAAGGGCTGGCTGACCCTGATCCACCGCGCCGAGCGGCTGCCGGAGGTTATCTCAGCGCTTAAAGACCGGGCAGGCGGGATAGAAATTAAACCACTCGCCCCGCGCGCGGGCAGAGCGGCCAATCGGTTCATTTTACGTGCACGCAAGGGCTCTCGGAGCGTCGCGAAACTGCATAACCCGCTGATTTTGCATGAAGGTTTGACGCATGATGTTGACGGGGACAGCTACAGCCCCGAGGCGAAAGCGATCCTGCGTCACGGAAATCTGATCAAATTTTAGGCATTTCCGCTGCACCGCCGCGACGGAAAAAGATGACAGGTCCAGCGGGATGTGCTGCACTTAAGGGACATCAACCCAATAAAAGGAGAACGCCCATGACGATCAGTTCGCATTTGACGGAGCTGAAGCGGAAACACGAGGCATTGTCGGACCGGGTAGAGGCCGCACAGCAAAGCCCGGGGATCGACGACCTTTCGATTGTGGAACTGAAAAAGCGAAAGCTGCAACTCAAGGAGCAGATGCAGCGCTTGCAATCCTAGCGAAACTGGATCGCAAACTGGCCATGACCACCTGATTGTGGTGGTCTTGGCCGACCGTCCCCCGATAAAAATTGTCCTTCCGAGGCAGATACCGCGAAATCGGCCAATTGGCACTGATCACGCGTTTTGGGACAATTTGGGACAAAATATTTCCTGCCATTCCCCAAATTGTCCCAAAATATTTCGTTAAGATTAGGTCAGGTACTGACCCCCATTTGCCGAGATTGTGGAGCCCGTAATGAAGCCCGCATCATCAGAGGCAAGGAAGGCCACGGCGCGCGCGATCTCGGAGGCTTCGCCAAGGCGACCCACTGGGATTTGCGGCAGGATGACCTCGTTCATCACCTTCTCTGGGATCGTGCTCATCATCTCGGTGTTGATGTAGCCGGGTGCGACCACGTTGACCGTGATGCCCGCGCGTGCACCTTCCTGAGCGAGCGCTTTGGTGAAGCCGATATCGCCCGCCTTGGTCGCGGCGTAATTGGCCTGCGCGAACTGGCCTTTTTGCCCGTTGATCGAGCTGATCGTGACGATCCGGCCAAACTTGCGCTCACGCATGCCACCCCAGACATTGTGGGTCATGTTGAACACGCCGTTCAGATTGGTGTCGATGCATTCATGCCATTGCTGCGGCGTCATCTTGTGGAAGGGCGCGTCACGGGTGATGCCCGCGTTGTTTACCAAGATATCAACGGGGCCAAGATCACTTTCGATCTGGGCGACACCGGCCGTACAGGCCTCGTAATCGGCAACGTTCCATTTGTAGGTTTTGATGCCTGTCTCGGCGGTGAAGGCCGCGGCTTTCTCGTCATTGCCGGCATAGGTGGCGGCAACGTCGCAGCCCTGGGCTTTCAGAGCCGTCGCAATGGCCGCGCCGATCCCGCGCGAGCCGCCTGTTACGAGTGCAACACGTGACATAGGTTTTCTCCTCAATTCTGTTCTGGTAACTTTATTTCTCAAAAAAGATAGGTTGCGCAATTTTCATGCGCAACCTGTTTCTCTGATTGGGTGCGTGATTTAGGGGCGTTCGACGCACATTGCGAC
>CAYXIZ010000234.1:0-2997 GCA_964465485.1 uncultured Rhodobacterales bacterium | reverse complement strand
GTCAGCCCACGGTCATACATCGACTTGGCCAGCAGGCAGATATCCTCGCGCAGCCGCGCCTCTGCACTCATGTCAACATCCCCAATGCATCGTCAAAGAAGCTTTCCGCGCCGAAATTGCCCGATTTCAGCGTCAGCGCGATCTCATGACCCGCCGAGCGCGTGAAGCTCCACGGCACGCCCGGAGCCACCTCCGGCCCCACCCGCAACGTCTCTACGCCCAGCGCTTTGGTCACAGCGCCCGAGGTCTCGCCGCCCGCCACCACAAAGCGCCGCGCACCCAGCTCGCGCGCCAGCACCGCCAGTTCGGCCAAAGCGTCTTCCACAATCTGGCCCGCCTTGCCGACGCCCAGCTTTGCCTGCACAGCCCTCACGGCGGCAGGCTCCGCCGTTGCGTAGATGATCTTGGCAGAGTTCGTGTCCTGCTTGGCCAGCCAGTCGCGCGCAGGCCCCACGCCGTGTTCCGCCAGCTCCAGCGGGTCCAGCCGGAAGCCCTCTGCCTGCTGCAAATACGCCGCCACCTGCGCCCGCGTCATGGCCGAGCAGCTGCCCGACAGCACAATCGCGCCGCCCTCAGGCGCGCTGAACGCGCCACCCGCGACCGCACCGCCCGCGCCCAGCAGGCGCGGCAAAGGCATCGCCACAGCGCTGCCACCCGTCATCAGTTTCATCTCCAGACAGGCCTCCGCGATCACGTCCAGATCGCTGTCCGACACCGCGTCCACGACCACATGCGCAACGCCCTCCGCGGCCAAAGCCGCCAGCCGCGCCTTCAACGCGGCCGCCCCTTTCTCCACCACCAGCCGGTTCGCAAGCCCCACGGGCTGACGCACCTGCGGCTCCAAAAGCCGCATCAGATTGCTGTCGCGCATCGGCGTCAGCGGGTGGTCCTTCATCGGGCTTTCCGCCAAAGGCTGCTCTGCGACAAACAGGTTGCCCATAAAAATGGACCGCCCGTTTTCGGGGAAAGCCGGGCAATAAATCGTCTGCGAAACCCCAAGATCGGCCATCAGCGCCTCAGAGACCGGGCCGATATTGCCTTCAGCCGTGCTGTCGAAGGTCGAGCAATATTTCCAGAAAAACCGCTCCGCCCCGGCTTGGGCGAGCCATGCCAGCGCCGCGCGGGTCTGTGCCACCGCATCCGCCACGGGCTCCGTCCGGCATTTCAGCGCAATCACCTCGAAATCCGCCACCTCGGATGGTGCGGCCTCCGGCACGCCGATCCGCAAATTCACCTTCGCCCCCGAGCGCGCCAGCAGCCCGGCCAAATCCGTGGCCCCGGTGAAATCATCCGCAATGCAGCCCATCAACATAATGTCGCGCCCATGTCCAAACCCTTCCGTGAAAGCGCAAAAGACACGTGATCCGGCCCTCCCGTCAAGCGGGTTGGACAAAGAAAAGCCCGCCGCGGCACTGCCGGGCGGGCCAATGCGCTCAGAACGCCGAAAGCGTCATTCGGCCTTTTGCGCCTCAATGGAGATCATCACCTGCACCTCGTCGCTCACCGCCGGGGCAAAAGCGCCCATCCCGAAATCCGAACGCAGCACGGTGGCGGTCGCGTCAAAGCCAAGCCACGGCTTGCCGGCCAGCGGGTGGGTGTCGGCCTTGTTCAGCTTGGCGTCCAGCACCACGGATTTGGTGATGTCATTCATCGACAGATCGCCGGTGATCAGCGCCGTGTTCTCGCCCGTGACTTCAATGCCGGTGGAGGTGAAGGTGATCAAGTCGCCATCTTGCGCGTCAAAGAACTCCGCCGACATGAAGTGCCCCTCGCGCTGCTCCCAGCCGGTGAACATGGACTGGACCGGCATCGACACAGTGACGGAGGACGCCTCCGGCGACGCCTCATCATAGGAAATCTCGCCCTCAAAGCCCGAGAACATGCCATAGGTGGTCGAGAACCCGAGGTGGTTATACGTAAACACAACCTGGCTGTGGCTGGCATCCAGCGTATAGGTGTCAGCGGCCATCGCGGCGAAACCAAAAGCGGTGGAGGACAGCGCCAAGGCGGCAGCAAATGCGAAGGGTTTCATGGGGTAGGTCCTTTCGAGATGTATCGCGGTCCCGGCCTTTGTGTCGGGCGCGCCACGGGATGGCAATTCACAGCAGTTCAACAAAAACTGTGCGCAAATGCAGCCATTTTCCGAGCCCCCGCCGCGACCCCGGCCACGCCCCTCGCCACGTCACAGCCGCGCGCCCCCAATAAAGGCTTGCCAGCGCGCGCATGGGCTGTACAAGGGCGCATCCTCCGCATCACTTTGAATTGCGGTGCCCCTCGTGACCGGGGCGCGGAGGTCTCATCGCCCGGTCTTTGAAGCACGCACGTAAAACCTAGGAGTACGCACATGCCTTTGTATGAGCACGTGTTTATCTCGCGCCAAGACCTCTCGAACGCGCAAGCCGAGGGTCTGATCGAGCATTTCGGCGCTGTCCTCGCGGACAATGACGGCAAAATGGTCGAGCACGAGTATTGGGGCCTCAAGACGATGGCCTATAAGATCAACAAAAACCGCAAGGGCCACTACGCTTATATGCGGTCCGACGCGCCGGCCACTGCCGTTCAGGAAATGGAACGCCTGATGCGCCTGCATGACGATGTCATGCGTGTTCTGACCATCAAGGTCGACGAGCACGAAGAAGGCCCCTCGGTGCAGATGCAAAAGCGCGACGAGCGCGAACGCCGTCCCCGCACATAATTCAATTCGACTTTAAGAACAGGAGCTAAATCATGGCATCAAAACCATTTTTCCGCCGTCGCAAGTCGGATCCCTTTGAGGGCGAGAACGCCCCGAAGATCGACTACAAAGACACCCGCACCCTGCAACGCTACATCTCTGAGCGCGGCAAGATCGTGCCCTCGCGGATCACCGCTGTAGGCGCCAAAAACCAACGCGCGCTGGCCCGCGCCATCAAACGCGCGCGTTTCTTGGCCCTGCTGCCATACGCCGTCAAGTAAGGAGAGCGACATGCAAGTTATCCTTATGGAACGCGTCGCCAA
>CAYXIZ010000233.1:0-3023 GCA_964465485.1 uncultured Rhodobacterales bacterium | reverse complement strand
CAGCCGCGCGTCTCCATCGCGTTGGCGATGATGCGGTTATCGGCGACCTCTAGCCGGGTGGTATGGGCGGCGCTGGCAAAAGCGGCCTCGGTGGCGGCCTTGTCGCCGGTGGCCCAGTCATAGGCGACGTTATCCGGAGCTTCGGGGTGGATCACCGGGCCGCCGGGTTTCAGCGCCATGGAGGTGTCGAGATCCTCATAATCAAACATCACCAGATCGGCCGCATCCTTGGCCTGCGCCATCGTCTCGGCCACGATAAAGGCCAGCGGCTCGCCCACGAACCGAACGCGCCCCGTCGCCAGAATAGGCCGCCCCGGAGCCGCCCCTTTGGAGCCGTCCTGATTGTCGATGATCGACGCGCCCATGTTGTTCTTGACGCCCGCCGCCGCGAAACTCTCTGCCGTGATCACCATATGCACGCCCTCGGCCTGCGCCGCGTCGGAGACGTCCAGCTCCGTGATCTGCGCATGCGCCACGGAAGAGCGCAGCACATAGCCAAAGAGCGCGCCCTCGGGGGCCATGTCATCCACATAAGACCCGGTGCCGGTCAGGAACCGCGTGTCCTCCACCCGGCGCACGGGCTGGGAGGTTCCAAATTTCGAGGCATGCTGGTTCATGGTGCGGCGTCCTTCTGCTTGTGCATGCTGACACTAGCGGGCGGCGCGCCGCTGTCCAGCGCGATTGGCGCATGCGGGCGGTGACAGCGTTTTAAAGCCCGTGCTAGGCTCCCCAAAACCCACCACGGGGCGCAGCATTTCAAAGGAAGCTCAGATGGCAGACAGATTGCGGCTGTGCATGGCGCAAATGACCTCGTCAAACCGCTACGCGCCCAACATCGCCTTCGCTGAGGACGCCGCCGCCCATGCCGCACGCGAGGGCTGCGACCTGCTGGCCCTGCCGGAGGTCTCCGGCCTGATGACGCTGACCCCGCAAGACCCGGAGGCCCCCATCGGGACCGCCGCCGACAACCCGTTCCTCACCGCCTGCAAGGCGCTGGCCAAGGCGCATGGGCTGTGGATTCACACCGGCTCCACGCCTGTTACTGGCCCCGAAGAGAAAACCGGCGGGCGGTTCTACAACCATGCCGAGCTGATCGACCCAAGCGGGCAAGTCACGGCCTCCTATAACAAAATTCACCTCTTCGACATCCAGCTCGATGGCAAACCGCCCACGGGCGAGTCGCAGCGCTACGCGCCGGGCGACGCCGCCACGTTGGTCCAAACCCCATGGGGCGCGTGGGGCCTGAGCATCTGCTACGACCTGCGCTTCCCGCATCTCTACCGCCATTACGCGCAGGCGGGGGCAGGGGTATTATTCATCCCCTCCGCCTTCACCGTGCCCACAGGCCGCGCCCATTGGGAGGTGCTCCTGCGCGCCCGCGCCATCGAAAACGGCGCCTTTGTCGTGGCCCCCGCGCAGGTCGGCCAGCATGATGACGGGCGCAAAACCTACGGTCACGCGGTGGTTGTCGACCCGTGGGGGGAGGTGATCTGCGACATGGGTGGAGACGCGCCGGGCCTTGCGGTCCTCGATCTCGACCTCAGCAAAATCGCCAAGGCCCGCCGCCAGATCCCCGCACTGACCCATGACCGCCCCTACAGCTAGGATTTGCGCGGCTTGGCTCGCACCGTGGGCTCGGCCTGCGTCGGGTCCTCCGGCCATGGATGTTTGGGATAACGCCCGCGCATATCCTTGCGCACATCGGCATAGGAATTGGCCCAGAACCCCGGCAAATCCTGCGTCACCTGCACCGGCTTCTGCCCCGGCGACAGCAGCGTGATTTTCAGTGGCACGCGGTCGGGCCCCACGGTGGGATGCACCGTGCAGCCAAACATCTCCTGCAACCGCACCTCGATTCCCGGAGCCTCGCCGTCGTAATTGACCGTGGCCTTGCGCCCCAAAGGCGTGGTGATCGAGGCGGGCACCAGCTGGTCCAGCTGTTGCTGCGTGTCCCAATCCAAACTGGCCCTGAGTGCGGCTGCCACGTCCACCGATTTCAGGTCCGTCGCCGTCTTGAGGCCAATAATATAAGGCCCAAGCCAATGCTCCAGATCAGCCAGAAGCCCTGCTTCCGACCAATCCACTGCGCGGCCCAGATATTGCCCGCGCGCCCGCAGCAGCATTGCCGCCTTCGACCAGTTGAGCGCGCCCAACCCAAGATCGCGCACCCCGTCCAAAAGCGCCGCCGTCACCGCCTGCGGGTCAGGGTCCGGCAACAGGCGATCCTCCAGAACCAATGCGCCGAACGTCTCTTGGCGACGGGTCAAAACGCGACCCTCGCGCCGCGACCACGCACAGACATCGCGCCACGTGATCTGGTCGCTGTAAAGCGCGCGTAACTCTGCCTCGGGTAGCAGTGCTGCCGCGCGCACCCGCGCCTCGCGGGCCGCCCCGTCGAGATCAGCCACCGCCAGAAGGCGCTGCCCGGCCAGCGCATCATCGCCCGGCAAGACGGCCCCTTTGCCCCCTGACAGATGATAGCGCGCCTCACCGCCCTTGCGCCGCAGCGCCACCCGGTCCGGATAGGCCAGCGCCACCATCTCACCGATGGAGCGCTCTTTCCCTTTGGCAAACCGCGCCAGCCGCTTGGCCTCCGCTTTGACCTCGAAAGACAATGGCCCACGCATCCGCGCTGCCAAATCGCGCCCCTGCTGTGCCCCCTGCTGCACCCCCGGTCGCGCGCCCAAAACCGCCGCCAAACGAGCCGCCTGCGGCCCTGACAGCGACAACATATGCGCCAAGCGAGGGTGCAGCGGCATCCGCGCCAGCCCGCGCCCATGCGGCGTGATCCGGCCCTCATTGTTCAAAGCACCGAGCCTGCGCAACACGTCGCTTGCCTCAAGAAACGCCCCCTCGGGCGGCTGGTTCAACAGCGCCAAATCCTGCGGCGCGCTGCCCCAGACCGCCAAATCCAGCGCGAGGCCGGCAAGGTCCGCCGTCTCGATCTCAGGCGGCGCAAAACCCGCCATCACGCCCTCTTCGGCGCGGGTCCACAAACGGTAACATACCCCCTCCGCGACCCG
>CAYXIZ010000232.1:0-3072 GCA_964465485.1 uncultured Rhodobacterales bacterium | reverse complement strand
TTCAGGTGCCTGCGGACCTGCCGAAGGAAGAGGTTGAAAAGCTGGCCCTCGCCGATCAAGCTGTGATCAAGGCTTTGGATGGCGGCACGCCGAAAAAGCTGATCGTGGTTCCGGGGCGCATCATCAATGTTGTTATCTAAACGGCACTTTTTGCTTGGCTTTGCTGCCCTTGGTGGCTGCGGGTTCGAACCGGTTTATGGCACGCGCGGCACCGCCAATGCGCTGCGCGGCACGGTGCAGATGGACGCGCCAAAGACCCGCGACGAGTTCCGCCTGAACGAGCAGTTGGAGCTGCGCTTGGGACGGTCATCCGCACCGCGATACGGGCTGGCCGTGGATTTGAGCACGCGGCAGGAGGGGCTGGCAATCTCTGGCTCGAATGACATTGAGCGGTTCAACATTATCGGGCGGGCCAAGTTTACCTTGCGCGACCTGAGCACCGGGCAAGCGGTCCTTAGCGATACGGTTAACACGTTCACCGCCTATTCCGCCTCCGAGCAGCCGGTGGCGACTTTGGCCGCGCAACGCGACGCGCAGACCCGGCTGATGACGTCGCTGGCCGACAAGATCGTTACGCAAATGCTTTTGAACGCGGACCAGCTTTGAGATGAAGTTGAACGCCCGTGACGCGCGTGGATTTTTCTCCAAACCAGACCCTAAACGGGCGGGATTGCTGATTTACGGCCCCGACCCGATGCGCACGGCGCTGCGCCGCCAAGAGGTGATCAAGGCATTGGTCGGCCCGGACGGCGACGAAGAAATGCGCCTGACACGCATCCCGGCCTCGGAGCTGCGCCGCGAACCCGCGATGTTGATGGACGCGATGACCGCGCAGGGGTTTTTCCCCGGCCAGCGCGTGGCCTTCGTGGAAGAGGCCAATGACACGGTCATCAAATCGGTTGAGGCCGCGATGAAAGACTGGCGGCCGGGTGACGCGTTTATCGTGGTGACAGCGGGGCAGCTGAAACCTGCCTCAAAATTGCGGAAGCTGTTTGAGGGCCATAACAACGCCTATGCGGCGGCGATCTACGCCGACCCGCCGGGGCGGGACGAGATCGAAGAGATTTTGCGCAAAGCCGGGCTGGATGATGTGTCCACCGACGCGATGTCGGACCTGATGGACTTGGGGCGCGCGCTGGACCCCGGCGATTTCCGGCAAATGGTGGAGAAGCTGGGCTTGTATAAGCATGGTGATGCGACCCCGGTGAGCGCGGAAGATATCGAAGCCTGCGCGCCCCTGACGATGGAGGCCGGGCTGGACGACGCGCTTGATATTGTGGCCGAAGGGCGGTTTGCAGAGATCGGGCCGATTTTGGCCAAGCTGGAGGGGCAAGGCGTGCAGCCGGTGCGACTGTGCATCGGGGCGAACCAGCATTTTCGGAAATTATACGCGGCGGCCTCTGATCCCGGTGGGCCCGAGGCGGGGTTGGCCCGCGCGCGGCCTCCGGTGCCGTATATGCGCAAGGACCGGCTGGCCAAGCAGGCGCGCGGATGGGGGGCTCCGAAGCTGGAACAGGCGTTGCGGGTGCTGATTGATACGGATTTGCAGCTGCGCTCTGCGCAGCCTGTGCCGCAGATGGCTTTGGTCGAGCGGGCAATGATCCGGCTGGCCATGATGGCCCGAAACTAGACCCTAAATAAAGGAGTTTGCGATGTATACGGTGATAGGAGGGCTTGCGAGCCGCGCGTTTCGGGTGTTGTGGCTGCTGGAGGAACTGGGGCTCGACTACACCCATGTGAAGGCTGGGCCCCGCAGCGACGAGGTGGTGGCGCATAACCCCTCGGGCAAGATCCCGGTGCTGCTGGACGGGGATGTGGCGATCACGGATTCGGTGGCGATCATGACCTATCTCGCGGATAAGCATGGCGCGCTGACCGCGCCTGCGGGGACGTTGGAGCGCGCCCGGCAGGATGCGATGACGCAGCGGATTGTGGACGAGATTGACGGGCCTTTATGGCTGGCCGCACGGCATAGTTTCGTGCTGCCGGAAGAGCAGCGGGTGCCGGAGGTGAAGCCGTCCGCCAAGTGGGAATTCGCGCGGGCGGAGGCCGCTTTGGCGCGGGATATGGGCGACGGGCCGTTTGTGATGGGCGAGGCCATGACGGTGCCGGATATCTTGCTGACCCATTGTCTGGGCTGGGCCTTGGTGGCGAAATTCGGTGTAACAGAGCCTGTTTTGTCGGCTTATCTGGACCGCATGCGCGACCGGGACGCCTATAAACTGAGCCGCGACAAAGCCGCCTAGCGCTGGGCGTAGCGGGAAGCGGCCTTGCCCGCCCAAGCGCCGGTCGCGAGGCAGGCGGTGATCAGGTAGCCGCCCGTGGGGGCGTCCCAATCGAGCATTTCGCCCGCGACGAAAGTGCCGGGGCGGGCGCGGAGCATCAGCTCATTGTTGACCGCGTCGCGGGTCACGCCACCGACGGTGGAGATCGCCTGATCCAGCGGCGCGAGGCTTGTGTAGGACACGGGCAAGGCCTTGATCAGCGCCGCCAGCTTGGGGCCGTCTGGCAAGGGCCGCCCGCATTCATTCAGCAGGCCTATTTTGGCGGGGTCCAGCTTCAGCGCTTTGCGCAGATAGGTGCCCATGCTGGCCTTCCCGCGCGGGCGTTTGAGGCGGGTGGCGATGGCTGATTGCGTGAGGTCGGGCAGCAAGTCGATATGCAACGCGGCGCCGTCGCGTAGGGCTGCGGTCAGCTCGTAGATGCCGCCGCCTTCGATACCTTTGGCGGTTAGGATGATCTCGCCGCGGCTGGTCAGATCGCCTGCTTTGAGCGCGATGTTCTTGACCGGGGTGCCGAAATGGCGGGCCATGTGGTCGCTCCATTTTACGTGAAGCCCGCTATTGGAGGGCGCGAAAGGGGCGGTTGCGTGGCCGTCGTTTGAGAACAGGTCGAGCCACGCGCCATCAGAGCCTAATCTGGCCCAGGAGCCGCCTCCCAATGCGAAAATGGTGACGTCGGTGGTGACGGTTTGTGGCCCGTCGGGCGTGTCGAATGTGACGCCCTCGCTGTCCCAGCCGGTCCAGCGCCAGCGGGTTTTGCGCTCCACGCCCAACGTGTCCAAGCGCGCCA
>CAYXIZ010000231.1:0-3123 GCA_964465485.1 uncultured Rhodobacterales bacterium | reverse complement strand
AATGTCAGGACAATCGCGCCGATCATGGCGACCAGCAGGATCAGGCCGGAGGCTTGGAACAGGTAGATATATTTGGTGTAGATCAGCTGACCCAGAGCGGCGGTGTTATGCGTCTCGTTCAGGTCCGGCGTTACGGCATCACGCAGATCAGCGGCGTTTTCGGCCCCCGTCCAGACCCCAAAGATCAGCGCCAGTTGCATCAACAGGATCACGCCGATCAGCAGGGCCAGCGGCACGAACTTGGCCAGCTCCCCGCGCAGCTCCGCGAAATCCACATCGAGCATCATGACGACGAACAGGAACAGCACCGCGACCGCGCCCACATAGACAATGATCATCAGCATGGCGACGAATTCCGCCCCCAAGAGCACAAACAAGCCTGCCGAGGACAGGAAGGCCAAGATCAGCCACAACACCGAATGCACGGGGTTGCGCGACACCACCACGAACAACCCGGCGGTCACCACCGTGATTGCAAAGAGGTAGAATGCGAAATCTGCAAAACCCATCAGCTGTCCTTTTCTCCGTCCAGAACCTCAGTCGCCAGCCCCATGGCTTTCGACATCGCAGGCACGCCGCCGAACATTGCGGCCTGCGCGATGGTCTCGGCTATCTCTTGTTTCGTGGCACCGGCTTCCACCAGATGGCGCACGGTCAATTTGATCTGCGCCTCGCCCTGGGCGCCTTGAATGGTCAACCCGGTCAGCGTCAACAAAAGGCGCGTCTTGGCGTCGAGGCCCTCCGGGCTGACGCCCTTCCCCATGAATTGCTCCATCATCTCCGCAGACATGGTGGGCATCATGTTCTCAAAGCCCTTGGGCGTGAACGCCTCCAAAGCGGGGTTCATGGTTTTCGCCATGTCCTGCCCCATCTTCATCATGGCTTCAAAAGGGTTGCTCGGATCGCTCATCGGTAAGGTGCATCCATTTCCAGATTACGCGCGATCTCAGACTCCCAGCGGTCGCCATTGGCCAGAAGCTTGTCCTTGTCGTAAAACAGCTCCTCGCGGGTCTCCGTGGCGAACTCGAAATTCGGGCCTTCGACGATGGCATCGACCGGGCAGGCCTCCTGACAGAAACCGCAATAGATGCATTTGGTCATGTCGATATCGTAGCGGGTGGTGCGGCGCGAGCCGTCTTCGCGGGGCTCCGCGTCAATGGTGATCGCCTGCGCCGGGCAGACCGCTTCGCACAGTTTGCAGGCAATGCAGCGCTCTTCGCCATTGGGGTAACGGCGCAGCGCGTGCTCGCCCCGGAACCGAGGCGACAATGGCCCCTTCTCATGCGGGTAATTCAGCGTCGCCTTGGGGGCGAAGAAATATTTGAAGCCCAGGCCGAACCCTTTGAAGATGTCAAAAAGCAGGAAATACTTGGCCTTGCGTGCGAGTGACGTTGCCATGGGTTAACCTCCAACAGCCCAGCGCGCCCAGAAGCCGCCAAGCACTTGATATTGAGCAAGGAACGCCACGATCACCACCCATGCCAGCGAGAAGGGCAGGAACACTTTCCAACCCAGACGCATCAGCTGGTCGTAGCGGTAGCGCGGCACGATGGCCTTGACCATCGCGAAGAGGAAGAAGAACACGGCCATCTTGCCGACCATCCAAAGCGCGCCGTCGGCGACACCGGGAATGGGGGAGAGCCAGCCACCAAAAAAGAGCAGCGTGATCAAAGCGCACATCAGGAAGATGGCGATATATTCACCGGCCATGAACAGAAGGAACGGGGTGGAGGAATACTCCACCTGATAGCCCGCGACCAATTCCGATTCCGCCTCGGGCAAATCAAACGGCGGACGGTTGGTTTCGGCCAGCGCCGAGATGAAGAACAGGAACACCATCGGCAGATGCGGCAGCCAGTACCAGTTGAACAGCCCCAGATTGCCGTCCTGCGCCCGCACGATGTCGCCGAAATTCAGCGATCCGGTCGAGATGATGATGCCGATGATAATGAGGCCAATGGACACCTCATAGGAGATCATCTGCGCCGCAGAGCGCAGCGAGCCAAGGAACGGGTATTTGGAGTTCGACGCCCAGCCGCCCATGATCACGCCGTAGACCTCAAGCGAGCCAATCGCGAAGATATACAGCACCGCGACGTTCAGATTGGCCAGCACCCACGTGTCGTTGAACGGGATCACGGCCCATGAAATAAGGGCCAAGACGAAGGCCAACATGGGCGCAAGAAGGAACACCGTCTTGTCGGCCCCCGCCGGGATAACGATCTCCTTGACCACATATTTCAGCGCATCGGCCACGGTCTGCAACAGGCCCCACGCGCCCACAACGTTCGGGCCGCGACGCATTTGCACGGCGGCCCAGATTTTGCGGTCGCCATAAACCAGAAACAGCAAGGAGATCATCACGAAGGCAATCACCGCGAGGCATTGCACAACGATGATCAGCGCGATCCCCGGCCCGGTTGTCAGAAATTCAGCCATGCGTCCCTCATTTTGTCGGCCCTCATACGGTCGGAATGCCGTTTTCGGCGCATTCTTCGACCGCCACTTCCGCGTCGATGGTTTGTAACCCGTCGGGCAAAGCAGCCGAGATGGTGTAAACCGCATCCGCCGCCCAAATGCCACCCCGTTCCTGCACATTTGTCCGCAGGTGACGGGCAAATCCGTAGCCCCGGATCAGCGCATATTGTGCAGCCGCGCAGCGGCCATAATCTTCGATGTCCTGATTGCCCCGCGCGCCCGACATGCGGACCACGAAACTGACGATCTCGCTGTCCAGTTTGCGGGTCTCAATGCCCAGATAGTTGGGCTTGAACACGCTGCTGGACGCGGTTTCAGGGACAGGCGCGACCTCGCTGCAGGCGGCCAGCATCACGGCCCCTGCAGCAAGGACCAATATGGAGCGCCCTGCCCGCATCTACTCAGCCGCGATCCGGGTTGAAGCGCGCTCTTTGGCGCCTGCGGCCAGCTCCGCCATCAGCTCAGACGCCCGCGCAATCGGGTTGGACAGGTAGAAATCCGTGACCGCGTTGCGGAACGCCGCCTTGCCCAGCTTCTTGGTCTTGAGCGCGACCACCTCATTCTCCGGCACCTCGTCGATCATCGCCAGATGCGGCACAGCCTCGATCATCTGGGTGCGCAGCTGCGCCATGCTGTCAAAAGGCA
>CAYXIZ010000230.1:0-3155 GCA_964465485.1 uncultured Rhodobacterales bacterium | reverse complement strand
CATTTTATCATCACCGGCCTGGCGGCCAGCGTGCAGGCCTGCAGCAGCGGGGCGGCCACAAGGCCTTTGCTGCGGGCGGACCCGGATATGCGGGCCGTGGCCAATCCCGGCTGGACCCGCTGGGTGGCGGGCTTCAAGGGCCGGGCTGCGGCGCAGGGGATCAGCGCAGATATTCTGGAGCGTGGATTTCGCAACGCGGGTTTTCTGCCCGGCGTGATCGAGCGGGACCGCAACCAGACCGAGTTCAAGCGCAGTTTCGAGGATTATCTGGCCATCGTGGCCAGCGAAGAGAAGATCGCCCAAGGGCGCGTGGCCTTTGCGCGTCAACGCGGCAGGCTCGAGGCCATTGAGGCGCGCTACGGCGTGCCTGCCAATCTGGTCGCCGCTATCTGGGGTGTGGAGAGCAATTTCGGCACGCGGCGCGGGACGATCCCGGTGATCTCTGCGACCTCGACGCTGGCCTTTGAAGGGCGGCGCGGGGCGTTCTTTGAAAAGCAGGTGCTGGCCGCGCTCAGGATTTTGCAGACCGGCGACACGACGCCCGAGCGGCTGATCGGCTCTTGGGCCGGGGCGATGGGGCATACGCAATTTATCCCGACCTCTTACCAGCAATTCGCGGTGGATTTCACCGGCGACGGGCGGCGCGACATCTGGGGGGAGGACCCTTCGGACGCGCTGGCCTCGACGGCGGCCTATCTGGCGCGCTCCGGCTGGCAGCGGGGGCAGCCATGGGGGCGCGAAAGCGCGGATGGGGGCTTGCAGCCTGATCCGGGCGGGCCGCGCTTTAGCGTTGGGCAGAATTTCCGGGCGATCAAGCGCTATAACAATTCGGACAATTACGCGCTGGGTGTGGGGCATCTGGCCGACCGGCTGGCGGGCGGCGGGCCGTTGCTGACCCCGTTTGGGCCGGACAAATACGGCTTGACGATAGATCAACGCAAGCTGCTGCAATCCCGGCTCACGGCCAATGGGTTTGATGCGGGCAAAGCGGATGGTGTGCTGGGCCCCAAGACCAAGGCCGCGATCTCGGCCTATCAGCGCAGCGTTGGGTTGGAGCCGACTGGCACGCCGTCGCCTGCCTTGCTGGAGCGTCTGTCCTAGGGCGGCGCTTCAGGCGGCGAAAATGCCCGGACGGAACGGGGTGCGGAATTCCAGCCCGTTCTCAGACACCTCATAGGCGGGGTCTGGCAGCTCGAATCCAAGTTCCTCAAACACCTCTGCATCAAGGGGCCAGCGCAGGGGCTGCTCTGCCTGAAGGCGCTGGGCTTGCCAGTCTCTGAGCGCGTCAACTTCTGGTGCCGGGGCGAGTGTCGAGGGGCCGAACAGACCGGCGCTCAGGCGCGCGTGGACCGCGTCGATCAGGGCCACGGCCTGCCGCTTGGTTTTTGCGGGGCGGCGCGCGGCGTTGGGGTTTTGTGACATGGCGGCCGGGTTGCACCAGGCCAGCAGCGACAGCGCGGTGGCCTTGTCGCAGGCCGGGTTCGAGATGGCGGCATGCAGCGGCGTCAGGTTGTCATTTTTGAGCGAGTAGGTGCTGACGAAAACATGCAGCGTGTCGCGGTCCAGTGTGGCAACCCATGCGCCCAAACCCACATGGTCAATGCCATCGGCATCGGCGTAATTTCTCAGCGGCGGGCTTTTGGCCCAATCCTGTTTCAGGCGTTGTTGCGCGCGTTTTTCAGGGGTGCGGTGGGTCCAGCTGAAGCCCGCGTTGAGAATGGCCTCCCGCTGCATGGCGGCTTGCGCGAGCGCTTGTTTTTGGGGGCCGTCTTCGGCGATCCGGGCCAGCGCCGTCATCCGGGCAATCGCGGCATGGGAGGGGATTGTCGCACACCAGCAGGCGGCGATCCGGGTCAGGCGCTTTTTGGCCTCCGGGCTGCTGTGATCGGGCAGGGCGTCGAGCTCTTCGGCATGCGGGGTGGCCATCTCCGTGAAGAAGACGCGAGACCAGAGCGCGCTGTCTTCCTTGCCACCTTGCTCAAGACGCAGGGTTTCGGTTTGGCCCGTGGCCAGATCCTCGCGCCATTGCGTGGCGGCCAGATCAAAAAACGCGTCCAGAGTGTCAAAGCGCGCAGGGTCTCGGTTGAGCCTGTATTTGAGAAGCTGAATTATCCCGGCCACGTTTGCCTCCAAGCGTTTGTGATGGGGCAGGGCTACCGGGGCATTTTGGCCTAAGAATGATGAAATTGCGGCAGAAGCCGAAGGCAGCGGCAAATTGTCTGCGCTTTGGCCGCAATGGCTGGCATTTTGCATGTGCCATTGCATTGACCCCCAGACAGACGGGGCGTAAAGATCAGCCAACCCGGAATTGGGTCCCGCATGTCGAGATGCGCCGGTACGACAGGAGACACCCGTGGACGAGCTGCTACGCGAATACCTTCCCATCCTCATATTCATTGGAATCGCCATTGCCCTCGGGCTTGTGCTGATCCTTGCGGCGGTCGTCTTGGCCGTGCGCAACCCGGACCCCGAAAAAGTGTCCGCCTATGAGTGCGGGTTCAACGCGTTTGACGACGCCCGGATGAAGTTCGATGTGCGGTTTTACCTCGTCTCGATCCTGTTCATCATATTTGATCTTGAGGTCGCGTTCCTCTTCCCGTGGGCCGTGGCCTTTAAGGATGTGGGGCTCTTGGGCTTCTGGTCGATGATGGTGTTTCTCGCGGTGCTGACGATTGGGTTCGCGTATGAGTGGAAAAAGGGAGCGCTCGAATGGGAGTAGCGACGGGAGTTCAAACGGGTCTGAACACGGCGGGCTGGGACAAGGATGTTGCCACGCGGGAGCTGAATGCCGAGTTGCAGGATAAGGGCTTCCTCGTCACCTCGACCGAGGACATTATCAACTGGGCGCGCACCGGGTCGCTGCACTGGATGACCTTCGGGCTGGCCTGCTGCGCGGTTGAGATGATGCACACCGCCATGCCGCGCTATGACATGGAGCGGTTCGGCACGGCGCCGCGCGCCTCCCCGCGCCAGTCGGATCTGATGATTGTGGCGGGCACTTTGACCAACAAGATGGCGCCTGCCCTGCGCAAGGTTTATGACCAGATGCCGGAGCCGCGTTACGTGATCTCCATGGGGTCGTGTGCCAATGGCGGGGGCTATTACCATTACAGCTATTCCGTGGTGCGCGGCTGCGACCGCATCGTGCCGGTGGA
>CAYXIZ010000229.1:0-3192 GCA_964465485.1 uncultured Rhodobacterales bacterium | reverse complement strand
CCGCAGCTTTCATGTTTGTAGAACGCCGACAGCCGCCAGATCGCTTTGATAATATCGGTGGACTGGTCCATCACGATCACCGCCGCCGTGCCCAGCCCCGATTGCAAGTCATTGCGCAGGTAGTCGAAATCCATGATCGCGTCCTTCATGTTCTCCCCGCGCACGCAGGGCACAGAGGAGCCGCCCGGAATAACCGCCTTCAGATTGCCCCAGCCGCCGCGTATGCCACCGCAATGCTTCTCGATCAGCTCCTCAAAGGAGATGCTCATAGCCTCCTCGACCACGCAGGGGTTGTTCACATGGCCCGAGATCGCAAACAGCTTGGTGCCCGCATTGTTGGGCCGCCCAAAGCTGGAAAACCAATCCCCCCCGCGCCGCAAGATCGTCGGCACCACCGCAATGGATTCCACATTGTTCACCGTGGTCGGGCAGCCATAGAGCCCCGCCCCCGCCGGGAAGGGCGGCTTCATCCGTGGCATGCCCTTCTTGCCCTCAAGGCTTTCAAGCAAAGCGGTCTCTTCACCGCAAATATACGCGCCCGCGCCGTGATGCAGGTAAATGTCGAAATCCCAACCCGACTTGGCCGCGTTCGGGCCAACAAGCCCCGCGTCATAGGCCTCGTCGATGGCGGCTTGCAGCGCCTCTTTCTCGCGGATGTACTCGCCGCGAATGTAGATATAGCAGGCGTTGGCATTCATCGCGAAAGACGCGATCAGGCAGCCCTCGATCAAAGTATGCGGGTCGTGGCGCATGATCTCGCGGTCCTTGCAGGTGCCCGGCTCAGACTCGTCGGCATTGACCACCAGATAGCTCGGACGCCCGTCGCTTTCTTTCGGCATGAAGGACCATTTGAGCCCCGTCGGGAAACCCGCGCCACCACGGCCCCGCAGGCCGGAGGCCTTCATCTCCTCGATAATCTTGTCGCGCCCGCGCTTGATGATCTTTGCCGTGCCATCCCAATGGCCGCGCTTTTTGGCGCCCTTCAGGCTGCGGTCATGCATCCCGTAGAGATTGGTAAAGATACGGTCTTTATCTGCGAGCATCGCTTGCGTCCCTTAACTGTCATCCCGGCGCGCGCGCCAGGTCATAAAAGCGCTGACCAGCGCCCATCCAAACACGGCCAAAGCCGCGAGGTCGAACAAGCCAAGGGTGCGTGTCGACCACCCAAGGCTTGCTCCGATAAACTGCACCCCGACATAGGCGACTGCGGTGCCGGCGATGATCAAGGCAAGCTGCCTTCCGCGCCGGGACCGAGCACCGGTGTCGTCGGAGCCCGTCATATTTTACGCCAAACAGGCACGATTTAGTAAACGCCGCCCTTCTTGACCTTGTTGGAGAACTCGGTGGTCCCCCCTTTGGCCAGCGTTTTGCACTGTTTGATCCATTCGTCGCGCTCAATCCGGCCTTTGAATTTCAGGCGCGAGTCGACCCACTCGACCTCTTTCTTGCGCCATCCGGCGATCTGGTCGAAATGGTAAAAGCCCAGCTCGTTGAGCGTTTTCTCAAGGCCGGGTCCAACCCCTTTGATCTGCTTGAGGTCATCCGCACCACCGGCGCGCGCCTTCTTGAGAAGCTCTGGCTTTCCGTCTTTGGCAACCGGAGCTTGCTTGGGCTTGTCAGCGGCCTTTGCCTTCGGCGCTGCTTTAGGCTTGGCCGCCGCTTTCGGGGCTGCCTTCGGCTTCGGGGCCGCTTTGGCTTTGGGCGCGGCCTTCGGCTTTGGTGCAGCTTTCGGTTTGGCTGCCGCTTTTGGCGCGGGCTCGGAGGTCGTGGCCCCCGAGCTCACCAGCGGAGCCGCCATGGTCGCAGCACCCGCCGCCGCAGCTGTTGCGGTTGCCGCCGTGGCCGCCTTGGCCGTCGTGGTGTTGGCGGAAGATGTCGCGCCAGACGTCGTGCTCGTGGCTTGCGCAGTATTCCCTGTGCAAAACGCCCAACTGAGGAACAACCCGCCCAAAACAAAGGCAAGCCCGCCCAGCATAACTGCCGGCAAGAAGGCCCATTCGCCCTGCACCATGAGCAAGGCCGCAATCAAGATGCCCGCAAGCGCCGCAATCAGCCAGCACGTAATGGCGCATGATGCGCCTGATGAATTCTGAGTCATGTCTTATCTCCCTGTCCGCTAGATACTCGCACTTAGTATACACCACCCTTTTTCACCCGGCCCGAAAACTCGGTCGTGCCACCTTTGGCGAGGGTCTTTGCTTGTGATACCCAATTGTCGCGGCTGACCCGGCCCTTGAATCCTTCAAGATGCTCGTCCACCCACGAAACTTCGGCCTTGCGCCAACCGGCAACCTGGTCGAAATGATAAACGCCCAGCTTATTCAGCAGCGCTTCAAGTTTTGGCCCAACGCCCTTGATCATCTTGAGATCATCCGCGCCACCCGCACGGGCCTTTTTCAACATCTCGGGCTTGCCATCCTTGGCCACCGGCTTGCGCGCCGCTTGTGTCGCAGGCTTGGCCGCTGGTTTGGAAGGCTTGGGCCGCGCTTTTGCCACCGCGGCCGTCGCTTTCGCGGCCGATTTTGCTTTGGCGGCAGGCTTGGCTTTCGGCGCAGGCTTGGCTTTGCCGCCTGAGGTCGGAGCCCCCTGCCCCCAAGGCGCAATCAGCGGCACTTCGGTGCCATCAATCCGCTTGATCGTGTCGCCAATATCCGTGGCCAGCTGCACCGAGGCATTATACTGTGTCTTGCCGCTGTCATATTCGGTCAGCGAGGTCAGCCCCTTCAAAGGCTCCGCCGCGTAGCGCCCGGTTTGCGAGCCCGGCACAGGCACTTTGCCCGCCGCCATCTCGTCAATCATCTCGCCCATGCGCGCGGCGGTCAGGTCCTCGTAATAATCCTTGCCAATCTGGGCCATCGGCGCGTTGGCGCAGGCACCGAGGCACTCGACCTCCTCCCAGCTGAACTTGCCGTCAGCGGAAATCTGATGCGCTTTCGGCGCGATCTTTTCCTTGCACACCGCCACCAAATCCTCAGCCCCGCAGATCATGCAGGACGTGGTGCCGCAAATCTGAATATGGGCCACAGATCCAACAGGTTGCAGCTGGAACATGAAGTAAAACGAGGCCACCTCAAGCGCGCGGATATAGTCCATCCCCAGCATGTCGGCCACGCCCTCAATCGCCGGACGGGTCAGCCACCCCTCCTGCTCCTGCGCGCGCCACAACAGCGGAATAATCGCCGAGGCCTGACG
>CAYXIZ010000228.1:0-3215 GCA_964465485.1 uncultured Rhodobacterales bacterium | reverse complement strand
AGGGCTTTCATCATCAGGGTCTCGCTTTTGGTTATAGAGTCTTAACCCTATACCAATTCGACCTCACGGGCAGTCAACTCTTGATGCGGTAGCCGGTTTTAAAGATCCACCAGATCACCGCAAGGCAGCCCGCCGTGAAGACCGAGATCGCAAACAGGCTCAGGCCAATCGGCACGTCAGCCGTGCCAAAGAACGCCCAGCGGAACCCGGAGATGAGGTAAACGACCGGGTTGAACATGGTGATCGTTTGCCAGACTGGCGGCAGCATGGAGACCGAATAGAACGAGCCTCCCAAGAAGACCAAGGGCGTGATGACCAGAAGCGGGATCAGTTGCAACTGCTCGAAATTCTGCGCCCAGATGCCGATGATGAAGCCCAAAAGCGCGAAGCTGATGCAGGTCAGCAGCAAGAAGGCGACCATGGCCACCGGGTGCGCAACCGGCAGATCAACAAAGAAATGCGCCGTGACGAAAATCACCGTACCGATAAACAGCGCCTTGGTGGCCGCCGCGCCCACGTAGCCGATGACAATCTCGAAAAAGCTGACCGGGGCTGACAGCAGCTCGTAGATCGTGCCCATGAATTTCGGGAAATAGATGCCAAAAGACGCGTTGGCCGTGGCCTGTGTCATCACGCTGAGCATAATCAGACCGGGCACGATGAACGCGCCGTAGCTGATCCCCTCCACACTGTCGATGCGCGACCCGATGGCGGTGCCGAAGACCACAAAATAGAGCGAGGTCGAGATCACCGGCGAGATAAAGCTCTGCATCAGTGTGCGGAAAAACCGCGCCATTTCGAATATGTAAATGGCCCGTACAGCTTCCAAATTCATTTCGCGTCCTCCACGAGACCGACAAAAATATCTTCCAGCGAGGATTGCCGCGTGGACACATCGCGCGTCACCAACCCGGCCTTGGCCACGTCGCCCAGCAAGGTTGTGATCCCCGTACGTTCCGCCGCCGTGTCGTAGCTGTAGATCAGGGAGCGGCCATCCTTGCCCAGCTCCAACGCATGCTGCGACAGCGCGTCCGGGACTGCGTCCAGTCTCTGGTCGAGGTCGATCTCCAGCTCCTTGCGGCCCATCTGCGTCATCAGGGCGGCCTTCTCCTTGATCAGCAAAATCTCTCCGCTGGAGATCACGCCCACGCGGTCGGCAATCGCCTCCGCCTCTTCGATGTAATGCGTGGTCAGGATGATGGTCACGCCATCCGCCTTCAGCTGGCGCACGATCTGCCACATGTCCTTGCGCAGTTCCACGTCCACACCCGCCGTCGGTTCATCTAGGAACAAAATCCGGGGCTCATGGCTCAGCGCTTTGGCAATCAGCACACGGCGTTTCATGCCGCCTGACAGTTCCTTGATGCGGGCGTCTTTCTTGTCCCAAAGTGACAGCTGCCGCAGGATGGTCTCCAATTTGGCGTCGTCGCGTGGCTTGCCAAACAGCCCGCGCGAGAAGCGCACCGTGTTCAAAACCCGCTCGAAGGGCTCAAGGTTAATCTCTTGTGGGACCAGCCCGATCAGCCGCCTTGCCTCGCGGAATTCGTCGATGATGTCATATCCACCAACACGCACCGTGCCCCCCGTCGGGTTCACCATGCCGCAGATGATCGAAATGAGCGTGGTTTTGCCTGCCCCATTGGGGCCAAGCAGAGCCAGAATTTCGCCCTCCTCAATCTCGAGAGAGACCGACTTCAGCGCCTCGTGACCACCGTCAAAGACCTTGTTTACATCGCGAACTGATAGGATTGACGCCATCCTTGCCTCCTTGAGCAGGGGGCCTTTCTAGGACCTGAGACCGGGCGGGGGAAGGCACAAAACGCGCCAGCGCCGCATCGCAGCTCGACACGCTGGAAAAGCTGTTCGGTCGGGGTTAGTGTTTTGCGTGTACGCCATGCTGGTGGGGCGTTTGTATCCGGTGTTTCGAGAGTTACGGTTTTGGGGCTGAAGCAAATAGATAACATGATCGACTTCGCAATCGCGCGGGTGTCGGATGGCCCGGATGGGCCGAGGCGGGCGGTGTCCGAGCTGGCGACCCGCTGGCCAAATGTCACCGGCTTGCAAATCGTGTTTGTGATGGTCAGCGCCGCGCATGCGATCGAGCGGGTTTTCTCCGGAGAGAACGACACGCCCAATGCAGAGACCGCGCAGGCCCTTCGGATGGCATCGCTTTTATCGGTGGACCTGTTCGCGATGCAAAAGCGGGGCAATTTCAGCCCAACCGGGGCCGATCTTCTGGCCTATTGGCGCGACGTGGACCCGTATTTCATTGAGCCCGCAACCTCTACACAGAACCAGCAGCTTGCCGGATAGCGCGGATGTTGTCGCCGTAAGGCGCAGGGTTGCTGACGCTGCCGCCTTTGAAGACAGCTGAGCCCGCGACCAGCACATCCGCACCTGCCTCCACCACCATTGGCGCCGTTTGCGGTGTGACCCCACCGTCTATCTCGATATGGATGGGGCGGTCGCCGATCATGGCGCGCAGCTTGCGTACCTTTTCCACCTGGCTGTGGATGAATTTCTGCCCGCCAAAGCCGGGATTCACGGTCATGATGCAGACCAGATCAACCATGTCCAAAAGGTAGTCCACGCTGTCCAGATCGGTGCCGGGGTTCAGCGCCACGCCCGCCTTGGCCCCTGCCCCGCGAATGGCCTGCAACGTGCGGTGAATATGCGGGCCGGCCTCGACATGGGCGGTGATCACGTCCGCGCCCGCTTCGGCAAAGGCCTCGATATAGGTAGCCACCGGCGAGATCATCAGATGCACATCCATCACCGTTTTGATATGCGGGCGGATCGCCTTGCAGGTCTCAGGCCCGAAGGTGATGTTTGGCACAAAATGCCCGTCCATCACATCGACATGGATCCAATCGGCACCTTGGGCCTCAACGGCCTCGATCTCTGCGCCGAAATTGGCGAAATCTGCGGCCAGAATGGACGGCGCGATCTTGATATCTGTTGAGGTCATGGGGGCCTCCTGATCTGCGTCCCTCCCTAGACCTGATCCGCCGCCGCGTCAAAGCCTGAGCCACCTTGCCCTTAGCCCCCAAAGGAGATCAAACTGGCGGGATGGAACACACCCTCGCTCCCGCCCAATTGCCGCAGCTGCACCTGCCCCGCAATCCCGGCATGCCGCTTGACCTTGATTGGGTCGCCCGCGTGCAGGCCAACACCTCCGCCATCGAGCGGCGCGCCGCGTCCCTGCCCGCCCGGCG
>CAYXIZ010000227.1:0-3239 GCA_964465485.1 uncultured Rhodobacterales bacterium | reverse complement strand
TGGCAAGACAGCCCGCGCCCCAAAGGCGCGGATGGCAACCCGCGCCACGTCACCCGCATGTGGCCAAAACGCGAGGCGGAAATCCTCAATGGCGGCTCAATTTACTGGGTGATCAAAGGCGTCGTACAAGCCCGCCAACGCATCCTGCGCCTTGATGAATACGACCGTGGAGACGGTATCCGCCGCTGCGCTCTTGTGTTCGAGCCCAAGCTGATCCGCGTGGAAAACATGACCAAGCGCCCGTTCCAAGGCTGGCGCTATCTCAAACCCGAAGACGCCCCCGCCGACCTGCCCGAACACCGCGCCCGCGAAGAAGCATTGCCGCCGCAACTCAGCGCGGCGCTGGCCGATATCGGGGTGCGCTAGAGCCCCAGCTTAGCGGTCAGCGTGGCCATAAGCCGCGCATCCGCGCCCGAGGTCTTCGACGCAAACAACGTCGCCTGCGAGCGCAAAATCGGCGGTCCGGCCAGAACTTTCAGATGGTTCGCCTCCAACGTCGCGCCGCTAGAGGTGATGTCGGCAATCGCCTCCGCCGTCTCGTTCTTCACGGTGCCTTCCGTGGCCCCTTGGCTGTCGACCAGCTGGTAATCGGCAACGCCCGCCTCGCGCAAATGCTCGCGCACCAGCCGGTGGTATTTCGTGGCGATCCGCAGGCGGAACCCGTGCTCGGCGCGGAAGGCAGCGGCCACCGCGTCCAGATCATCCAGCCCCGAGACATCCGCCCAAAAGCGCGGCACGGCGAGGATCAGATCGGCATGGCCGAAGCCCAGCTCCGCCAGCGTTTCGATTTTCTCATCCCACAGCGCGATCTTTTCGCGCACCAGATCGGTGCCGGTGACGCCCAAATCAATGCGGCCGGAGGCCAGCTCACGCGGGATCTCTCCGGCGCTCATCAAGATCAGCTCGACGCCTTCAACGCCCGACACAGCCCCCGCATATTCACGATCCGACCCGGTGCGCTGCAACGTCACGCCGCGCGCGCCGAACCATGCGAATGTGTCTTCCATCAACCGCCCCTTGGAGGGCACGCCCAGCTTCAGCGTCACGACGCCCCCTCCAACAGCAATTCGGGCCGGATCACGCCGCCCACCGCCGGGATCGCGCGCCCTTGGCCCAGCACGCGGGTCAGCGCGTCGTAGCGCCCGCCGGAGGCCACCGGGGCCGCCCCCTCGCGGGCAAATCCGAAGACGAACCCGTCATAATATTCCATGGAGGTGCGACCGTAGGACCCCTCATAGGTCAGCGCCGTCACGTCAACGCCGCGCTCTTTCAACGCGTTCAGGCGCTTGGCAAACCCTTGTGCGGCGGGCTTGATCGCCGGGAACTGATTGGCAATCTCGGCCAGTTGCCCGGCGGCCTTGTCCGCGCTGTCCGTCAGGTTTAAAATCGCGTTCAAAGCGTCGATCTGCGCGGCCGGGATCGGCGCCGCCTCCATGTCCTCGCGCAACGCCTCCAGCCGGGCCGTGACTTCCCCCGCGCGGCGCAAGCCGATTTCGGGCCCGGCACCTTGCACGATCTGCGCTAAGTCCAAGCCGTCCAATGCGCCGATCAAGTCCGCACGGCCTTCGGGCAGTTCCGCGCGTCCGGCGAAGCGGTCCAATAGCGCGCGGAACCGGGCGGGTCGCCAGATATGACGCATCAAGGCGGCACGTCTGCGGGCAGAGGTCCCAAGGCCCTGCACCGCCGCGATCAGCACCCCGATATCACCAATGGAGGCCCGCAACGGAGCGTCGCCCACCGCTTGCGCAAAAAGCGCGAACACTTCCGCATCCGCCGTGGCCGGGTTGGCGCGGTCAAACACCTCGTAGCCCACTTGCAGAAACTCGCTGGCCCGGTCCGAGCCCGCTTCCTGCTTGCGAAACACCTCGCCCATATAAGTGTAGCGCGCAGGCTCCGCGCCGTCTTGCATATGGGCCTGCACGATGGGCACCGTGAAATCCGGGCGCAGCATCCGCTCGCCTAGCTCGGGGTCCGAGGTCACATAGGCGCGCGCGCGGATCTCCTCGCCGTAGAGGTCCAGCAGAACCTCAGAAGGCTGCAAAATCGCCGCCTCAACCGGCAGGGCACCGGCGCTTTGAAACAGCGCAAACAGCCGCTCCGCTTCAGCACGTATGGCGGGGGTGCCGCTCATCAGGCGTCCAGTATCTTGCGGACTTCGGCCACCAGATCGCCGCGCTTGATCTCGAACTGCGCGGGCTGCTCTTTCCATTCCTCATGGGTCGCGGTCTCCGCAATCTTGGCGCCGAGCACGAGGTCCTTGATCTGCACTACGCCTTGGTCAAACTCGTCAGAGCCCGCAATCACCGCCACCGGCGCGTTGCGTTTGTCGGCGTATTTCAACTGGTTGCCGAAGTTTTTGGGATTACCCAGATAGACCTCCGCCCGGATGCCCGCAGCGCGCAGCTCGCCCACCATCGCCTGATAATCTGCCATCCGCTCGCGGTCCATGACGGTCACGACGACGGGGCCTACGGTCGCCTTGTCCATCCGGCCTTTCGCATGAAGTGCCGCCAGCAACCGGTCCACCCCGATGGAGACGCCGGTGGCCGGAACCTCCTGCCCCGTGAACCGCTTGACCAGATCGTCATAGCGCCCGCCCCCCGCGACGGAGCCGAACTGGCGCGGACGGCCTTTCTCGTCGGTGATCTCGAAGGTCAGCTCGGCCTCATAGACGGGGCCGGTGTAATAGCCGAGGCCGCGCACGACGGAGGGGTCGATGACGATGCGGTCTGTGTCATATCCCTGAGCACCTAGTAATTTGGCTATCTCACGTAGTTCTTCGACTCCATCTCTACCCGTTTGGCTTAGACCCACTAAACTCTCGAGGTAGCCACAAGTTACAAAGTTACGCGCCCCGGCATTTGCAAATTCCAGCCTTTCAGAATTATCGTCCTCAGCATTCATCGCCGCCGATATCGAATTGTTCGCATTTAAGAATGACATAATAATCGCGATTTGGTGAGAAGTCAGTTCAGCACCTTTAGTGAAATCGCCACTTTCGTCAGTTCTTCCTTTTCCAAGGAGCATCATCACTCCATCTTCACCGAGCCGATCCAACTTGTCGATTGCTCGCATAACGATGCCACGCTGAGTCACAAAGCGCTCTGGTTCCATGACATCAAGCAAACCAACATTCTCTAAAATGCCATCCAAAACCTTACGGTTGTTCACCCGCACAATATAGTCGCCGCGCGGGATGCCGACGGTTTCCAGCACGTCCGACAACATCGCGCAAATCT
>CAYXIZ010000226.1:0-3264 GCA_964465485.1 uncultured Rhodobacterales bacterium | reverse complement strand
TACCGCCAGTTGCTCAACGAGTTCACCGGCATCCCGCTGGATCAGGTGGAGATCGTGCAAGGCGACAGCGACCGTATCAAAAAGGGCGGCGGCACGGGGGGTTCGCGCTCCGTGACCACGCAAGGCACAGCCATCCGGGGCACGGCCGAGGCGATCATCGACCGGTTCAAACCTTTCGTGGCTGACCAGCTGGGCGTGCCAGAGGTGGCGTTTGAAGAGGGCACGTTCCGCGCCGAAGGCTCCAATGTGGTGATGACCCTGATCGAGGCCGCAGACCGCGCGGCGGAGGCTGGAGAGAGTGACCTTCTGAGCACCTCGCAGACCACCACCCTGCCCGGACGGTCTTTCCCCAATGGCTGCCACGTGGCGGAGGTCGAGGTGGACCCCGACACGGGCCAGACCCGAGTGGCCAAGTTCACCGTGGTGGATGATTTCGGGGTGCTGATGAACCCGATGCTGGCCGAGGGGCAGGTGCATGGCGGCGTGGTGCAAGGCATTGGGCAGGCGATCAGCGAACATGTGGTTTATGACGAGGACGGCCAGCTTCTGACCGCCAGCTTCATGGATTACGGCATGCCGCGCGCCGCCGACGTGCCGATGATTGAGTTTCACACCGAATGCGTGCCCTCCACGGCCAATGTGCTCGGCATGAAAGGCTGCGGGGAGGCGGGCACCGTGGGCGCGCTGGCGGCTGTGTCCAACGCGGTGCTCGACGCGCTGTGGGAGGATGGCGTGCGCCATGTGGATATGCCGTTTACACCGCACCGGGTCTGGGGCTGGATGCAAAACACGTAACGCGACACTTGGCCGATTTGGCCATAATTTGGCCGAAGACGCGGGTTAGCCTCAGGGCGTCTCATCTTTTCCAGCAAGGTGCGCCATATGAGCCAGACAACGACCCAGACCACGTTTCACGACCGCATTGGCCGGATCGCCAAGATGCCCGACGCCTCCCCCCTCCCCGTGGCGGAGGGGCCGGTGACCCCCACACGGGTGACCCCTCCCGCCATTTCCGCACGCGATAACGCAGGCCGCTCGCGCGGCTGGTCGATCTTTCTGGCGGTGTTTCTGGGGCTCATTCTGGTGCCGCTGTCCTTTGCGGCGCGGGTCGACACGCAGGCAGTGCTGTCGCCCGGATTTGGCCCCGACGTGTTTTACTATTTCACCGCCCTGACCTTCACCGCCGGGTTCCATTTGCTGCTGGCGGGGCTCGCCATCGCCGCCATGGCGCATCGGTTCCGCCGCATGCTGCTCAACATCGTGGTGCTGGAAATGCTGATCGGCTATGGGGCGGCCTCGCTCATGTTTGCCACGCTCATTCCGTAACCTGTGACCCCCGGACACAGCCCATATTCTTTGCCCTTGGCGAGGCTGACACTGCCTGCCCGTTGGCCTAGTCTGGCGCGCGTGACCCGTTGCCGAAAGGACCTTTGACCGTGCGCCTGCCTAAGCTGATGAAAAGACTGCTCGGTCATGGGTTGGCCATGTCCAACAGCCTCAAACATCTCGCAGGGTTCGGGCCGGGCGACAAAACGCTGCACCCTTCAGGCGCGGCCAAGCGGGGGCCGATCACCCATGTGGTCATTCTGGACGGCACCATGTCCTCCCTTGAGGAAGGGTTCGAGACGAATGCCGGGCGCACCTTCCGGCTGCTCTCGGAGATGGGGCCAAACAAGGCGGTGTCGCTGAAATACGAGGCGGGCATTCAGTGGCAGGGGTTTTCGCGCGCGATTGACGTGTTGGCGGGCGTTGGCATCAACCGCCAGATCCGGCGCGCCTACGGGTTCATCGCCTCGCGCTACCGGCCCGGCGACCGGATCTTTCTGTTCGGCTATTCGCGCGGGGCCTATGCGGTGCGCTCGCTGGCGGGCGTCATCGACCGGGTGGGCCTGCTGAAAAGCGACCACGCCACGGAGCGCAACGTGCGCCAGGCCTTTCGCCACTACCGCATCGACCCTGACAGTCTGGCCGCGAAATCCTTCCGCTCGGTTCATTGCTACGAGGACGCCCCCGTGGAGATGGTGGGCGTCTGGGACACGGTCCGCGCGCTGGGCTTTCGCGCCCCGGTGCTGTGGCGGCTGTCTCCGGTGGAGCATGCGTTTCACTCGCATCATCTGGGCGAGACCGTGCGGCACGGGTTTCAGGCCCTGTCGCTGAACGAGACCCGCAACGCCTTCTCGCCCGTGCTGTGGGACAGCGAGCCGGGCTATAGCGGCACGCTGCAACAGGTCTGGTTTTCCGGCAGCCACGGCGATGTGGGCGGGCATTTGACGGGCTATGAGCCCGCCCGGCCGCTCTCCAACATCCCGCTGGTCTGGATGCTGGGCAATGCGGAGCGCTGCGGCCTTCCCTTGCCCGACGGCTGGCGCACGCGCTACCCGCTCGATGTGAATGCGCCGTCGGTCGGCACGTTCCGGGGCTGGGGCAAGCTGTTTCTTGGCCGCAGCGCCCGGACGGTGGGCAGGGACCCGTCGGAATCGCTGCACAGCAGCGCGCTGGCCCGCCGCGACGGCTGGTCCCGTCGCCTGCCTTGGGTCAAACGCCCCAAAACCGGCGGGTTGCCGCAAACTGTGACGCAGGATGGCTCCGCCCCCTAAAAGACGTGTCGGCTTTGTCGTGCCAGACGGGCCATGCCACGCGGCTCCGTCAGGGGCGTGAAACGGCCCGGACCGCGCGACAGGTCAGCCTTGGCACTTTTCCTTTCCGCCCTGCCCCGCTATGTCAGCCTCAACGCAAGAGGACAGATGATCATGGCCATGGAAAAAACATTCAACGCAGACGAGGCCGAGGCCCGGCTTTCGGCCGCATGGGAGGCCGCAGGCTGTTTCAAGGCAGGCGCAAACGCCTCGCGTGCTGAGACCTTCTGCATCATGATCCCGCCCCCAAACGTGACGGGCGTTCTGCATATCGGCCACGCCTTCAACAACACGTTGCAGGACATCCTGACCCGCTGGAAGCGGATGCAGGGCTATAACACGCTCTGGCAGCCCGGCACGGATCACGCAGGGATCGCCACGCAGATGGTGGTCGAACGCCAGCTGATGGAAACCCAGCAGCCCAAACGCACGGAGCTGGGGCGCGAAAAATTCCTCGAAAAAGTCTGGGAATGGAAAACAGAGTCCGGCGGCACCATCATCCAGCAGCTGCGCCGCCTCGGCGCCTCCTGCGACTATAGCCGCGAAGCTTTCACCATGTCCGGCGCGCCGAATGCGCCTGCGGGCAACGAGGGCAATTTCCACGACGCCGTCATCAAGGTCTTTGTGG
>CAYXIZ010000225.1:0-3338 GCA_964465485.1 uncultured Rhodobacterales bacterium | reverse complement strand
GAGACCGAGAATAAGCGCCTTGAGAATGTCATCGAGACGCTCAGCCAGAACAATGACGCCCTGCGCGAGGCCAATGCCGCCTATCAAGGCGATGCCGACAGCGCGGATGCAGGGGCCAAGGCGCAGCTCGACCATCTGCGCGCCCTGCGCGACGCCGACCGGGGCGAGCTGGACGACATCATGGCCGAGCTGGCCCCCATCGTGAAGGAAGGCTGACCCATGCCCGAAGTAAATATCGACATTGGCGGGCGCACCTTTCAGGTGGCCTGCCAGACTGGCGAAGAGCATTTCCTGCAATCCGCCGCCCGGCTTCTCGACAGCGAGGCCAGCGTCCTGGCCGAGCAGATCGGCCGGATGCCCGAAACCCGGATGCTGCTGATGGCAGGCCTGATGCTGGCCGACAAGACCGCCGGCATTGAGGAAGAGCTCCGTGCCGCCGAGGCCCGCATCGAGGGCATGACCCGCGAGCTGACAACCCTCAAAGCCGCCCCGCCCGAGCAGGTCGAGGTCGCCGTGATCCCGCCGCAGGTCACCGACAGCATGGCCGAGCTTGCCGCCCGCGCCGAGGCCATCGCCGACAGTCTGGAAGCCAAGGTCAGCTGAACCCGCGCAAAGCTCACGGTTTCGTGAACGCATAAAAAGCGCAGAGTTTGAAACTCTTTGCGAAACCGTCTCGTTCCTCTCAGTATCCCCGGCCACTTCAGGTCGGGATAACCTGAAGGAACGCCACCAATGAAATTCACAACTTTTCTCACTTCGACCGTCGCAGCCGCCACTCTGGCAACCGCAGCCCTTGCCGCGAACCCGGATGTTGGCGGAGCGCCGATGTTTGAATCCAAGAATATCGTTGAGAATGCCGTCAACTCGAAAGACCACACCACGCTGGTCGCCGCCGTTCAGGCCGCAGGTCTCGTCGACACGCTCGCAAGCCCCGGCCCGTTCACCGTCTTCGCCCCCGTCAACGCGGCCTTCGACGCCCTGCCCGCAGGCACTGTCGAAACCCTGCTGGCCCCGGAAAACAAAGACATGTTGACCAAAGTGCTGACCGCCCATGTGGTTGCGGGCAACATTTCGGGCGCCGAGCTGATGGCGAAAGCCAAGGCCTCCGACACCGGCTTTTACCAGTTTCTGACCGTTTCCGGTGACACGCTTTCGGCAACGGTACGGGGCGGCAAGCTCTATATCGTGGACGAAAGCGGCAATGGTGCAGGGGTCACGATTGCGGATGTGAACCAGTCCAACGGCGTGATCCACGTCGTAAACTCGGTCCTCGTTCCGAAATAAGCCCTGCCAACCGCCACCTCTGCCTTGTCCCCAGGTGCAGAGGTGGCACCCGGCCCCCTTCCAATCCCCCCAAAGCAGTCCTCAAAGGAACCTCCCATGCGTAGCCAATCCCGCCGTCATTTTCTGATCAGCGCAGCCTCGCTGGCAGCCCTTCCTGCTTGGGTCCACGCCGCCGAAGGCCCGTTTGAGGTGACCCGCACGGAGGCCGAATGGCGCGCCATGCTCACCGACACGCAATATCTCGTCATGCGCGAGGAGCAGACCGAAAACGCCTTCCTCAGCCCGATGCATAACAGCAAGGCCAAAGGCACCTATATCTGCCGCGGATGCGACCTGCCGCTTTACAGCTCCGCCACGAAATTCGACAGCGGCACCGGCTGGCCCAGCTTCACCGCGCCCTTGCAAAACGCCATCGGCACCAAGCCCGACAACACCCTCTTCACCACCCGCACAGAGGTCCATTGCCGCCGCTGTGGCAGCCATCTGGGCCATATTTTCGAAGACGGCCCCGCCCCCACCGGCAAGCGCCATTGCCTCAACGGCAGCGCGCTGGTCTTCCGCGCGGGCTAAGACGACTCACTTGCAGAGGGCCTCACAGCGCTCTGGAAACAGTTATCGCTAACAGTTTTTATTGTGTTCACAAACTGCACATAATTTATGCATGTTAACGCTAACGGTTTGTGAAAAAACGAAAAACCCGGCTTCTCGGAAAACCCAATACCCTGTATAGCCATGCGCAGGGGCACCACGGGTAACGAGGAAACTGAGTATCATGACCACAACAGTCGCAATCAACGGGTTTGGCCGCATCGGCCGCTGCACCTTGGCTCACATCGCGCAAAGCGCGCGCAACGATGTGCAAGTCGTCGCCATCAACGCCACCGGCCCCATCGAGACCAACGCCCATCTGCTGAAATATGACAGTGTCCATGGCCGCTTCCCCGGCGAGATCACAACCTCCGGCGACACGATGGATCTGGGCCGCGGCCCGATGAAAGTCTTCTCCACCTACAACCCAGAGGAGCTCGACTGGTCCGGCATCGACGTCGTCATGGAATGCACCGGCAAGTTCAACTCCAAGGAAAAGGCCGCTGTGCATCTGGAGCGCGGTGCCAAACGCGTGCTGATCTCTGCCCCCGGCAAGAACGTCGACAAAACCATCGTCTACGGCGTCAACCACCGCGAGCTCATGCCCGAGCATGGCGTCGTCTCCAACGGGTCCTGCACCACCAATTGCCTCGCCCCGCTGGCCAAAGTCCTCAATGACGCCATCGGCATCGAGGAAGGCATCATGACCACCATCCACAGCTACACTGGCGACCAGCCGACGCTGGACCGCCGCCACGATGACCTTTACCGCGCGCGCGCCGCCGCCATGGCGATGATCCCGACCTCCACAGGGGCCGCCAAAGCGCTGGGCGAAGTTCTGCCAGAGCTCTCCGGCAAGCTCGACGGCACCTCGATGCGCGTGCCCACGCCAAATGTCTCCGCCGTGGACCTCACTTTTCTGGCCGGCAAAGACGTAACTGCTGACGACGTCAACGAAATTGTCCGCGAAGCCGCCGCGGGCCATATGGGTGCTGTGCTCAGCTACGACCCCGAGCCCAAAGTCTCCATCGACTTCAACCACACGAAATATTCCTCGATCTTCGCGCCCGACCAGACAAAGGTTGTGGGCAAACGCATGGTTCGGGTATTGGCGTGGTACGACAATGAATGGGGCTTCTCCTGCCGCATGGCCGACGTGGCCTCTGCAATGGGACGCCTCTAAGCCAACAGCGCCGAGGCCCCATGACCAACAAAATCGCGATTGCTTTGGGGCTTTTCATCCTTGCGATCTTCGCGCTCGATTACTACGTAATCGGCGCGGACATCCACATCTTCCTCGGCCGCAAACTTGGCGATCTGATTGAGTATATGGCCTTCTGGCGGTAGGTTGGGTCGGCGCCCGTCGATGGCATGTAGGTCGGCACGGCCACATCAAGCCTGCATCCGCCCCAGCAAACACACCCGCTGCGTATCCGCCATGTGTCCGAAGCGACGGGTGATGCACT
>CAYXIZ010000224.1:0-3356 GCA_964465485.1 uncultured Rhodobacterales bacterium | reverse complement strand
CTTCACGGCACAGCGCATCCGCGCGCTCAAGCGTCATCGGCACGGGGGCACAGGCCGAAACCGCAAGGGCCACACAGAGAGCCATCGCCCGGATCAATAGACCCGCGCTTTTGGCGCGATTTTCTTGAGATCAATGCCGCCCTCATTATGCGAGGTCAGCGGCTCCAGATGCACGCCGCGATAGTCCAGCTTGGCCTTTTGCCCCTTGAAATAGGTCAGCGAGTGCTTGCGCCAGTTCGCGTCGTCGCGGTCGGGATAATCCTCATGCGCATGCGCGCCGCGGCTTTCCTTACGAGCCTCCGCCGACACAACCGTGGCCACGGCGTTGGGCATCAAATTGGCCAGCTCCAGCGTTTCCATCAGGTCAGAGTTCCACACAAGGCTGCGATCCGACACCTCCAAATCGTCGAGCTTGGACGCCACATTGTCCATCTTCTCAACACCTTCGGCCAGCGTCTTGTCCGTGCGGAACACCGCCGCGTCGCTTTGCATCGTGGTCTGCATTTCCATGCGCAGTTCCGCCGTCGGCACGTGGCCCTTGGCGTAGCGCAGCCCGTCGAACCGGTCCAAAGCGCGTTGCAGCGACATCTTGTTGATGCCGGGGTTCGGGGCCTCGGGATCGACCACTTTCGCCGCCCGAATGGCCGCCGCACGGCCAAAGACCACAAGGTCAATCAGGGAGTTCGACCCCAGCCGGTTGGCCCCATGAACAGACGCACAGCCTGCCTCCCCCACGGCCATCAGGCCAGGCGACACGCGGTCGGGGTCGTCCTTGGTGGGCGACAGGACCTCGCCCCAGTAATTCGTGGGGATCCCGCCCATATTGTAATGCACGGTCGGCAGCACCGGGATCGGCTCTTTCGTCAGGTCGACGCCTGCAAAGATGCGCGCTGACTCGGAGATGCCCGGCAGCCGCAGCGCCAGCGTTTCTGGTGGCAAATGGTTGAGATGCAGGTGGATGTGATCCCCCGCATCGCCCACGCCGCGCCCTTCGCGGATCTCCATCGTCATGCAGCGCGAGACCACGTCGCGCGACGCCAGATCCTTGTAGGTCGGCGCGTAGCGTTCCATGAACCGCTCGCCTTCAGAATTGGTCAGGTAGCCGCCCTCGCCCCGCGCGCCTTCGGTGATCAAACAGCCCGCGCCGTAAATGCCGGTGGGGTGGAATTGCACGAACTCCATATCCTGCAAAGGCAGGCCCGCCCGCGCGACCATGCCGCCACCGTCGCCGGTGCAGGTATGGGCCGAAGTGGCGGAGAAATAGGCGCGCCCGTAGCCGCCCGTGGCCAGCACCACCATTTTGGCGGAGAACAAATGCAACGTGCCGTCATCCAGCTTCCAGCACAAAACACCCTGACACACGCCGTCATCGGACATGATCAGGTCGATCGCGAAATACTCGATGTAGAACTCGGCCTTTTGCTTCAGCGATTGGCCGTAAAGCGTGTGCAGGATCGCGTGGCCCGTCCGGTCGGCGGCGGCACAGGTGCGCTGCACCGGGGGGCCTTCGCCAAACTCGGTTGTGTGGCCCCCGAAAGGCCGCTGGTAGATCTTGCCCTCTTCCGTACGCGAGAACGGCACGCCGTAATGCTCCAGCTCGTAGACCGCCTTGGGGGCTTCGCGCGCCAGATACTCCATCGCATCCGTGTCGCCCAGCCAGTCCGAACCTTTGACCGTGTCATACATATGCCACTGCCAATTGTCGGGCCCCATATTGGAGAGCGAGGCCGCAATCCCGCCTTGCGCCGCCACGGTGTGGGAGCGGGTCGGGAAGACTTTGGTCACGCAAGCCGTGCGCAGGCCCTGTTCGGCCATACCAAGCGTTGCGCGCAACCCTGCGCCGCCAGCGCCCACAACGACGACATCATATTCATGGGTTTCATATTCGTATTCAGCAGCCATGTCTTTGCTCCGAAATTAAAGTGCGAGACGCGCGATGGCGAAAAGGCCGGTGGCGGCGATGGCGTAGCTCAGGCAGATCATCAAGATGATCGTCACCTTCTTGGCCGTACCGTGAACGTAGTCCTCGATCAGCGTCTGGACACCGCTTTTGAAATGCATCATCGAGGCCACAATCGTCAGCCCCGCGACAATCGCCGGGAAAGGCCGCGCGAAATAGGCGATGACCTCCTCAAAGGAGGACCCAAGGATTGGCCCAAATGTGAAGATGAACAGCGGAATCAAAATCGCCAGCCCGACAGAGCTGACCATCATATACCAGTGATGCCCGGTGCCGGTCTTGGCGGAGCCCATGCCCTGAGCGCGTTTGCGGTCGGTCAGATAAGCCATGTGCTGCCCCCTCAAATCACGATAACGGTGAAAATGGTCAGCAGCAGCGAGCCCGCGATCACGGCGTAGCCCAGCTTTTCCGCGGTCTCCAGCTCGAAGCCATGGCCGCTGTCCCAGATCAGATGCCGGATGCCTGCGCAGAAATGGTACCACACCGCCCAAAGCGACAGGAACAACACCAGATCGCCAAACCAAGAGGTCAGCACCGCGTCGGCGGTGGCGAAATACTCAGGCCCGTAACTGGCCGCCAGAAACCACCACACAATCAGGATTGCGGCCACAAGCAGCGCGTTTCCGGTGATCCGCGTCAGGATCGAGGTCATGGAGGTCAGCTGTGGCCGGTAGATGGTAAGATGGGGGGAAAGCGGCCGGTCCCCCCGGTTGACGTCTGCCATGAGCGCGTCCTTCGTGCTGGCTGCGATATTTACTGTCACGAACTCTAGACATTTTCACAGCAGAGTCACGCACCCGGAGGTCTATTTGCGCGCAATTGTCGCTAGATTTTGATGAATTTCTCGAATTTGTGATCACTGCTTTTTGCGTCGTGATCACAAATTGCCATTCTTGCGCGGCACCTCCGCCTCGGAGAGCTGTTTGGTGATCTCGCGCAGCAGCTTGCGCCGGATCCGCTCCGGATAATCCTCGAACTCCGCCGCCCGCATCGCAAAGGACCCCGGACCCACGATCAGATGTTTTTCGAAATACTCCGTCAGCCCCTTGTCATAGGCCTCAATCGCCAGACCGTTGACGATAATCCCATCCGCCAGGAGCGAGGCATGCAGCGCAGGCGGGCGGATCCCCTCATTCGAGCGCCCGTCGCCAGAGACATCGATCACCTTGCGCGTACAATCCGGGACCTGCTTGAAATTGCTTTGCGCAAACTGCACGGCCTCCCCCAAAGCGGTCGAGAAATTGCGCCAGATACGCGGATCGGCCTCGATCACATCGGCCAGCGTGTCAGTGTCGTTGAAATCCTTGATCCGCGTCCACGGCACAGACACCCGGTGCCGCCCCGACCCGGTCCATTGGATCACCTGCACCGCCGCCTCACGCACCACCAGCGCCTC
>CAYXIZ010000223.1:0-3380 GCA_964465485.1 uncultured Rhodobacterales bacterium | reverse complement strand
GCACTTCCTTGATCTCGTTCAAGGATTTGCGGCCAAAGTTCGGGGTCCGCAGCATTTCGGCTTCGGTCTTCTGGATCAGGTCGCCAATATAGACGATGTTGTCGTTCTTCAGGCAGTTGGCAGACCGCACGGAGAGCTCCAGCTCGTCGACTTTCTTCAAGAGCAGCGGGTTGAATTCCAGCTCGTCCTCGTCGTCCTGCGCACGCGCGGACTCGGGCTCGTCGAAATTCACGAAGATGCCCAGCTGGTCTTGCAGAATGCGCGCAGCATAGGCCACCGCGTCATCCGGCGAGATCGAGCCGTCGGTCTCAACCTTCATGGTCAGCTTGTCATAATCCAGCACCTGCCCCTCACGGGTCGGCTGCACGTCGTAGCTGACTTTCTTCACAGGCGAGAAAATCGCGTCGATCGGCATCAGGCCAATGGGCGCGTCTTCGGGCTTGTTCTTCTCCGCAGACACGTAGCCTTTGCCGGTCGCAACGGTCAGCTCCATGAACAGGTCGGCGCCGTCATCAAGATGGCAGATGACGTGGTCACGGTTCAGAATTTCGATCCCTGCGCTGTCGGAGATATCGCCAGCGGTCACAACGGCCGGGCCTTTGGCGGAAATGCTCAGACGCTTCGGCCCTTCGACCTCCATGCGGATCGCCACGCCTTTGAGGTTCAGCACCACATCGGTGACGTCTTCGCGCACGCCCGCAATCGAGGAGAACTCGTGCAGCACATTGTCAATTTGCACAGAGATGATCGCAGCACCTTGCAGGCTGGACATCAGCACGCGACGCAGCGCGTTGCCCATAGTCAGGCCAAAGCCACGCTCCAGCGGCTCGGCGATGACGGTCGCCTTGCGTGCAGGATCGTTGCCGGGCTTGACGTCCAGCTGTGTCGGTTTGATCAGTTCTTGCCAGTTCTTATGGATCATAAGGGCCTCCATGCTCGTTCAAGGTCATGTCCAAATACCCGGAACACTCGAGGTTGAAATGTCAAAGCCAGAGGGCAGCGCATGCCACCCCCTGACCCCAATAGTCTTGTCGTCAGACGCGGCGGCGCTTTGGTGGGCGGCAGCCATTATGCGCCATAGGCGTGACGTCGCGGATCGAGGAGATCTGGAAACCCACAGCCGCCAGAGCGCGCAGCGCGCTTTCACGACCCGAACCCGGACCCTGCACCTCAACCTCAAGCGTCTTGACGCCGTGATCTTGTGCTTTCTTGCCCGCATCCTCTGCCGCCATCTGAGCCGCGTAAGGTGTCGATTTGCGCGACCCTTTGAAGCCCATGGTACCAGCGGAGGACCACGAAATTGCGTTGCCCTGAACGTCGGAGATCAGGATTTTGGTGTTGTTGAACGAGGAGTTCACATGCGCCACGCCAGCGGCGATGTTCTTGCGAACCTTCTTCTTCGTTTTGACCTTATCGCGTGCCATTGATCAAACCCTCCCTTATTTCTTCTTACCGGCAATGGCCTTTGCGGGGCCTTTGCGGGTGCGAGCGTTGGTGTGGGTACGCTGGCCGCGCACAGGAAGATTGCGGCGATGACGCAGGCCACGGTAGCAGCCCAGATCCATCAGACGCTTGATGTTCATTGTCGTCTCGCGGCGCAGGTCGCCTTCAACAGTGTAATTCTCGTCAATATGCTCGCGCACTTTGAGAACTTCTGCGTCGGACAGCTCATTCATGCGGCGGGAGCGTTCGATACCAACAGCCTCGCAAATCGCTTCCGCGGAGGTGTTGCCGATACCGGTGATGTAGGTCAAAGCGATTGGGACGCGCTTTCCGTCGGGCAGGTTAACGCCAGCAATACGAGCCAAAATGGTCTTCCTTCTAGGTCGCGGTTCCGTCATTCCGGAACCTTTTTTCACAACATAAGCCCGGCGGTTTTTACAACCATCGGGCTTGATTTAGGTACTCATGCGCGGGGCCGTCTAGCTAGGTCGGCAAGTGCGCGATTCCCGTTCGGGATGGGGCGGTTTAGGCCTGATTAACACTGGGGTCAAGTGGGGCCTGCGCCCCAAAGTGATCAGCTGTCCAGCACCGCGTTGATCGCGGTCGAAACCTCGTCAATCGTGCCCAGCCCCGGCACCCATTCCAACTGGCCCATACAGTGGTAGTAGCCCAGCAGCGGCGAGGTCTTTTTGTAATATTCCATAAGGCGGACCTTGAGGCTTTCCTCATTGTCATCGGCGCGGACCGGCTTGCCTGCGGCACGTGCCTCCTCGGCCCGGCCAACGATGCGCTTGACCAGCACCTCGTCATTCACTTCCATCGCGATGACCGCATCAAGCTGCGTGCCATGTGCTTTCAGCAGCGCGCCCAGCGCGTCGGCTTGCGCCAATGTGCGGGGGAAGCCGTCAAAGATAAAGCCGCCACCGTGATCGCCTTGCAGCTTTTCCTCGATCAGCCCGATGACGATCTCATCCGTGACCAGCTCGCCCGCATCCATCACGGCAGCAACCTTGTTGCCCATCTCCGTGCCGGAGGTCTTGGCCGCCCGCAACATGTCCCCCGTAGAGAGCTGGATCATGCCCCGCGTGTCGACAAGGATTTGCGCTTGCGTGCCTTTGCCGGCACCGGGTGGTCCAAGAAGGATGATGTTCATTTACGTGCCGGGCTCCGCTTGCCCCGCTTCTTGGCGCCTTTGCCGCGAAGCTGGGATTTCTCAATGAGCCCCTCATACTGATGCGCCAGCATATGGGACTGCACCTGTTGTATCGTATCCATCGTCACCGACACCACAATCAAAACCGACGTCCCGCCGAAGTAAAACGGAATGGCAAGCTGCGCGCGCAGGATTTCCGGCAAGAGGCAAACCAGCGCCAGATAGGCCGAGCCCAGCACCAGCACGCGGTTTACCACATATTCCAGATATTCAGCCGTGCGCTGACCGGGGCGGATGCCGGGGATAAAGCCGTTCTGGTTCTTCAGATTGTCCGCCACGTCATCGGGCTTAAACGCCACGTTGAACGTGTAGAAATACGCGAAGAACACGATCATCGCCGTGAAGAACAGCAGGTAGAGCGGCTGGCCGGGGCCAAAATAAGCAAGGATCGTCGCCATCACCGGGCTGGTCGAGCCACCCGAGAACGTGCTCATGGTGGTGGGCAACAAGAGCAGCGAGGAGGCGAAGATCGCCGGGATCACGCCCGACGGGTTGACCTTGACAGGCAGGTGGCTGGAGCCGCCATCATAGACTTTCATGCCCACTTGGCGACGCGGGTATTGAATGTGGATTTTGCGCAGCGCGCGCTCCATGAACACCACGAAGGTGATGGTGGCGATGACCACCAACAGCACGCCGATGATCACAGCCGGGCTGATCGCGCCCGACCGGCCCTGGGCGAAGAACTGCGCCAGTGCTGCTGGCACCTCCGCGATGATGCCCA
>CAYXIZ010000222.1:0-3387 GCA_964465485.1 uncultured Rhodobacterales bacterium | reverse complement strand
TTCGGCCGCATTGGCCTCATGTCCTTCGGCGGCCCCGCCGCGCAAATCGCGCTCATGCATAAGGAGCTGGTCGAGAACCGCCCATGGCTCACCGAGCAGCAATTCCTGCGCGCGCTCAGCTTTTGCATGCTCCTGCCCGGCCCGGAGGCGATGCAGCTGGCAACTTACGCAGGCTGGCGTCTCAAAGGCGTGCCCGGAGGCCTTCTCGCAGGCCTCCTCTTCGTCCTCCCCGGCGCGCTGGTGATCCTCGCGCTCGCAGTGTCCTACGCCGCCATTGGCGGGCTGGATTGGGTGCAATCGGTCTTTCTCGGCATCAAGGCCGTGGTGGTCGTCATCGTCATCGAGGCCCTGCTGAAACTGTCCAGACGCGCGCTGCTCCGCCCCGGCCACTGGGCCCTCGCCGCCGCTGCGTTCGTGGCGATCTACATCTTCTCCGTGCCCTTCCCGCTGATCATTCTGGCCGCAGGCCTGATCGGCGCGACGCTTCCCTCAGACACGGCCTCTGAGCACGCACCCCCCGTGCCACTGCGCCAAACGCTACAAACCGCAGCGCTGTGGGCCGCAATCTGGCTGCTGCCGCTGGCCGCGATCTATGCTGCGGACCCCGATTTCCTCGGCCCGCTCGGGCTGTTCTTCTCCAAACTGGCGCTGGTCACATTCGGCGGCGCCTATGCAGTGCTGGCCTATATGACCCAAGCCGTGGTGGGTGATCTGGGCTGGCTCACCACGGCGCAGATGATGGACGCGCTGGGCTTGGCCGAAACCACCCCCGGCCCGCTGATCCTGGTGACGGAGTTCGTCGCCATCCTCGCAGGCTACCGCGAGGGCGGCATAAGCCTCGCCCTTCTTGCAGGCGCTGTCACGCTCTGGGTCACCTTCGCGCCGTGCTTTTTGTGGATCTTCGCGGGCGCGCCCTATATCGACTGGCTGGCCAGCCGCCCGCGGCTTGCAAGCGCCCTTGCCGCCATCACCGCCGCCGTGGTCGGCGTCATTCTGAACCTCACGCTCTGGTTCGCGCTGAACCTCTTTTTTACCACGCTCACCCCGATCCCCGTGGCGTTTGGTACCCTGTTGCTCCCCGACCCCGGCTCCATCCACATCACCCCGGTGCTGCTGGCCATCGCCGCCGGATACGCGCTCCTTATGCGCCACATGAACCTGATCAGGGTGCTGGTGCTTGGCGGGGCAGCGGGCTGGGCCACACTTGCAATCGCCTGATCAATCACTGGACCAATCACTCGGCCAATCACTGGGCCAATCATTGGGGTCACCTAATCCCCCCTTTTCCTCCGCCCAAAATCCCCTATGCTTGACCCAAAGGACACCGGGGAACCCAATGCCCATGCCTGACACAATCGACTACGGTAAGAAGATGCATCACGCGATGCGCAGCCTGATCAAGGGCGTGCTTCAGGATGTGGCCGATCACGGGCTGCCCGGCGCGCATCATTTCTTCATCACCTACGACACCCAGCACCCGGATGTGGAAATGGCCGACTGGCTGTTTGACCGCTACCCCGAGGAAATCACCATCGTCATTCAAAACTGGTATGACGCGCTGTTTGTGGGCGAAGACGGCTTCCAGATCACGCTGAATTTCGGCGACAGCCCGGAGCCGCTGAAAGTCCCGTTCGACGCCCTGCGCACCTTCGTGGACCCGTCGGTGGAGTTCGGCCTGCGCTTTGAAAGCCATGACAGCGACGAGGAGGAGCTGCCCGAGCTGCAAGACGTGGTGGATTTGGCAAAAGACGAGCTGCCAGAACTCGAAGCAGAGTTCGAAGCGGCGTTTGAGCCCGAGTTCGAATCCAAAACCGCCCCCAAACCGGCCCGCAAATCAGCCCGCAAATCAGACACGGCCAAAGACCCAGCCAAAGACCCTGCGACCAAGGCCGATGTCGTCAGCCTCGACAGTTTCCGCAAATCCTGAACACCCGGCACATCTTCTGAAAATCTCGGCTCATGTTGTCATGCAGCCGCCCGCGCCTTATAGCTTTTGGGCAGTGAACATTTGCCAGCAGGACACCCTTTCATGAGCGAGACTTTCCGCACCGAGACTGACAGCTTTGGCCCGTTGGAGGTCCCCTCCGACAAGTATTGGGGCGCGCAAACGCAGCGCTCGATCATGAATTTTCCCATTGGTTGGGAGCGCCAGCCCGTGGCCATCATCCGCGCCCTCGGCGTCATCAAGAAGGCCGCCGCCACCGTGAACCTTGAGTTCGGCGACCTCGACGCGGAGCTGGCGCCGCACATTCAAGCCGCCGCCCAAGAGGTGATCGACGGCAAGTTTGACGACAATTTCCCGCTGGTCGTCTGGCAGACCGGCTCCGGCACGCAAAGCAACATGAACGCCAATGAGGTGATCTCCAACCGCGCCATCGAAATGATGGGCGGCGAGATGGGCTCAAAAACCCCCGTGCACCCCAATGACCATTGCAATATGGGGCAATCGTCCAACGACACCTTCCCCACGGCGATGCATGTCGGCATCGGCATGATGGCCCGCGACACGCTCTTGCCCGGCCTGCGCAAACTGCACGCGGCATTGGTCGCAAAATCGGAAGAATTCGCCGACATCATCAAGATCGGCCGCACCCATACGCAAGACGCCACACCTCTGACCCTTGGACAGGAATTCGGCGGCTACGCGCATCAAATGGCCAAAGCCATCGAGCGCGTGGAAATGTGTCTGCCCGATATCTACGAGCTGGCCCAAGGCGGCACCGCCGTGGGCACCGGGCTCAACACCCGCAAGGGCTTCGCGGAGAAAGTCGCGTCTGAGATCGCCGCCATCACCGACCTGCCTTTTGTCACCGCCCCCAACAAATTCGAGGCGCTTGCGGCTCACGATGCAATGGTCATGTTCTCAGGCGCGCTGAAGACCGCCGCCGCCTCCATGTTCAAGATCGCCAATGACATGCGCCTGCTGGGCTCCGGCCCCCGCTCCGGTCTGGGCGAGCTGATCCTGCCCGAAAACGAACCCGGCTCCTCCATCATGCCCGGCAAGGTCAACCCCACACAGGCCGAGGCGCTGACCATGGTCTGCGTCCACGTCATGGGCAATGACGCCGCTGTCGGCATGGCCGGATCGCAGGGGCATTTCGAGCTGAACGTCTATAACCCGATGATGAGCTACAACGTGCTGCAATCCATGCAGCTGCTGGGCGACGCGGCGGGCAGTTTCACCGACAATATGGTCACGGGCACGCAGGCCAATATCGAGCGGATCGACAAGCTGATGAAGGAATCGCTCATGCTGGTCACCGCACTCGCGCCGACCATTGGCTATGACAACGCCACGAAAGTCGCCAAGACCGCCCATAAGAACGGCACCACCCTCAAGGAGGAAGCCATCGCGCTGGGCCTTGTCGACGCGGAAACCTTCGACCG
>CAYXIZ010000221.1:0-3434 GCA_964465485.1 uncultured Rhodobacterales bacterium | reverse complement strand
AAGGCGGAGTGTTCTGGCTTGTTCATGACAACACCTCCTCGCTGAAGGAGAATTCACAAAGCTCCATGAACTCGAAATCGCCTGTCCAGCGGGTCCATTGCCGCTCAAGCCATGAGGCGCGGGTGATGGTGGCCAGACGCTCTTCTTCGACAAGCTCGCCGTAGGGGGCCATGATTTCGGCGCCATGCACCAGCACGCTGTCACCGGGGTTCACGACGGCCCCATTGGTGAATTTCACATGCGCGGACAGTTCCTCAAAGCGGTGCGATATGGTGACCACGCAAGGCGCGCTTTCTTTCGTTCGTGTCAGAAATCCCATTTTAAAGTCCCTTTCAAATGAGGTTAGTCGATCAGCGAGGCGAAGGCTGCGACATTGTCTTTTCCGTATCCGATCAGCTCGATCTTCCAACCGGTGGTGGGGTCGATGACGGCGGTTTTGCCGTTTTCCCGGCGGACCAGCCGCAACGGGTCGTTGAGGGCGTATCCGTTGGTCTCCCGCTCCCGTTTGATGGAACTGGCGATCACGTCGATAAACCCGTTCTTGTCGTCTTTTGAGTGTGCGATTTGCTGACCGCTGTCGTCAATGACGGCGTAGCCCGCCGCATGATCACCGGTCAGCGTGATCATCCGTTCCTGCACCACGGGGCTGTCGGGGGCGACGCCAGCAAGCGGCACATCAGCCCATTGCGCATAGGCCACAAGGGCCACGGAGGCCGCCATCAGCCCGAACATGGCGCGCACCAGCACCTTTGGCACCATCTCGCGGTCGCGGTGCTTCATCTGGTTGGCGAGAGAGGAGGTTGTGCTTTGCATGGGTCTACTCCGCCGCAACGGCGCCGGGGGCGCTATGATCTGGATCAATGCGTGCAACCTGAGGCGTGGACACGCGGGTCTCAGCCGCCTCCGTAAACAGCTGCGCCACATGGGCCGCGTTGGGGATGGAGCGGAAGGCGGGCTGGGTGCGGGAGATATACCACGGGCGCACATGCGGCCATGTCATCAGGTAGGACAGCCGCGTGTCGCCGATCAGCTCGAAGGTCAGCGTGCCAAGGCCTGACTTGCGGGTACCCAGATCAGCGTTTCCGATGCTGGTATAGGGCAGATTCAGCGTCATGGTCAGCGCAGCCCCGATGCGCATGGCGACCCGTTTGTTGGTCAGTGTGTAGACGGTAGAGCGCGCCTGAACGTAGGCGATGCCGTAAATGATCAGCCCGGCCAGCGCCCCGCCAAGGAGGAAGGGGATGCCATGGCCCATGGCCTCCGTCAGCGACACGAGCGTCGAGGAGACCCCCACCCGCCACAGCGCCAGCAGCACGAAATAGCCGATGATCCAGTTCAGCCCCCAAGCATCCTTGGCCAGCCGCAGCGCGTTTGGCGCGCCTTGCCAGATGATATGCTCATCCGCGGGAAGCGCCTCTGGCAGGCCCCGCACGGGTTCGAATTTGAAGTCGTCGTGATGCATTGTCTTTGTCCCTATATCGGCCACCGGGCCCTTGGCTGAGAGCCCGGCGGGTCTTTTGGTTTGGATCAGCGGCCTAGATCAAAGGCTCGGCCCGCGCGGGATCGGCGTAAAGCGTGCCGCCGCCGAAATAGGCCATGATCTTCTCTTCTTCGAGAAGCGTAACCACGTCCGCCTTCCTGATCGTCGGGATGCCCATCACGTTATGCGCATGCAGCGAGCGGATCACGACGCGGTCGCCTTTGATCTTGGCGAAGTTCATCGGGATCAGGCGGGTGTTGCCCTTGCCTTCCGGGTTCGCATCCATCGTCAGGTAGCGCACCATCTGCTCGGGCACGTCGACCCACATATCGGTGATGCGGCCCACAACCTCACCATCGCCGGTGACGACCGCCTTGCCGCGCGGATCCATGCCGGCGGAGACGTGGAAATCCTCAAGCACGGACATCGGCTTGATCTTGACGTGACCATGCGCGTCCAGCTCGGCAACATCGCGGCGCGGCGCCCAAGAGGCCGGGCCTACGCCGTCGCTCATCGGATCACCCGTCGGCACATAAGGCGACCCCGCCGCCGTGGCCGTGCGTTGCAGTTTGAGATTGTCGCGATCACCGCGCTGGCCTGACGGCACCGTCAGATTGCCGCGCCCGTCGCGCAGGATGAAGGTTTTGTCTTTTGGCACCGGGAACGGGCCTTGGTTGGGCGCGATGTTGCCGTCATCATCCTCAAGGGCGTAGCCCTCGCGCATGTTCTCCGTCTGCAGGTAGAAAATCAGAAGTGCGAAGAACAGCCAGAACAGCCAGATCGCAGCGCTTGCCAGATCGAAATTACCAAAGAATGTGTTGCCAACCATAGGGGTTTCCTCCGTCTTATCTTGTTGTGCAGGTCATGTCGGGAAATCGGCCAAGCCAACCGGCCCCGCCTGCTGAGTGGAAATGGCGCGGGCTTTGACCAGAGGCCCAAGCGCCACGAGGGTGACGAACAGGAGGCCGATCTCTACGTGGTAGACGACCGAATATCCTGTAGCGTTAGAGCTGAGCGCTTCGCCCAGCGCGCCGCTTGAGGCGGCAGTGTTGACGAGGTCACGCAACGCGCCCCCGATGAAGATCGACAGCCCGGCGGCCGTGGCCTGCGCGGCCCCCCATGCGCCCAAGGCAAGGCCCTTGCCAGCGGCCCCGGTGGTGTTCAGCGTCATCGCCGCCGTCAGCGTGGCCACGGCAAAGAGCCCCCCGCCCAAACCAATGCCAAACGCGCCCGCAAAGAACAGCGCAGTGCTGGCCAGCGGGGCCGCGAAGATCACGGCACAGAAGGACGCAAGCCCCATCAAAATGCCGCGCGCCGCCATGCGGAACGGGTCGATGCTGGATTTCAACCAGCGTGCCGCCAGACCGAAGCCCAAAAGCGCGCCGCCTGCCCACATCGCGGTCAGAAGCGTGGTGGCCGAGACGGAGAGGCCAAGAACCTCGCCGCCATACGGTTCCAGCAGCACGTCTTGCATGTTGAAGGCCATGGTGCCGAGGAACACGACCACCAACAAACGGCCCGCATGGCCGCCATTGGTCAGGTCGTCCCAAGCGTCACGGAACTGCGGCTTGGGCGCTGCGCGTTCCTCCTTGGTCATCGGGTTGATCTTTTCCTGCTTCCACAGGGCCACCATGTTCAGCACGATTGTGACCACCGCCGTGCCCTGCACCACCTGCACCAAGCGCAGGTCTGAAAAGTTTTGCAGCAACGCGCCCACGATAATGGCAGAGACGCCCATGCCGATCAGGAACATCACATAAAGCAGCGCGACGACCTGCGGGCGGGTCTCTTCGGTTGCGCGGTCCGCGGCCAGGGCCAGCCCGGCGGTTTGGGTCATGTGCATCCCGATGCCCGTCAGCAGGAAGGCCAGCGCTGCGCCAACCTCCCCCGCCCATTCAGGGCCGGCCACTTGATCGCCAGACAGGACCAGCAGCCCCATAGGCATGATGGCGAG
>CAYXIZ010000220.1:0-3475 GCA_964465485.1 uncultured Rhodobacterales bacterium | reverse complement strand
GCCAGCTCGACCCGCTTTTTCAACCCATAAGGCAGCCGCCCCACCGGCGTCTTGCGGATCGCCTGAATTTCAAGAAAATCAATGATTTTCTCAACAGTTTCGCGGTTCTCAACCTCTTCGCGTTCGGCCTTGCCGCGCCAGAGTGCTTGAGAAAACAGTCCTGCATTCATATGGGTCAACCGCCCGGTCATAACATTGTCGAGCACGCTCATCCCGTTGAACAAAGCGATGTTCTGAAACGTCCGTGCAATGCCTTGTGCTGCCACCTGATAAGGCTTCATCGTCGGGCGTCTCTCGCCGCGAAACCAGACCTCGCCCTCTTGCGGATGATAAAACCCCGATATCACATTCAGCATCGAGGATTTGCCCGCGCCATTTGGTCCAATAATGGCGCGAATTTCTCCTTCATGAATGTCAAAGGAGATGCCGCTGATGGCCACGACGCCACCAAAGCGCAGCGTGATATTCTTCATTTCCATCAGCGTGTTGCCGATCTGACGCCCATCCGCCGTCATGTAATTGCCACCGCTCATGTCATTCATCACGCACATGTCTCCATTTGGTCGCAAATATTCCCGCCGGAGGCGTTACGGGATGGTGGCGGGGCGAAGGTGAAACCGAGCGTCGATCCAACATCATTCCGCCGCCATCTTCACCGCAGACACCACCTCAGCATCCCGCAGCTCCAGCGTCGCTTTGATCGACCCTTTGCGCCCATCTTCATAAGTCACTTCCGTCTCGGTCGAGACATGCTCGGACCCGTCGTACAGAGCGTTAATCAAATCGGCATATTTCTCTTCAATAATCCGCCGGCGTACTTTCAGCGTCCGGGTCAGCTCGCCATCATCGGCATCAAGCTGTTTGTGCAGCACGAGAAAGCGATGAATCTGACAACCCGCCAACATCGGGTCCTGCGCCACGGAGGCGTTGACCTCTTCGACATGAGCCTGGATCGTCGCCAGAACCTGCGGATGACCCGCCAATTCTTGATAGGAGGAATAGGCGATATTGTTGCGCTCCGCCCAATTGCCAACAGCCGTTAAGTCAATGTTAATAAATGCAGCACAGCGGTCGCGGTCATTTCCGAAGACCACCGCCTCCAGTATATTGGGGAAGAACTTCAGCTTGTTCTCCACATATTTCGGTGCAAACAGCGCGCCATCGGCCATTTTGCCAACGTCTTTTGCCCGGTCAATGATCCGTAGATGTCCGGAGCCATCTTCGATAAACCCGGCATCACCCGTGGCAACCCAGCCCTCTTTGTCCTTAGTATCCGCCGTGCTTTTTGCGTTCTTGAAATACTCCACGAAGACACCCGGGGAGCGATAAAACACCTCGCCATTCTCCGCGATTTTCAGCTCCACCCCGGGGCTCGCAATGCCCACCGTGTCAGAGCGCACCTCGCCATCGGGTTGCTGGGTGATGAACACACAAGCCTCCGTCTGGCCGTAGAGTTGCTTGAGGTTGATCCCCAGCGAGCGATAGAAATCGAAGATCTCCGGCCCAATGGCCTCCCCGGCCGTATATCCCACCCGCACCCGCGAGAAGCCGAGGGTGTTCTTCAGCGGCCCAAAGACCAGCAGATCGCCGAGCTTGTATTTCAGCTTGTCGCCAAAGCCCACAGACTTGCCATCCAGCAGGTCGGGCCCGACTTTTTTGGCATGCCCCATAAAGTGGTGGAACAGCCATTGCTTGAACCGGCCTGCGTCTTCCATGCGGATCATCACATTGGTCAGCTGCGTCTCGAACACCCGAGGCGGGGCAAAGTAATAGGTCGGCCCGATCTCGCGCAGGTCGCTATGCATCGTGTCCGGGCTTTCTGGGCAATTGACGCAAAACCCGGTCCAATAGGCCTGACCAATGGAGAAGATGAAATCGCCCACCCAAGCCATCGGCAGGTAGGCCAAAATTTCGTCGCCCGGCTGCAAATCATCAAACTCAGAAGAGTTCTTGGACGTCTCGACCACATTCCGGTTCGACAGCACCACCCCTTTCGGACGCCCCGTGGTGCCAGAGGTATAGAGCATAACGCAGGTCGTATCGCTTCCTTGCCGCGCCAGCCGCGCGTCGAGCTCGGGCTGCAATTGCGCCTTCGCGGCCAGCCCCTGTTCTTGCAGGGTTTGGTAGCGGGTCAGTCTGGAATGGTCATATTTGCGCATCCCGCGCGGGTCGAGGTAGATCATGTGCTCGAGGCCGGTCAGCTTGTCCTGCACCTCAACGACCTTATCCACCTGCTCCTGATCCTGCGCGATGACAAACCGCGCGCCGCAATGATCGAGCACATAGGCGATCTCTTCGGCGACCGCATCTTGATACAGCGGCACCGGCACCGCCCCGCATTTTTGCGCCGCGACCATTGCCCAATACATATAGGGCCGGTTGCGCCCGATGATGGCAATGTGGTCGCCCTCATTGACCCCGAGGTTCAGCAAGCCAAGCGCCAGCGCGTCAATTTCTTTTGCAGTCTCCGCCCAGGTCCAGCTTTGCCAGATACCGAACTCTTTCTCGCGGTACGCCGCCTTCTCCCCGTAGAGTGCGACGTTGCGCTCCAGAAGCTGAGGAATGGTTTGCATATCAACCGTTGCTGTCGACAAAGGCGCCAAGTTGTCCTCCCAGATCACGTCACCTGCCGGATGTCCTCTCCCGGCGCACCCGACAATACTGTGCGGCAGATGTGCCCACGTCAAATCATATTTTTGAACAAACGTTCAGATAATGCGCGCAACACAGGAAATGACGATTTAATATTTCCGTGCTAGCCTGCTGATATGGATTTTATTGCTTTGGGCTTTTACGCCTGTATCTGCGGATTGCTCGGCGTGTTCGCGCCGCAGCTTGGCACGATTTACGTGCGCCTTGGCGTGGGTGCGACCGTAGGGGCCGTGTCCGCCTTCGTGCTTCCGCTCGTCCGAGACGCGGTGAGTGGCTACTAAACCGCCCACCCTTTCTATTCCGCGGCGACAGCCTGCGCCGGTTTCTCGACCCGGACGGCTGAGAATTTGAACTCAGGGATCTTGCCAAAGGGATCAAGCGCCGAGTTGGTCAGGATGTTCGCCGCAGCTTCGACATAGGCAAATGGCAGGAAAACGTTATCCTCTGACACCGCCCGATCCGCCCGCGCCATCACAGTCACAGAGCCGCGACGGGTGGTCAGCTGGATCATTCCGCCCGGCTCCACACCCAGCTTGCGCAGGGTCTTGGGATGCAAGGAACAATTTGCCTCTGGCTCCAGCCCATCAAGCACCGAAGCCCGCCGGGTCATGGAGCCCGTGTGCCAATGCTCAAGCTGGCGGCCGGTGATCAGGATGAACGGATAGTCTGCGTCCGGGCTTTCATCGGGCGCAATCACATTGGCCGGCGTGAACCTTGCGCGGCCATCTTGACGGGGGAACCCGTCGCCAAAGACGATGGCTTGACCGGGATCCTCGGGGCTGAGCGACGGGTAGGTCACCGCCTCGCCTTCAAGCCGTTCCCA
>CAYXIZ010000219.1:0-3500 GCA_964465485.1 uncultured Rhodobacterales bacterium | reverse complement strand
TTCGACTGGCAGCCCAACTGGACCATCCACCAAAAGGCGCTGCATTCCTCCTCGCAATATGTGCTGCCAAAGCCGCTCATGTGGGTCACCGCGAATATGGGCATTCACCACGTCCACCATCTCTATGCGCGCATCCCCTTTTACCGCCTGCCCGAGGTGCTGGAGAAAGAGCCGCTCTTGGGCGGGGCCTATAAGATGACGCTGCGCTCTTCGGTCAAATGCATCTGGATGCAGCTCTGGGACGAGGACGCACGGCAGATGATCTCCTTCGCCGATGAACGCGCCATGCGCAGGGGCGAGGCCGCGACGGGGACCGCGCTCAGCCCCGCCGAGTAGACCCACCCCAGAGCGCCCCGCCCAACAGCACATGGACGTTACCCCGCACGTTAACCATGTGACCTAAGCGTCACTGTGCACCCATGGCGTATGTACGCGCTGTGTACAGGATGTGTACGGCTTGTGTATGCGCCGTTTTGGGGGCAAACCGAGGGGCAAGAGCCGCGTTAACCATCCCCTGCAGGAGCTTCCCCATGACCATTCATATCGGCGCAAAACCCGGCGAGATCGCAGAAACCGTTCTGCTTCCCGGCGATCCGTATCGCGCCAAATGGGCGGCAGAGACCTTTCTCAAGGATGCCAAATTGATCAATGAAGTCAGAGGGATGCTTGGCTTCACCGGCACATGGAACGGCCACCGCGTCACCATACAGGGCTCCGGCATGGGGATGCCGTCGCTGTCGATTTACGTCAACGAGCTGATCAAGGATTACGGCGCTAAGACATTGATCCGTATAGGTTCTACCGGCGGCATGCAGAAAGACGTCGCCATCCGGGACGTCATCCTCGCCCAAACCGCCTCCAACATCTCAACCCCCTCCCGCGGTATTTTCAAAGAGGTCAACTTCGCCCCCTGCGCCGATTTCGACCTGCTGCACAAAGCCTACCACGCCGCCGAAGCCAAAGGCGTCACCACCCATGTCGGCGGCATCTACTCGGCGGATGTCTTCTACGACGAACGTCCTGATCTCAATGAAGAAATGACCCGCCACGGCATCCTCGCCGTCGAAATGGAAGCCGCCGAGCTTTACAATCTCGCCGCCCGCTACCAACGCCGCGCTCTGGCCGTTCTGACCGTGTCAGACCACCTGATCACCGGCGAGGCCCTCCCCTCAGAAGAGCGTGAAAAAAGCTTCGGAGACATGGTCGAAATCGCGCTTGAGGCGGCCTTCACCTAAACCCCAAATCGGTTTCATCTTGGCAAAAATATGCATCTCTCCAGAGGTCAGACGCCATGGCTCCGATCATAGCGATTGACCTGCGGCGGCACCCAGCCCTCAAGCGCGCCATCGCGAGGTTCAAACACCTCAACCAGCAATGGATGACACACCGCCACATCACTGGAATGCTCCGAGGAGCAATCTCCCCCCGGACAGGCGCTCAACGCCCCCAGCAGGTCAATTTCTGCAAAGAATTCAATGTAATCCCCTGGCCGGACCGGGCTCGCCTTCATGAAATACTGCCCCGTATCACGCGTAAATCCAGTGCACATGAAGACGTTCAGCACGTCATGCACCCAAGCCTCCGCCTCGCGCGGCGCTATGCCAAGCTCTTCCGCCACCGCACGCGACAGATTGGAATGGCAGCAATGATGATACTGTTTACCGGATGTTAGGAGGTTATGCGTATAGGGATCGCACCGCGTGCCAATCACATCATGAACAGACCCGCCAAAAGGGTCGATCCCGTACCAGCCCAGCGTGTCATGGGTCACCGTGGCCATCGGGCGCAAATAGGGAAACCCCGACCACATCCGCTCCCCGGTGGTGATATGCGTCCCATGCAGCGCGCGGGTCTTGCCAGAGTAAAATCGCTCCGACAGATCTTGCGCATTGAACAGGTTCAGATCCCCCACCTGCGGACCTTCAACAGAAGTAATCCGAAAGAAATGCCCCACAGGTACGCTAAAACACGCAGCCTCCCGCGGCTCGACACGGAGTTCCTCCCGCTTCACCAAACCCTCCCGAGCCGCCTCATAAAGCGGCATGTCAGGCGCAGGCAGGGTCTCAACAGGGTAGCAAATCACCGGCTCAACCGCCTTACGGCGCGCGGCCTCCTCAGGGGTCACGACGGCCAACGGATCAGACCTGCCGTTCAACCATCATCTTCTTGATCGCGCCAATGGCCTTTGCCGGGTTAAGACCTTTGGGGCAAGTCTTGGTGCAGTTCATGATCGTGTGGCAGCGGTAAAGCTTGAACGGGTCTTCCAGATCGTCCAGACGCACGCCCGTGGACTCGTCGCGGCTATCAATGATCCAGCGATAGGCATGCAGCAACGCCGCTGGCCCAAGGTATTTGTCGCCGTTCCACCAATAGCTCGGGCACGAGGTCGAGCAGCACGCGCACATCACGCATTCATAGAGCCCATCCAGCTTTTCGCGGTCCTCTACCGATTGCCGCCACTCCTTTTGGGGGCGGTTGGTCGTGGTCTCAAGCCACGGCATGATGGAGGCATGCTGGGCATAAAAATGCGTCAAATCAGGGATCAGATCCTTGACCACTGGCATATGCGGCAGCGGGTAAATCTTCACGTCGCCCTTGATCTCGTCCATGCCGTAAATGCAGGCCAGCGTGTTGATGCCGTCGATATTCATCGCGCAGGACCCGCAAATCCCTTCCCGGCAAGAGCGGCGGAAGGTCAACGTCGGGTCGATCTCGTTCTTGATCTTGATCAACGCGTCCAGCACCATCGGCCCGCATTTATCCATGTCGACAAAATACGTATCCACCTGAGGCGTTTTGCCGTCATCGGGGTTCCAGCGGTAAATCTGGAATTTGCGGACGTTCTTCGCGCCTTCGGGCTTGGGCCAGGTCTTGCCCATTGTGATGCGGGAATTCTTCGGAAGGGTCAGTTGAACCATGGGTCTTCTCCTAGATCAGAAACGGCGCAATGCCGTCTTTGAGCAAACATTCGATTGTCTCGCGGCGGGTGGCGATCTGCACGATCAACTCGACATCGGTCTGGCTGACAGTGGTCGCCCCGGCGCGGGCCAGTTGGATAATTTCAGACGCGCTGGCCTGGTCGATCACACAATTGGTGGCAGGCTCCAGAGGCACACCGGGGAAGCGCTCCGCAAGCACCGGGTTCACCGCCTTGCGGGCCTGATCGCGGGCGAGTTGATCCGCCAATCCGTTGTCGCCGCAGGAGGTCAACAGCAGCGGTATCGCCAAAAGCAAAGCCCTCATGTTCGGCCTCCCAAAGTGATGCCAAACCTGCCGGGCGCAGGCTCGCCATTGACGCGTCGCGAGATGCACTCTGCCAGAAATTCTTCTTCCGTCTGAGGGTTCAGCACACGGCTATCCACCGTCACCGCGCCCCCGGCCCGCACGCCGCCAGAGCCCACGCCAACGCCCACATTACCCGTCACGCCATCCGCCCCGCGCAGCTCTTCACGGCACAGCGCATCCGCGCGCTCAAGCGTCATCGGCACGGGGGCACAGGC
>CAYXIZ010000218.1:0-3635 GCA_964465485.1 uncultured Rhodobacterales bacterium | reverse complement strand
GCGGACGAAGCCGCCAGCGCCCCCGCCGGCCACCACAACATCATAGTCGGATTCCGGCTTGGCGCTCACGTCCGCCACCCCAGCAAACGGCGCTCGGCCATGCCGATGACCCCGCTGACCAGAACCCCCAGCAAGGACAGGATCACAACGCCCGCAAAGAGCCGCTCAAGGTCATAGAGCGACCCGGCCTCAAGGATATAGGCCCCGATGCCGTATTCCGCCCCCAGCATCTCCGCCGCCACCAGCAGGATAATGGCAATCGCAAGGCTGATGCGCAGGCCCGACAAGATCCCCGGCATGGCACCGGGCAGCACAATCTTGCGCACGATAGACCACCATGACAGGCCAAAGCTTTGCCCCATGCGGATCAGCGTGCGGTCCACATTGTCCACGGCTCCATAGGTGGCCACGACGGTCGGGGTGAAGGTGCCAAAGGCAATGAGCGCGTATTTGGAGCCCTCGCCGATGCCGAACCAGATCACAAACAGCGGTAAAAGCGCGATCTTGGGAATAGGGAAAATCGCCGCTACCAACGGCACAAGGCCGGAGCGCACATAGGAAAACAGGCCGATCAGAATGCCGACACTGATCCCGACGCTGGCCCCGAGAATGGCGCCCACGGTGAGCCGTGACAGGCTGGGGCCAAGATGTTTGAACAGCAGCCCGCTGTCATAAAGCTGGCGGAACGTCTCGAACACATCCGAGGGGCGCGGCAGGGACAGCGACGAGATCCAGCCCGCCCGCGTGCCCCATTCGACGAACAGCACAAGTGCGACAAAAACAACGACACCGACCCAGCGGCGCGATTTGGGGGCGAAGCCGCCGCCGCGAAAGGCAACTGATGTGCCGGTCTCATCCATGAAGCAGCTCCGCATCCGCAGCGCGGGCTTCATCCCGCATCAGCTGCCATAGGTATTTCTGGGTTTTCTCAAGATCCGCGTCGCCGAATTCGCGCGCGGCCAGAGGCTTGTCGATGTCGACCACCTCACGAATTTTGCCCGGACGGCGCGACAGTACCACAACGCGGTGCCCAAGACGCACGGCCTCGGCCAGATTATGGGTGACGTAGACGGCAGTAAACGGCTGGCGGGTCCAAAGCTCGACCAGATCATCCATCAACAGCTCGCGGGTCTGGCTGTCGAGCGCCGAAAGCGGCTCATCCATCAGCATCACCGCCGGTTTCACAGCGAGCGCACGCGCAATGGCCACGCGCTGTTTCATCCCGCCGGAGAGCTGTTTGGGCAGGGCTTTGGCAAAGTCGCTCAGCTTGGTGCGCGCCAGCACGTCCTCGATTATTTTGTCGGCAGCCGCACCCTTGATGCCGTGATCTTCCAGCACCAACGAAATATTGCCCGACACGGACCGCCACGGCAGCAGCGCGAAGTCCTGAAAAATGTAGGTAAGCGGGTTCAGGCAGCCTGCGGGCGGCTCGCCCAATTGCAACACGCGCCCCAGCTTGGGCCGCTCCAACCCGCCGATAAAGCGCAGCAGCGTGGATTTTCCGCAACCTGACGGCCCGACGATACAGACAATCTGCCCGCTGGAGATATCCAGCGAGATATCTCGCATCACTTCAAAATCGTCATAGGAATGGCCGATGCCGTCCAGTCGAATATCCATCATGGACCTTTTGCATGAAATAAGAGGGGCCAGCATGACGCCAGCCCCTCATGCGAGAGGAGATCAGGCCCCAATGATGTCCACGTAGGACGTATCCACCAGCTGGTCGATTGAAATGCCCGCATCGACCAACCCTTCGGATTGGAACCAGCTCAGCTGATCCTTGATCGAGGCGATGTTCAACGCGGCACCTTTGTTGATGCGCATGGTGCCATTGATGATCGAAGGCGCCGCCTTGGCGCGCTCGCGGTCAGTGTAGACATATTTGTGGATCAGATCGACCATCTCGTCCTGATCCGCCGTTCCGTCAATCATCGCAGCCGCGTAGTCATCGACCCCTTTGGAGAAACCGTTCAGGAAGCTTTCGGTCATGCCGCGCTCATCCGCTGCATTCTTGGCCGAGGTGAAGACGGTCGTGACCTGATAGTCAGGGATATAATCCGACACATTGGCAATCATGTGCCATGCACCCGCCTTGGCCAGCGGCTTGGCAATATGGGGCACGATGGACCAGCCATCCACCTGACCGGATTTCATCGCACCGATGATCGCGCCAACCTTCTGGAGCGGCGTAAAGCTCAGCTCGATGCCTTCGGCAGCCGCCATTTTGGAGCCCATGTAATGGAACGAAGAGCCCGCCTGCGTGATCGCGTATTTCTTGCCGTCGAGGTCTTTCAACGTCTTGATCCCGGCCTGATAAGAGGCGTCCGAGATCAGGTATTTCTGACCGTCAATGCCCGCTTCTTCGCTCAGCGCGCCGCCGATGACTTTGATCGCGCCTTTTTCGGCCAGGTTGATCAAACCGCCGGAGACCGCGGTGACCGCATAGTCCACATCGCCCGAGGCAATGGCGACCGCCATGGGCTGTGCCGCCTGAAAGAACTCAAACTCAACGTCAAGACCCGCATCCGCGAAATAGCCGCGCTCAAACCCCACGAAATTGCCGGAATGCGAGGTGAAGCGCAGCGCACCCACCTTGATCTTTTTGTTTGCGGCCAATGCCGGTGCTGCGAGCCCCGAGGCCGCAACCGTGCCGCCCATCAGGGCCAATGCCTTACGGCGATTAATCAGTGTCATATTGTCCTCCCAGAATGATCACTTTTCCTAGTTTAGTGTCGTAACTCCGCGACAACGTCCTGTTGCAAAAGCCGTAACGCGTCGCCTTCCTTGCGCGCCAAAACCGCCTCCAGCAGACCTTGCTGACGCTGTTTGCGTGCTGCCCAATCCAGCCGACCTTCACGCAGCTGCGCCAGCCTGAAGCGACGGCTTTGGTCGAAGAATTTTCGGTGCAGATCAATAAGGCGCGGGCTGTCGCAGGCCTCGATCAACGCAAAGGAGAACGCGCGGCACGCCTCATCCCATTTCAAGGCAATCAGATCATCGGGGTTTGATGCCGCCTCAGCTTCGGCCTTTTGCAAAGCGTGATGCGCGGCCATCACCCGACCTTCCCAAGCCACATCCCCGAACGCAATCGCGCGCGACAGTGCGACCTTTTCCACCTCAAAGCGCACCATTTGAATATCGCGCACATCGTCTTCGGTCGCAGAGGTCACCCGGAACCCACGCTGGGCCGTTGCTTCGACCAGGCCTTCGGTGGACAGAATGCGCAGCGTCTCGCGCATCGAATGGTTCGACCCGCCATAGCGCGCGCGCAGCTCTTCGATCTTCAGCTTCTGGTCAGGCAGCAAAGTGCCAAACGCAATGTCGCGGCGTAAGGTCGAGGCCAGCAGCTCGACGATCGTCCCGTCATCGGTTTTTTTGCCCGAGAAAAGCATTTTTATTCCGCAAAAAGAAAAACGTTGGATATTTTTAGGGATGCATACACAGTCCTGTCAACCTCCAACGCAGCGCAGGGCTGAAAATGGACATTTCGGGAAAGACACAACTATTTCCAATCATAGGCGACCCTAAACCAAAGACCTCTTTTTCACAGCTACAACGAAAGTCCACTTTCCTGAAGTACTGTCCTGAAGCAGGAGAATTCTGAGATCCCGGTGACGAAGGTCCGCTTTCGC
>CAYXIZ010000217.1:0-3636 GCA_964465485.1 uncultured Rhodobacterales bacterium | reverse complement strand
CCTCTTGGGACGCTTGTTTAATTTTGTTTCGACGCGGCTGTGCCGCGCCGACCGGCTGGGGGCGTCGTCCATTGTCCTCGGACCAATGGCGGACACGAACGACCCCCCAGACCCCCGGAGTATTTTGAACCAAATGGAAACTAAATCGCGCAAGGGTCGTTGTCTGGGATGAAATTGAAACCGATCCTTGTGTTGCTCGCCGCTTTGGCTTTTGCCATTTCTCCGTTTTTGAATCCGGAGTTCGGCGGGTTTGACCCGGACCGCTACCCGATCCCGCAGAACGATCCGCCGGTGCAGCCTGCGGGTTACGCCTTTGCGATCTGGGGCGTGATTTATGTGTGGCTGCTCGTCCACGCGGCGCTGGGCGTTTGGAAATATGCGGGGGATCCGATCTGGGAGCGCACCCGCTGGCCGCTGCTGGTCAGCCTCGGCGTGGGGATGTTCTGGTTGCCGGTGGCGCTGGTCTCGCCCATTTGGGCCACGGTGATGATCTGGGTCATGCTGGCAGGCGCGGTTGCCGCCATGATCGCGGCCCGTAAAGGCGGCCCCGCATGGGGCTTGCAGCTGCCATTGGGGCTCTATGCGGGCTGGCTGAGTGCGGCGTCCTTTGTCTCCATCGGGTTGCTGGGCGCGGGCTACGGGATCATCATGGCGGAGACCGGCTGGGCGGTGCTGGCTTTGGCGCTCGCGCTGGTCTTTGCAGCCGTCATTCAGCGCATGGGTCACGGGGTCTGGACCTACGGGCTGGCCTTGGCGTGGGGCTTTGCAGGCATTGCGGTGGCCAATCTGGGGAGCGCCCCATTGGTGGCGGTTCTGGCGGCGATTGCGGCGGTCCTGATGCTGGGGCTGGCGGCGCGCGAGATACGGCGCTGACTTTACCCTTACGTCCTCCTGCTTTAGGCGTAGGGCAAAGGACATAAAGGCAGGGCCCCCATGCGCATTCTGATCACCAATGATGACGGCATCAACGCCCCCGGTCTGGCCGTGCTGCACGCCATCGCCACCGAGGTCGCCCAGGGCGGAGAGGTCTGGACTGTGGCCCCCGCTTTCGAGAAATCCGGCGTGGCGCATTGCATCAACTACGCCCACCCCACGATGATTGCGCAGATGGGCGAGTTTGCTTTCGCCGCCGAGGGCGCGCCAGCCGATTGCGTGCTCGCGGGGCTGCATGATGTGCTGAAAGACACGCCCCCCGACCTGATCCTGTCAGGCGTCAACAAGGGCAACAACTCGGCCGAGAACACGGTCTATTCGGGCACGATCGGGGCCTGTATGGAGGCCGCCTTGCAAGGCGTCAAATCCATCGCCATGTCGCAATATTTCGGGCCAGGTAATGCCCGCCTGCCAAACCCGTTCGAGGCCGCCGCCGCCTATGGCGCGGAGCTCGTCCATGCGCTTTTGGAACATGGCGACTGGGGCGGGGCCAGCCACGCGTATGGGTATAACACATTTTACAACATTAACTTCCCACCCGTGGCGGCGGTGGATGTCAAAGGCCACAAAGTGGTGGCGCAGGGGCGCAGACCCTCGGGCGGGTTCGGGATCGAGCCGCATTTGCCGCCAAACGGTCGCAAATATCTCTGGATCAAGGGCAACCCGCAAAATGTGGACTCGGGCGAGAATACCGACGCGACGGTGAACCTCGATGGCTTTATCTCGATCACGCCGATGCGCTGCGACCTGACGGCTCATGATCAGCTGGACGCGCTGGACAAAGCTCTGGAACAAGCGCCGACATGACCGAGGCCACAACCTCCGAGGCGGAACGCAAGATGCAGTTCCTCTACGCGCTGCGCTCCAAGGGCGTCATGAACGGGCGCGTGCTGACGGCAATGGAAAAGGTCGACCGTGGCGACTTCGTCACCGGGCATTTTGCCGACCGCGCCTATGAGGACATGCCGCTGCCGATTGCCTGTGGGCAGACAATCAGCCAGCCCTCCGTGGTGGGGCTGATGACGCAGGCGCTGGACGTGCGGCCCCGCGACAAGGTGCTGGAGGTGGGCACGGGCTCGGGCTATCAGGCCGCGATCCTCAGCCATCTGGCGCGCCGGGTCTACACGGTGGACCGCCACGCCCAGCTAACCCGCCCTGTGAAGCAGTATTTCGAGGCCAACCACATCTCCAATGTCACCGTGGTCACCGGCGATGGCAGCTTCGGTCTGCCCGAGCAGGCCCCGTTCGAGCGGATCATTGTGACCGCTGCTGCCGAAGATCCGCCCGGTCCGCTGTTGGCACAGCTGCAGATGGGGGGTATCATGGTGGTGCCGGTGGGCCAGTCAGATGCGGTGCAAAGCCTCATCAAGGTCACCCGGACGGAGCAAGGCTTTGATTATGAAGAGCTTTTGCCGGTTCGCTTCGTCCCTCTGCTAGAGGGTCTGGGACAGAATTAACGCCGAAGGCCCAGATATAAGGGTCGGGCTTTGAGGGTGAGCAGCATGCGCAACACGCGTTTTAGCAATATATTGCCAGTGATGGCTTTGGGATTTGGGCTTACGGCCTGCGACACGGTGTCAAATTTGGACCTCGACCTGCGCAACAACGCAGGCGGGCTGGACACATCAGACGCCGCGCGCAACGCGACGCTGGACAGGCCTGCGCCAGACAGCCGGGGGGTGATTTCCTACCCGAATTATCAGGTGGCGGTGGCCCAGCGCGGCGACAATGTCGCCAGCCTGTCGGCCCGCGTCGGCGGCTCGGCGGCGGAGATCGCCAGCTTCAACGGGTTGAAGGTCACCGACGTGCTGGGCGCCGGAGAGATCGTGGCCCTGCCCCGCTCCGTGCCCGTGCCAGCCGTTTTGACGCAACCCGGCGCCCAGCCGGGCCCGGTGGATATCTCCGGCATTGCCACTTCGGCCATTGACCGCGCGCCCACGGGAGGCGGGATTGTGCGCGCGCAGCCCTCCAAACGCATCGACGGGCCTGAGCCCGTGCGCCATCAGGTCAAACGCGGCGAGACCGCCTTCACCATCGCGCGGCTCTACAATGTCTCCGTGCGGGCGCTGTCGGATTGGAACGGGCTTGGCCCCGATCTGGAGGTGCGCGAAGACCAGTATTTGCTGATCCCGGTCTCGGGCGCGAGCGTAACGCCCGCCTCCGCTTCTGCCGCTGCAGCACCGGGGCAAGGCACGGCGACGCCGCTGCCCCCCTCTGCGGCCAAACCTTTGCCCGCACCCGTGGAAGTGGCCCCGAAACCCGCAGCGGCCCCGGCAGCAGCGGCTCCTGCGGCACGGTTCAGCGTACCTGTCTCGGGCAAAGTGTTGCGGCCCTATAAGAAGAACGCCAACGAAGGCATTGATATTGCTGCAGCAACCGGCACCCCGGTGCAGGCCGCCGCTGACGGGACCGTGGCCGCGATCACACGGGACACCGATCAGGTGCCGATCCTGGTCGTGCGCCATCCCGGCAATATCCTGACGGTCTACGCCAATATCTCCGCGATCAGCGTCAAGAAAGGCGACAAGGTCACCAAAGGCCAGCCGCTGGCCAAAGTGGGGCCGGGCAACCCGCCCTTCCTGCATTTCGAGATCCGCGAAGGGTTTGAAAGCGTGAACCCGTCGAAATATCTGAAGTAAACGTGCCGGCTGCGCCGGTATGTTTTATTTTGCTCTTTGAGGGGCGCTCGCGCCCCTCAGCCGC
>CAYXIZ010000216.1:0-3648 GCA_964465485.1 uncultured Rhodobacterales bacterium | reverse complement strand
ATGCGTTCAGTTGACCGGTACTAATTGTTCGATAGGCTTGATTTGATCCAGTAGAGGTTAGACCTTTGCTGACATATCAAAAGAGTACACACTACAAAATGTAGTTTGCTGACTTGGACATGCGATCAAGTAGCCCTCTGGGCAGTAGCGCGTGAAAAGTGATGTTGTTCCTTTGGTTTGGTGGTCATAGCGCGAGCAAAACACCCGATCCCATCCCGAACTCGGCCGTTAAGTGCCGTCGCGCCGATGGTACTGCGTCTTAAGACGTGGGAGAGTAGGTCACCGCCAAACCTAACGAGCAACATCACGTATCTCTCTGACGATGATCAATAAATCAGCCGCCCTATGGGGCGGCTTTTTTGTGTCTGGCGCGTTGTCACCTTCGCCGGGACGATATGTCACCGCGCCTGCTGCTCTGGTTTTGTCATAAATTGGCCGCACGCATGGTTGATACGGCGGGTTATGAGTATGTCCGACCCAAACGAAGCCCAGTATTTGGCGATCCGCGACGAAGCGGAAGCCGCCGCAGGGCCGGTCTCGAGCCTCCGGGTCCGTGCACGGGGCTATCTGGACCTCTATCACCAGTCAAACGGCGTCTGCGTTTTCGCCCTTGTCGCCGCAAACGGCGCGCTTTGGGCCTCTTGGTATCTGATCTGCGCCAAACTCGCCGCGATGGTCTTTGCCTGCACCGACCCGACAGTGCGAATGTCGCCGCGCACCCGTTATCGCCAGTTTGCCGCCTATGTGATGGTCCTCAAAGACATCAACAGACTCGTGATGCTTGAGACCTACGTGCTGGTTCACACCATTCAGCGGCTCGGCGTCGAGGTCGCGATTGCAAAGGGCATTCCTGCCGATCTGGCGCATGATTATGCAAAGGCCATGACGGCACAGAGGCCTCGGCCCACGATATTGCGTGACCTCTATCACCGACATTTTCTCTGGGAGCAGGAGCGCGTCGTCTCCATCAAGCTGGAAGAAGGCTTCGCCGCGTTTACATGGCCTTTCATGAGCCAGCTCTGCCAGCGCCCTTGGGTTTGGTTCGGCTATTTCAGGCCCGGCAAGTCGATGAACTTCAGGAATTTCACGGATCAGGCGGAGCGCGTTGAGAAAGGCCTCATAGCCTATGATCGCGCCGTCGCAATGGGGTTGGAGCGGATCGCGAGGCTCAGTGCTGCGCGCATAAAAATCTACCCCGGCCGCGCCGCGTTTCTAAAGAGACCCGCCCACGGGATTGCCGAAACTTCGCCAATCGGTCAGGGTCGCTAAAAACGGGCATATCGCGAAGTGCCTGTACGAGGGGGCCTTTCATGGACGAAGAATTCACCGCCGAAGAGCGCAAAGAGATGAAGGCCATCATCCGCCAGCAAAGGATTGTCGCGGATCGCGGCCCGCTGTTTGGCAGGCCCATCCCCAAAGAGCTGATGACCCCCTACGAATGGAAGGACACGGAGCGGGCGCGCATCCATAACGTCCAGAAGAAATACACCATCCGCCGCAAGAACATCCGCCGCTGTTGGAACCGGTTCCAGCTTTACCTGCCTGAGCTGATGCATCACGGCGCCCCGCAAAACGTGTTCGAGATGTCGACCGCCCATGGTGGCATGCTGGAGGTCGCGCGCCATTTTGGCCATGAGGTTCTGGGCAATGATTTTGCGAACCGCTTGGACCAACATGACGTCAGCGCCTCGACCACCCACCGCAAGCTCAGCGACGATGCGTTTGAAAAGACCGTAACCCACCCGGTGGTGAAAGACGGCATGGCCTTGGATTGGCCCTATCGTCCGATCATTGAGGCCATTGACGTGCCGATCTCCCTGTTTGACGCGGGCCACGTGCCCTACCCGTTGGAGGACAAATCCCAAGACGTCCTGATCTGCGCTCAGGCCATTGAGCATTATTGCCACCCTGACCATTGGATGGAGCTGATGGACGAGTTCTGCCGGATCACCCGCAAGACGATTGTCATCATCATGAACCCGCTCTTTGTCCATTTCGCCGATGACAAAGACTACGTCGCCGCGTTTGAGAAATTCCGCGCGGACCTGCAAAGCTACAAGCGCAACGGGTTCACCACGACATCGTGTCATATTCAATGGGCTGAAGCACTTGGATTCAAGCTGACCGCCGACTAAGCAAGGTCCCTTGACCCGCACCGACATCCCCAACGCCCGCAGCGTCTTCAACCTTGCCTGGCCAATGGCCCTGAAGGCGATGATGCTCCACGGCATCACTGTCATCGACGCCTACCTTGTCTCCTCTCTGGGCGAGGAGGCCCTGGCCGCCATGGGTCTGGCCAGCGCCATCACCGGGCTGGTGTTGGGGTTCCTCTTTGCGTTTTCCTCCGCCACCCAGATCAGGATTGCGCAGGCCTTTGGCGCAGAGGACCCGCAGCGGCTGAAATCGGGCTTCTATTGCGGGCTGATCATCAATCTGGTCGTGGCCCTTCTGGGGCTGGCCCTGATCGCCGTCAGCGCGGCGCAGATCATTGAGGCCTTCGCCCACAGCCCGCAAGTGGCCGAGCAGGCGATGGGCTATCTGGCAGTGTTCACGTTCGTGATTGTGTTCGAGGCCGTAAGCCTGTGCTTTGCCAACCATTTCAACGGCTGCGGCAAAACCCAGCTGCCGCTGATCGGCTACGCCTTCGGGATGCCGGTCAACATTGCGCTGAGCATCGCGCTGATCCACGGCCTCTACGGCCTGCCCGCTTTGGGCCTCACAGGTGCTGCGGCGGGCAGCGCAGTGGCCTCCTTTTTGCAGATGCTGTTTCTGGGCGTGTTGTTCTACCGCGCGAACCGAGGCTACCGGGACGTGCCCGGCTGGACCAATGGCCCGCTTTCCTACGCGCTGAAGCGGCATTTGCTCTTCTCACTGCCGATCGCAGCAACATTTGCCAGCGTCGCGGTCTCCAATCAGGTCTGTATGCTGATCTACGCCAAGATGAGCATCCATGAGTTTGCCGCCATGACGTTGATCATGCCATGGGTCATGGTGGGTGGCACGCTTGGCATGTCCTGGGCGCAGGCCACGGGCATTTTGGTGGCGCAGCTCTTGGGCAAGCAGCAATCACACGGGGTGCTCGACCGGTTTCTCAGTCAGGCCTGGCGCATGTCCTTTGTGGCCGCGGCCTGTGTAGCGGCGGTCTATGCGGGCGTGTGCCTTGCCTCCCCTGCGCTTTATTCCGAGCTGGAGCCCGCCACGACCAACGCGCTGTTCAGCCTGTTGCCGCTGGTCATTCTGCTGCCCTTCCCCAAGCAATCCAACGCCATTTGCGGCAACACGCTGCGGGCCTCCGGGGATACGGTTTATGTGATGAACGTCTTTGTCGGCGCGCAGTGGCTCTTCAAAGTGCCTGCCGTGGTGCTGTTTGTGTTGTATTTCGACCTGTCGGTGTTCTGGGTCTTCTCGATCCTGATCCTAGACGAGGTCGTCAAGTTTGCCCCGTTCCACCTGAGAACCTTCAAGGGCGGCTGGAAAACCCTTCGCACAGAAGAGCCCGCCGCCGCCTGACACGGGAACCGCAAGAAAATCGCAAATCTGGGTCAAAAGCCTATTGTAACCTTCCAAGGGCGGGCGTAGGTACAGGGCTCGCGAATTGGCGCGGGATGGAGCAGCCCGGTAGCTCGTCAGGCTCATAACCTGAAGGTC
>CAYXIZ010000215.1:0-3651 GCA_964465485.1 uncultured Rhodobacterales bacterium | reverse complement strand
CCTACGGAAAGAAGAAAGCCGCTCCCGGAAGGGGGCGGCTTTTGTTGTTCGATGCGCTGACCTGCCCGGCTGTGACCTGAGCCCTTACCCCAGCGTGTCCCAGTAGGCTTGTGCCAGAGCGATCATTTCGTCGGGGCCCTGATCGAAGGCTTTGCCGCCGCGGCGGGCGAAGAAGACGTAGAGTTTGTCACCGTGGATGCGCCAGATTTCGGGGTCGGCGGGGACGCGTTTGCGCAGGGACATGGCGCGGGTGCAGTAGCCTCCGAATTGGGGGGCGTAGCGGCCGGGGTTGGTCTGAAACAGGGCCGCGTCCTCAGGCGTGGCGAAGTTCCATTTCGCGCCTTTCCATGTGACGGAGGTGGCGCGTTTGCCTTCCGCCGCTTTTCCAGCGGTGAAATAGGCGGTGGTGTCATAGCCTTTGAGCGCGTGGCCCGTCTGGTTCAGGCTGTAGCGGCTTTTCTTGGCGGCCAGCGCTGCGGAGGGCAGGGCGGCGGCGGCCGCAAGAGAGGCGCACAGCGTGCGGCGGGTCAGGGGCATCATGGGGTGGCTCACTTGGCTCAGGCGGTGGAGGGGATGAAGTTCAGCGCCGCGCCATTGATGCAATGAACCTGCTGGCGCTCCACGGTCAGCAGGTGACCCAGATGGCTGCCGCAGCGGCGGCAATGGACCTCGAAGAACACGTCGCCGCTGGTCATGGAGTTGCCATATTGCGGCACGGGGCCGTCGATGGCGGTCAGAACGGCGTTGGTTTCCGAATGGGTGAAGAACACCCAGCCTTTGTTCAAAGGCACTTTCCATGCGGCGTCGAAGGCCTCAAGGTCGCAGCCTTTGCAGTGATACATGCCGGCGCGGGCCTCGTCCCAGAGGGGGCTGCTTTTGGGCAGCTCTGTCGCGCCCTGGCGCAGGATATGGTACTCAGCATCCGACAGCATCTCGCTCCATTCGGCGTCTGAGCGGGTGACCTCATAGGTGAAGTTGCCGCCTTCCGTCATGGCAAGCGTGGCGGGCGGCTCTGCCGGGTAGGCCTTGGTGGCGGCGCCCAGCGCCATAGCGGAAAGCGCGGTGGTGCCGATGAAGGCGCGGCGTGAGACGGCCGGGTTTGCGGGCTGGGCGGTGCGGGCAGATTGGGGCGTGTTATGTGACATGGTGGTCCTCCGTTGCGTATAATCCTAGGCGAAGACCTCGGGATTGGGCCAAGCAAAAGTTTGTGAACAAAAGGGAGCGCCGCTGCGGGCGTGTCATAGCTAAGTCGTGGCCAAGTTTTGCCGTTGATGCGAGTAGATACTTGCAAAGCCAAGGCGGCTTGCGTAACACAACGCCCAAGTGCAGGGGATTAGCTCAGTTGGTAGAGCGCCGGTCTCCAAAACCGAAGGTCGTGAGTTCGAGTCTCTCATCCCCTGCCACTTACGTTTCGCCGCGCTGACGCCTTTCGCTTGGGTTCACGTGACGCGCAGATTTCCGAGTGACGTTTTATGAAATGCCTGCCCGACATCATTTATGACGCGGATAACCATCTGGCGTTGGACCTGTATCTGCCCGACACTCTGCGGGCCGAGGCCTGCGTGATCTATGCCCATGGCGGCGGGTTTCTGGCCGGGGGGCGCGACCATGTCGAGGCGGTTCATTTTGCCAAGTATTTCACCGATGCAGGCTTTGCGCTGGCCTCCGTCAGCTACCGGCTGGGCACGCCTGCTGCGGCGTTCAATGCGCGCGATCAGGGCTATATTGCGGATGACGCGGCGCGCAGCGCGCGGATTGGGCTGACGCTGTCCCCGAAGCTGTATGGACCTGCGTTTTTCGCGGCGATGGAAGACCTGTCCAAGGCGGTGTCTTTCCTTTGGATGGAAGGGCAATCCATCGGCATAGCCACGCCCAAGGTGGGTATTTTGGGCGTCTCGGCAGGCGGCATCGCGGCGCTGGCGCTGGCTTATCCGCCCGCGCTGTGGCGGCACCGGGTCAGCCGGCCTGACGCTGTTGTGGCGATTTCGGCGGCCTTTGTGCAGCCCTGGCGGCTGGAAGAGGACGGGCCGCCCTGCCTGATGATCCACGGGGTGCGCGACCGGATGATTCACCTGCGAAATGGCCGGATTGCGGCGATGCGGGCCGAACAGGTGGGCGCGCCCGTGACCTTGCACAACACCCGCGTGGCCGGGCATCTGGCGCAGGTTGATCTGGTGCTGGACGGCAAGACACGGCACGGGGAGTGCTATATGCAGCTTGTGCTCGACGAGTTTGCGCGGCTGCGTGACGGCTGAGAGTGTCGGGCTAGATCTCCTCGCCGCGCTCCAGAAGCCGGTCGATCAGCTGGCGTTGCAGTGGCACGCTGTCGCCGCCGCCAAAGCTCATCGCGCCGCCCGTATAGAGCGAGCCATAGGTCTTGGCGAGGTTCACCGCCTGGCCCAGCCCGGAGATGAACTGGTCCTTTTCCAACGGCGAGAGCGGGTGGATATAGACCCCCCAGAGACGGCCCTGCGCAATGGCGTAGCGGGCATCCAGCGCGGTGTCGAAATTGGCCTGCATGACGCGCATGACCTCCTCGCCGGTCATATCCGAGATCGAGCGGATCGGCACCATGGCCCGCATCCGGTCGGCGCGGGCGTCGGTGACGATCAGAATGGGCACGTCCTCGATGGTCATCTGAAATTGCGCGCCGTTGTTGCGGTTGTCAGGGTCGAGCGTGGTGATGATCTCGCCGAGCCGGGACAGGGTCATGGGCGGCTCGGCCTGCAGTATCGGCTCCGTTTGGGCGGGTGCCTCTGGTTCAGCCTGCTGGGCCATTGTGGGCAGCGCGAGCGCGCCTGCCAGAAGAGGAAGGGCCAGAAGGGCGGCGGTAGCGGGCAGGGGCAGGCGCATAGGTGGGGCTCCGGTTGGGCGGTGTTGATCCGAGCCTAAGCGCGGCAAGGTCGGTTTGAAAACCCACCTTTTGGTGAGGCGCATGTCATATTCGTGTCATCGCGACCTCTTGCAAAACCGGCCTGCGCGCCGTATCTGCATCCCAAGCACGCAACCGAAGAGGCCAAACCCATGGCGTTCACCAACCCGGCACAATTCATCCAGCAGACCCGCGCCGAAGTCGCCAAGGTTGTCTGGCCCACCCGCCGCGAGGTGGTGTTGACCACGGTGATGGTGTTCATCATGGCGACGCTGACGGCCATCTTCTTCAGCCTTGTTGATCTGGCGATCCGGTCCGGGCTGAACGGGGTGTTCGGCCTGTTTTAGACCGGGCTGCGGCGCGGGGTGGTTTTCGGCCCCATTTTCGCCGCTCTGGGCCTTGAATTCTGGCCCGTGTCGGCGTAATTCACCGCTCACAACAGTTTATGGCGCGTGTCGATTCGAGATGCGCGCTGTTTTTTTATCGGCGGGCGGCAGTTAACCCGTTGAGCGACAATCTGAATTTCCGGGTGTGACTGGCCCGGCGCAACAAATGGGATCGCAGCACAATGGCAAAACGGTGGTATTCGGTCAGCGTGCTCTCCAATTTTGAAAAGCGGATTGCGGAGCAAATTCGCCAATCGGTCGAAGAAAACGGGTTGCAGGAAGATTTCGGCGAGGTGCTGGTGCCGACCGAAGAGGTCATCGAAATTCGCCGCAACAAGAAAGTCACCGCCGAGCGCCGCTTCATGCCGGGCTACGTGCTGGTGCATATGGAAA
>CAYXIZ010000214.1:0-3665 GCA_964465485.1 uncultured Rhodobacterales bacterium | reverse complement strand
CCGCTGACCTATTGGCAGGTGATGGAAATCGCGATCCGCGAGCTGATGATCGAGAAAGGCGAGGTCACCGCCGCGCAGATCACGGCGCAGATTGACGCGATGGATGCGCGCAGCCCGGCCAATGGCGCGCAGGTCGTGGCGCGGGCCTGGGACGAGCCCGCATTTCACGCGGCCTTGATGGCCGATGCCGCCAAGGCCACGCGCGAGATGGGGTTCGACATTGGCCCGATGAACCTCGTCGCGGTGGAGAATACCGCCGACATCCATAACGTCGTGGTCTGCACCTTGTGCAGCTGCTACCCGCGCAACCTGCTGGGGCTGCCGCCCGATTGGTACAAGACGCGGGCCTATCGCTCGCGCACCGTCAAGGAGCCGCGCGCCGTGCTGGCCGAGTTCGGCCTCACCCTGCCTGCCCAAACCACCGTCAGGGTCCATGACAGCACCGCCGACATGCGCTACATCGTGCTGCCCGCGCGTCCCGCAGGCACGGAGGGCTGGTCACAGGACAGGCTCGCAGCACTCGTCACCCGCGACAGCATGATCGGCACCGGCCTGCCCAAAGCGCCCGAGTGACCGCCCCATGATGCGCAACGGGTTTGCGCTGATGCTGCTGGCGGTGTTTTGCTTCTCGGCGATGGAGGTCTTCGTCAAGCTGCTCTCGGCGCGGGTCGACACGGTGCAAATCCTGTGGTTCCGCAATGCCTGTCAGCTGGCGCTGGTCACTCTCATCGCCGCCCCGCGCCTGCGTCAGGTGATCCGCACGCGGCACCCGCGCTTGCAGCTGCTGCGCTCCATCTTCGTGCTGATGGCGACCGCCTGTTTCTTTGTCGGCTACCAGAAGAACGCGCTGGTCGAAAGCAACGCCATCGCCCAGACCGCGCCGATCTTTCTGACCCTCGGCGCGGTGCTGTTTCTGGGGGAGCGCATCGGCTGGCACCGCGCCACCAGCGTGGCCGCCGGGCTTTTGGGCGCGTTGATCATCCTGCGGCCCGGCACGGACGGGTTTTCGGCCTGGCTGCTTTTTCCCATGATGGGCGCGCTGTTTTATTCGGGCTACGCGCTGGTCACGCGCTTCGTGGGCCGGGACGAGGATGTCTGGACCTCGCTCTTTTATACAGGCCTGATCGCGACCGTTTTGCTGAGCCTGATCGTGCCGTTTCGCTGGCAGCCGCCATCGGGGATGGAGCTGTTGATGCTGTGCGGCGTCGGCGCGCTGGGCTCCTTGGCGCAGCTCTTCCTGACCACTGCCTTTGTCCATGCGGAGGCCTCGGCACTGGCCCCCCTCTCCTATGCATCGCTGATTTTTTCGGCCTTTTGGGGCATCCTCATCTTTGACCATTACCCCGACGCGCCGGTCTATGCGGGCGCGCTTGTGATCGTGGCCGCCGGTCTCTATGTCTGGCACCGGGAAAGGCAGCGGGCGTAGCTTATGTCACAGGGACAGACCGCCTCGGGACGCCGGGGCAAGGCAGATTTCGCCAGCAATCTGGCGATCCGGGCGGTGATCGGCACGGCGCTTCTGGTGCCTTACCGCTGGCGCGTGCCGCTGGTGGGCTGGCTGTTTTCGCGCGTCGTGTCGCCGATTGCAGGCTATGATCAACGGGTGCGCGAGAACCTTGCCTATGTGATGCCTGACCTGCCCAAGACGGAGGTCGAGCGGCTGGTCCGCGAGGTCCCCAACAACACCGGCCGCACCCTGATCGAGATCTATTCCGGCCGCGCTTTTACAGCCAGATTTGCCAACGCGCCCCTGACCGGGCCGGGCGTCGCCGCGCTGCAAAAGGCCCATGAGGCCCGCCGCCCCGTGGTGCTGGTAACAGGGCATTTTGGCAATTACGACGCCCCGCGCGCCGCTCTGATCGCCAAAGGGTTCAACGTCGGCGCACTCTACCGCGAGATGAACAATGGCTATTTCAACGACCATTATGTGGCCGCCATTTCGACCATCGGCACGCCGGTTTTCCCGCGCGGGCGGCGCGGCCTGTCGGGGCTGCTGCGCTTCCTGCGGGACGGCAATATGGCGGGGTTCCTGATTGATCAATATATGCGCGACGGGGCGGATGTGACCTTCTTTGGCAAACGCGCGCCCACCGCGCTTTCTGCGGCGGAGCTGGCGCTGAAATATGACGCGCTGGTGGTGCCTGTTTATGGCATCCGGCAGCCCAACGGGCTGGATTTCGAGGTGGTCTGCGAGGCCCCCATCCCGCATGGTTCGCCGCGCGACATGACGCAGGCCCTCAACAATTCGCTGGAGGCGCTGGTGCGCCAGCATATGGGTCAATGGTTCTGGATCCATCGCCGCTGGAAGCCGGAACAAGAGGCGTGGTGGGAGAAAAACAACGCCCCGCTCGACACGGCAGCGGAGGCAAAGCCAGAGGCGCCTACTTCACCTTAGCCGCCGCGAGGATCTCGCCAGGCCCGGGGCGCTGAATGATGACCGCCATCATGTTATCGCCGCTGGCTTGCGCGTCGACATTCAAGGCCGAAATGCCATCCCATTCCGCGATCTGGGTCCAGCCCTTGACCACGTTGTGATAGGTCACTTCACGCCCGGCATTCTCGCCGCGCTTGATCGACACAGTCTCGGCCGCGCTATACTGCACCAGATGCACGAGGAAACCGTCCTGCGCATCGTCTGACGCAGGGTTGGCGCGCACCTGAACCCTGTCGCCCTGACGCAGCGCCTCAAGCGCAATCGGGGCTTCACGCTCTTTGTGCTGGGCAAGCCTGTCGGCCAGGTCCATCGCCTTGGTGCCCACAATATGGTCTTTGCCGCCGATCACCATTTGCGGGGTATAGATCATGCTATTGCCGGCCGTGGCCGCATATCCGCGCTGCCGGACGGTAAAGATCGGGTTGGCGAATTTGTCTTTCCAGCCGAGATAGTCCCAGTAATCAACATGCAGCGACAGGGCAATAACGCCCTCCCGGCCAGCCAATTCGCCCAGAAGCGCGTCAGCAGGAGGGCAGGACGAGCAGCCTTGCGACGTGTAGAGCTCAACCACCACATCCGCTTGCACGGGTTGCAATGCGACGCTGCCCAGGCCGACAGCTGCCAGCAGTGCAAAAACCTTACTCATGTGATAGATTCCTTCAACTCGACTGGCTCTTTCCTATCTCTCCACTTTCTGTGTGGCCAATCAAGCCTTTGCGAGAAAATGTTAGACATTGATCACAACCAACGCCGGGTCTTGGCGAAATAGCGCTCGGCCGCCGGGCCAAAAGCCTGCCGCAATGCCGCCTCCTCAGGCCGGACAAACCGTGCCAGAAGGACCCAGTAAAACAGGCCGACAAGGATCAGACTGAGCGGCTGACCCCGGCCAATCACCGCCCCCAGCAAGATGATTAGCAGAGCCAGATAAATCGGGTTGCGCGACAAGCGAAACGGCCCCTCCACGATCAAAGCCCCCGGTGCGTGATGCGGCTCGATGGTGGTTTTGCGCCGCCAGAACCAAAAGGCGGACCAGCCAATCAGCGCCAGACCCAAGATGATCAAACCCCAGCTGATCCCACGCAACAGCGCGCTGTCCCAACCGCCAAGCGCCGTGGCGAGGGCCCAGTTCAGAACCAGAAACAGCACAAGCCACAAAGGCGGAAGATCAGGAAAACCTTTCATCCCCCCACCATGCCCGCCCCCGCGCGCGCCGCCAACCCCTCACGACACG
>CAYXIZ010000213.1:1266-3674 GCA_964465485.1 uncultured Rhodobacterales bacterium | reverse complement strand
CCACGCGAAGAGCCGGAAATCTGAGAGGGACTGAGTGGTGGGCGACCCTGGAATCGAACCAGGCGTGCGTCTCCGCGAGGGAGTTACAGTCCCCTGCCACACCTTGCGGCCTGTCGCCCACTAGGCGGCTGATCTATAAGTGCTTCATCCGCCCGTCAACATCAAAACGCTCCGCCACTTGCGCTTTCTGGGGCGAAATGATCAAGGTCGCGCCATGAAACAGAAAAAACCCAAATGGGTCGTTCAAAAAGAACGTGACCGCCGCGCCGCCGCAGCTGAGACGGTTTGGCTTTTCGGCATTCATGCCGTGCGGGATGCTTTGGCGAACCCGATGCGCGAAAGGCTTCGGCTGGTGGTCACCAAGAATGCCGCAGACAGGCTGGCAGAAGATATTGCGGCCAGCGGGATGGAGCCAGAGTTCTCCGACCCTCGCAAGTTTGCCGCGCCGATTGATCCGCAATCCGTGCATCAAGGGGCCGCTCTGGAAGTCAAACCGCTCGATTGGGGTGGGCTCAGCGACATTTGCGCGCCAAGAGGCCAGCCCGCACGCGTGATCTTACTCGATCGCGTGACGGACCCACATAATGTCGGTGCGATCCTGCGCTCGGCAGAGGTGTTCGGCGCGCGCGCCGTCATTGCGCCCCACCGTCATTCCGCCCCCGAAACAGGCGCCTTGGCGAAAACCGCATCAGGGGCCCTTGAACGGCAGCCCTATTTGCGGGTCAAGAACCTCGCCACCACGATGGAGGCCTTGCGGGAGATGGGCTACACGCTCCTTGGCCTTGATGGTGAGGCGGAGACGCGTTTGTCCGACGCCCTGCCCTCTCATGACCAAGCGATTGCCTTGGTGCTGGGTGCGGAGGGTCCGGGGCTTCGTGAAAAGACCAAAGAGACCTGCGACACTCTCGTGCGCATTGACGCCTCTGGCAGTTTTGGATCGCTGAACGTCTCAAATGCGGCTGCGGTCTCCCTATATGAGGTCCAGGCGAAGTCTTAACGCAGGTTCTTGATGCCCCATTCTACGAAAATCGCGACATGCTGCTATTGTTCAGCCAGAACTATTCTGAAACCCACCGCACGCGATGGGCACGAGTTGGCATGCGGCTCTTGCGGCGCGCCGTTGCACGAAATGAAGTGGCTCAAGGCCCCAAAACCTGCGGAACCCGCCAAGCCAGTAAAAACCAAGCGCGCCGCGTTTACGCTGCCGAACCCAAAGTTTCCTGCGTTCAAACCCCGCAAAAAGCGCAAGCGCAAGAAATCCCTTTTGTACAAGGTGGCGGAAGAAGCCTGGGATATTCTGGAAGACATTTTCGACTGATTGCCCCTGGATACTGCACTTCACAAGTTTGTAAGCGCTCTGGATCAAGAGGGAGCGCACCCTAAGTTTGGCTCAAGGGCGGCGCATCGGAACTGCGCGCCCTTTTCACTGTCCCTCGTTCCGCGACTTGCGCCCGCTTTTACGCGGGCGCATTTTTTTGGATCGCTTTTTGCGAGGCGACCCGCTAGCGAATTGGCATGCAGTATGAAGATGACCATCTCCGCCAAATCCTGACCACGACAAAGGTCGTCGCCTGTGTCGGCATGTCGATGAACCCGGTGAGACCCAGCTATTATGTGGCGCGCTACCTGTCCCTTAAAGGGTTCACCGTGATCGGGGTGAACCCGGGCCATGCCGGCAAGATCGCCTTCGGGCAAACGGTTTATGCGTCCCTTGAGGACATCCCCAAACACGCCAAAGTGGATATGGTCGATATCTTCAGAAAGCCCGAAGCGGTTCCCGAGATTGTTGAAGAGGCGCTGGGCCATTTGCCGGACCTTAAGACGATTTGGATGCAAATCGGCGTCACCCATGCGCAAGCGGCTGCCCGGGCAAAAGCCAAGGGCCTCAACGTCATTCAGGACCGATGCCCGAAGATCGAATACCAGCGTCTTTTCGGCGAATTGCGGATGGGTGGCTTCAACACAGGAATTGTGTCGTCAAAACTTCCGCCGCGCTAAGGCGCGAACACGCCTGACATGTCTTTGAACCCTTTGACCTCAATCGGGTTGCCCGAGGGGTCCCGAAAGAACATCGTCCATTGCTCTCCCGGCTCACCTTCGAACCGGACTGAGGGGGGCAGGACCCATTGCGTATTGGCTGCCTCAAGGCGATCCGCAAGTGTGCGCCAGCGCTCGAATGGCAGGACCATTCCGAGATGCGGCATGGGAACCATGTGGTCCCCGACCTGACCGGTATTCGTGGTTTCAAAGGGCGTGCCCAAATGCAGCGAAATCTGGTGTCCGAAGAAATCAAAATCGACCCATGTCTGCGTGGAGCGCCCCTCTTTGCAGCCAAGAGTTTGGCCGTAGAAGGCGCGCGCCTCCTCAAGGTCGGTGACATGGTAGGCGAGGTGAAATGGTGTCAACAT
>CAYXIZ010000213.1:0-1166 GCA_964465485.1 uncultured Rhodobacterales bacterium | reverse complement strand
GACTACCGGGCGGATGCGCGGAATGGGCCGTATTGGGGGCTAATGCAAATCCTGCCTGAGACCGCGCGCACCATGGGGCATCGCGGCCCACCAAATGAGCTGCTCGATCCTGACATAAATCTTAGGTTTGCAGGAAGGTACCTCAGAGGCGCTTGGCTTGTTTCCGGCCGGGATGAGGCAGAGGCCGTGGGCTGGTATGCGCGTGGGTATTATTACGAGGCAAAGCGCCTCGGGCTTTTGGTGGAAACGGGCCTGCGCGCGGGGTAGCCGGCCCTTCTTATTGCCGTTGAAGCGGCTATCCCGTCAGACTAATGTGCGCTCAACATATTTTATGGGAGGATCGGCAATGTCCGACACGGAAAACTACGGCTTTGACACTTTGCAGGTCCATGCAGGCTCGCAACCGGACCCAGCCACCGGGGCGCGCAACACGCCGATCTACCAATCAACCGCCTATGTTTTCCGCGATGCCGATCACGCCGCGGCCTTGTTTAATCTGCAAGAGGTTGGCTACATCTACTCGCGGCTGACCAACCCTACTGTGGCCGTCTTGCAAGAACGCATAGCCACGCTGGAAGGCGGCGTCGGGGCGGTGTGCTGCTCTTCGGGGCACGCGGCACAGATCATGGCGCTGTTCCCGTTGATGCAACCGGGCAAGAACGTCATTGCCTCCACCCGGCTTTATGGCGGCACGGTCACGCAGTTTTCGCAAACCATCAAACGGTTCGGCTGGTCGGCCAAATTTGTCGATTTCGACGATCTGGATGCGGTGAAAGCTGCCATTGATGATGACACGCAGGCGATCTTTGGCGAGGCGATTGCAAACCCGGGCGGCTACATCATGGATGTGCGTGCCGTCGCGGATATCGCGGATGCGGCGGGCATTCCGCTGATCATCGACAACACCACAGCCACGCCTTACCTGTGCCGCCCGATCGAGCATGGGGCAACCCTAGTGGTCCACTCCACGACGAAATACCTCACAGGCAATGGCACGGTGACCGGCGGCTGCGTGGTGGACTCGGGCAAGTTTGACTGGGCAGCCTCAGGCAAGTTTCCGTCGCTGGCCGAGCCTGAGCCCGCCTACCACGGCCTGAAATTTGCCGAGACATTCGGCCCGCTGGCCTTCACCTTCCACGGCATTGCCATCGGGCTGCGTGATCTGG
>CAYXIZ010000212.1:0-3701 GCA_964465485.1 uncultured Rhodobacterales bacterium | reverse complement strand
CGGTCGATGGTCAGGAAATCCTGCGTCCAGAAGCTGAACGCGAACACTGCTGCCAAAGGTGCAGCCAGCAGCAGCAGCACGTAAACCGCCGTAGGCGAGACCAGCAGCAAGCCACGTTTGGCCTCGGTATCAAGCGGTGAAGCGATGGCGAAAAATCCCCGGTCTTGTCGTCCGGGGATAGTCTGAAACGATTGGCCCTTTAGGGCAAGTCCTCAAGCGGGGCTAGAACGGGATCTCGTCATCAAGATCGCTGGAGCTGCCTTGCCCCCCGCCTTGGTTGCCGCCGCCATAGCCGCCTGAACCACCTTGGCCACCGCCCATATCGCCGTCACCGTAGCCGCCACCTTGACCACCGCCATAGCCACCGCCACCGCCTTGGCCGCCACCTTCGCCGCGCCCATCAAGCATGGTCAGCGTGGACGTGTAAGGGCGCAAAACGACTTCTGTGGAATACCGATCCTGACCAGATTGATCCTGCCATTTGCGGGTTTCAAGCTGGCCCTCGATATACACTTTCGAGCCCTTCTTGAGATATTGCTCCGCCACGCGGGCCAAGGGCTCGGAGAAGATCGCAACGGAGTGCCACTCCGTCCGCTCGCGACGCTCGCCGGAGCTTTTGTCTTTCCAGGTCTCAGACGTCGCAATGCGCAGGTTGCACACTTTGCCACCGTTCTGAAATGTGCGGACCTCAGGGTCGCGGCCCAGATTGCCGATGATAATGACTTTGTTGACCGAACCAGCCATATGGCGTCTCCCTGATTCTAGAACTTGGCCAGCCACCCTGACCCATTGATGGTTAATAACTGGCAAATCCGCGGGCCACAAACAACAAGCATTGGTTCATCTGCAAAATCCGGCTATACAAACTTCCAGTGTTACGATCTGTGGGATGGGGGAATATGCGAATAGTATTGAGTGCCGCGCTGGCCATCGGGCTTGTTATGCCTGTGTCAGGCTGGGCGCAGAGCGTCAGTGGTTCCGGTTCCTCCTCGTCGCGTGAGGGTATTTTTCAAAGCCAGGCCCGGCTTTTGGACGGGCGTCTGTCCTCGCAATATCGCAGCTCCACGCGCTACCAGCCCGGCAAGCCGAAAGCCGCGCTGATCGAGGCGAGCGTGCCGCGTTACCGCGGGTCTTACCGCGGTGTTTACCTCAATACCGCCAAGGCCGCCGCGCGCAAACATGGCATCCCGGAGGATTTATTCCTGCGGCTCGTGCAGCAGGAAAGCGGGTTCAATCCGAACGCGCGGTCGCATAAAGGGGCCATCGGGCTCGCACAGCTCATGCCGCAAACCGCGCGGGAGCTGCGGGTCAATCCAAATGACCCAAGCCAGAACCTTGAAGGCGGCGCGCGTTACCTGAAAGCAATGTACCGCAAATTTGGCAGCTGGCGTCTCGCGCTTGCCGCCTACAATGCGGGCCCCGGCGCGGTCGAGAAACACAATGGCGTGCCGCCCTACAAAGAAACGCGGAACTACGTGCGCAAAATCCTCGGCAGCTAGGTCTGCCAGTCGGGCGGCCGTTTTTCCAAGAAGGCGGCGATGCCTTCCTCCGTGTCACGGTCCCGCATGTTTTCGACCATCACCTCGCCGGTGAAGCGGTACGCCTCTGACAGGCCCATCTCAAGCTGCTCGTAAAACGCCCGTTTGCCGATCTTGACCGCCGAGCCCAGCTTGCTGGCCACCAGTCTAGACAGCTCCAACGTCGCCGCCTCCAGATCATCTGACACGCGGTTGACCAGCCCCAGCTCGCGTGCGCGGCCCGCGTCAATGAACTCCCCGGTGACCAGCATCTCGAAGGCCTGTTTGGTGTGGATGTTGCGCGACAAGGCCACCATCGGTGTCGAGCAAAACAGCCCGATATTCACCCCGTTGACCCCAAAGCGCGTGCCGGTCTCCGCCACGGCCAGATCACAGGAGGCCACCAACTGGCAGCCCGCCGCCGTGGCAATCCCGTGTACGGAGGCAATCACCGGTTGTGGCAGTTTTTGAACCGTCATCATCATGGCGGCACAGCGTTCGAACAAATCCCCGAAGGCCGCAGCGCCTCCATCCTCCGATTGGCGCGCTTGGGTCATTTGCCGCAAATCATGGCCCGCGCAAAAGGCTTTGCCGGCCCCGCGCAGAACAACGGCTTTAACGCCCTCATCTTCCGCCAGCGTGTCAAAACTGCTTTGCAACGCCGCCAACATCTCGTCGGACAGAGCGTTCAGCTTGGCCGGGTTGTTCATGGTCAGCCACGCCACCCCATCGCGGTCCTCGCGCAACAACAGGTCATCACTCATCTTGCAGGTTCCTCCGCTTCTGCGACACAGTAGCCTCAACATATCACCGGAGGAAAGCATGGCACTCAAAATGACAGCACAGGATCTGCGCGCTTTCCTTGAGCGCGATTTCACGCAGGTGGCCGATGATTTCGATTTCGTCGAAGTGGCTGAGACGCATGTGACCATGGCTCTTTCCGCTTCCGAGAAACATTTGCGTCCCGGCCGCACCGTCTCCGGGCCGTCAATGTTCGCGCTGGCCGATGTCTGTGCCTATTTTTGCATCCTGTCGCAGCTGGGCCCGGTGGCTTTGGCGGTCACAACCAACTGCTCGATAGATTTCATGCGCAAGCCCGCACCGGGGCGGTTGATCTGCCGCATGGAGCTGTTGAAGCTCGGGCGCAGCCTCGCGGTGACGGAGGGCAGGCTGTTTTCCGAAGCCGCCCCGGACAAACCCGTGGCACGCGCCTCGCTGACATACTCAATACCGCCGCGCTAGGGCCTAAATATGTGGGGTATATAAATACCTTATTTTCAAGCCGTTGTTTTCCATAGAGAAATGGCGTTAAACAGGCGTTGACTGCACGCGCAAAACCCTTAGAACACAGCAATCCCGCGTGGCATGAGCCCGTGGCTCAAAGATTCTGAGGAATACCCATGAAAACCTTTACCGCTAAACCAAGCGATATCGAGAAGAAATGGATCCTGATCGACGCCGAGGGCGTTGTTCTGGGTCGTCTTGCCTCGATCGTGGCGATGCGCCTGCGTGGCAAGCATAAGCCCTCCTTCACGCCGCACATGGATATGGGCGACAACGTGATCATCGTGAATGCTGACAAAATCCAGCTGACCGGCAAGAAGCGTGACAAGCCTAACTACTGGCACACTGGCCATCCGGGCGGCATCAAGTCCCGCACCAATCAGGAAATTCTGGACGGCAAATTCCCCGAGCGCGTGCTGACCCAAGCGGTCAAGCGTATGTTGCCGGGCGGTGTGTTGTCGCGCCAGCAAATGACCAATCTTCGCGTCTATGCGGGCACAGAGCACCCGCATGAAGCGCAATCTCCTGAAGTTCTGGATGTCAAAGCCATGAACTCCAAAAACACGCGGAGCGCATAAACATGGCTGATGAAGTAAAATCCCTCGACGATCTCAAAGACGTCGTAGACACCACCGAGCTTGCAGAAGCGGCCCCGACGGCCGCGGAAGAGGTTTCGGCTGCGATCACACGGGAACCTGTGCGCGACGCGCTGGGCCGTGCCTACGCGACCGGCAAACGGAAAGACGCGATTGCACGTGTCTGGATCAAGCCCGGCTCCGGCAAGGTTGTGGTAAACGGCAAAGAGCAAAACACCTATTTTGCCCGCCCCGTGCTGCAAATGATCCTGCGCCAGCCCTTCACCGTGTCTGGCACCGAAGATCAGTTCGACGTCATGGCCAC
>CAYXIZ010000211.1:0-3847 GCA_964465485.1 uncultured Rhodobacterales bacterium | reverse complement strand
TTGTCGAAGATCACCGCCACATGGGTCGGCGCTTCGGGGCCCGCATTGTCGTCCACATAGCGCTGCAACATGTTGCAAAAGCCTGAGACAGCGCCAATCGGCAGCCCGTCAGATTTGCGCGTCAGCGGAGGCAGCGCGTGGTAGGCGCGGAAAATGAAGGCCGAGCCGTCGATAAGGTGCAGATGGCAGCCCTTGCCGAACGCCATTACGTGCGCTCCGCGCCGCCTTTGCGCAGAACCTCCTGCTCATGGTCGGCATGGATGAACCGCTTGTCGCAATAGCTGCACTCGACCCAGCCCAGATCCTGCGGGATTTGCAGCCAGACGCGGGGGTGGCCCAAGGCGGGGCTGCTGCCGTCGCAGGCCACGCGGTATTGGCTGACCACTTCGGTTTCGGGGGCGTCATGCGACAGGTGCTGCGACATGGAGAACGGTCCTTTGTAATGATGCGCGCATGATACCTGAGCCACGCCTGCCCACAAGAGGGCTCAGGCCTGCAAAGGGGAGCAAATATCATGCGCCGCGGCACGCGGCTCAATAGGGTCAGGTTTCGCGTGCCAGCATGCGCCCGAGAGGGCGGCCGCCCAGAATATGCACATGCAGATGCGGCACCTCTTGCACGCCGTGGCTTCCTGCGTTGGAGATCGCGCGGAAGCCTTGATCCGACACGCCTTCCAGACGGCACACCTCCCCCACGGCGCGCAGGAAGCCCGCAAGCTCGCCCTCGGAGGCCTCTTGCGTGAAATGGTCCAGCGACACGTAGGGCCCTTTGGGGATCACCAGCACATGGGTGGGGGCCTGCGGGGTGATGTCGCGAAAGGCCAGCGCGTGGTCATTCTCGAACACCGTGTCATTGGGGATCTCGCCGCGCAGGATTTTGGCGAAAATGTTCTGGTCGTCATACTCAAAGCCCATGTCGAGGGTGCTCCATCAATCCACAAAGAGGTAGTCGGCGTCCAGAATATCGCGGGCCACGTCCTCGGCAACATCCAAAAAGCCCGCCAGCGCCACCGCGTTGGCCTGCGCCCCGTCAAATTCGCTGATCTTGTAGGTGCCGGGGAAGCCTGCGTCGCGTATTTGGTCGGCCTCGAACTCGAAATTATGCTGCACCGTGGGCAGCAGCCGGTCGATCGTGTCTTGCGGGGTCATCTCGCCGGCCAGCCCCACGCGTTTGGCGTGGCCCAGCAGGTAGTCGTCGCCAAAGCGGCATTCGATCTCCAAAAGCTTGGTGGCGGCGTTGTCCTCGAATAGATCATGCAGCAGGCTCAGATTGGACGGGTCGAGGCAGATCACCAGACGCTGCGCGTCGTAATGGTCATAGATCAGCCGCAGCAGCGCGCGGTGGTGGCGGGAGCGCTTGTCCCGCGTGGTCTCGATGCCGCCCAGATCGGGCATCGGCGTATGCTCCTCGTCAAACAGGTATTCGCAGCCACGCAGCTCTGTGCGCTCCATGATGCGGTGCAGCAGCCGCTTGGCGACGTGCCATTTCTTGCAGGCAATCACCAGCAGCGCGCGTTCGCGGCCCAGAGTAGTTTGGCGCTCCCAGAAGCGCGGGCCGAAGCGCCGCCCGATCCGGCCCCGCCCGGTGAGAAATTTGAACAGGGTCTGGCCCTCGTTGGAGGTTTCGAAATCCATCCGCCGTGAGGCGTAAAGCGTGCCGAGCCGCGCCTTAAGCTCGGCCGCACCGGGGGAAATTTTGCGCGCAAACAGGTAATCCTGGCTCAGCAGCAGGTCGTAATGGTCGTTGTAAAACGACACCGGCATCCCGTAATCCGAAAACATCAGGAAGGTCAGCGACCGGCTTTCTATTTCGTCCGCGGGCACCAGATGGCGCACAAGCGTCTGGAAAAACGTCTCGTCGGGGATCCATGTGGTTTTGAAAAACCGCGTCACATCGCGGCGGTTTTGGGCAAACTCCAGCACCCATTCCGCGCTGCGCCGCCGCAGGCACCACCATTGCGAGCCGATCATCATCTGCAAATCTTCGGGGATAGCGCGCTTCAGCCCCAGCCGCTTTTGCGCCTGATAGGTGGCGTAGAACATCCGCTTATGCGCGCGCTCGTTGAACCAGTGGCGGTAGATCAGCCGGTCCTCTTTCATCCCCGTCTTGATCCAGTCGGAGGCGAAATAGTCAAAGCTCTCGATAAAGTCCTTGTCGTGATTGTCGAGGAAATCATGCACGTAATCGGCGGATTTGACGGGCATGCAATCGCCAGACAGCATGTAGAAATGCGTGGCCCTTGGAAAGGCGTCGAGGGCGGCGCGCAAAGCATGCATCGTGGCCTCGACCAGCGACCACTCCCCCCAGCCGCATTTGATGCGTTTTTTTGCAAAGACCACATTCGGGTTGTCGCGAAGGGCGGCCGTGATCTGCGCATAGGCGGCGCGGTCCGAGGAGGCGTCAAAATGGATCGCCATCGCGTCACCCGCCGCCGTCAGCCGGTTGGCTTGTTCAATAATTGCCTTGGGGTCTTTGTGACACAGCAAAATGAATGCGATTTTTGCCATCTGGAATAGGGACCCGCCTGTCGCTTATCACTTTGTTAACCAGTTCCTCATACCCCCGGAGACTGTTGAATAAACAGCCCCCCTGTCGTTATGTGGCTGGTATTGTGTCTAAACGGTAAACAAAAGCCGTTAAATTGAGAAGTGAGTGGCGTTATGGGATTTCCGGGCACCTGGATGACTGAGAGCGAAAGCATGGTGTACCGGGTGGTGCCGAAATGCGCTTGCTCCTCCATCGGCCAGATCATGTATTATTCGGATCACGGCGCATATTTTGACGGCGACATCCATGACGCCAAGGACAAGCTGCACAAATGGGCGCTGGAGGACAGCCAACCCTTGATCGAGCGCAACGTGAAAGGCCATGACAGCTACGCCTTCACCTGCGTGCGCAACCCGTACGGGCGCATATTGTCGTCGTTTTTCGACAAGATTTGCGGCATCCAGCGCAATGGCAAACGCTACCGGGGCAATCTCGTGCCGCTCCTCGTGCAGAAATACGGGATCGAGGTGGGCGATCCGGATAATGGCTTCGAATTTGACCAGGTCAAAAGCTTCCGGCGGTTTTTGCTCTTTGCGCGGGACACCATCCGCTGGCGGCGTCCGATGGATCCGGACATTCACTGGTCGGCCATGTCGGGCCATATCTCCACCTTCATCGTCAATGGCGGGCGCTACGACAATATTTTCTTCACCGAGACCTTCAACGCAGGCATGAAATCCGTGCTCGACGCCGTTGAGACGCCCGTGAAGGTCGATATCGAAAAAGTACCGCGCTTTAACGAAAGCGAGGGCCACGGGCCCAAACGCGCCCATCCGATCGAGGAGTATTTCGACGATCTGTCGATGCATCTGGTCTATGAGATCTACAAGCGCGACTTCCAATTGTTCAAATATGATGCGGCGGACCCGTCCAACAAAATGCCCATCGGGGAGATTGATCTTGATGAGGTGCACGCCAAGCTGGGCGACTGAGCGTTTCAGAGTTGTTGACCCTCAGGGCCAAGTCGTGAGACTGAGATGACCCAGAGGCTTTTTGCCCGACCATATATTTGGTGTTCACCCGGTATCAGCCGTTCGCTGGTCGCATAGGAAAGGGGCGCGGTTGCGCCTGTCATCATGCAGACACAACGCTTCCATTCCCTTGATCTGTTTCGTGGCATCGCCGCTTTGACCGTGGCCTTGGGGCATTTCATCATCGACGGGATCATCGCCCCGGACGGGCAGATCCCGCAGGCCCATGAGGCCGGGATCATCTGGAATTTCTCCTTCATTTACGCGGTGGATTTCTTCCTCGTGCTGAGCGGCTTCGTGCTGGCCCATAGCTATCTGCACAGGATGGA
>CAYXIZ010000210.1:0-3859 GCA_964465485.1 uncultured Rhodobacterales bacterium | reverse complement strand
GTCAGCAAGGTGGAGCGGATGAGCGAGGCCGTCACCAAATACGAGTTCCGCCGCGAGGATGGCGGCGACCTGCCTGCGTGGCGGGCGGGGGCGCATCTGGACATCGTTGTGGCGCCTGAATTCTTGCGGCAATACTCAATGTCGGGCGACCCGGCGGACCGCTCTGTCTACCAGATCGGAGTGCTGCGGGAGGATGCGGGCCGGGGTGGCTCAAAGCTGATGCACCGGATTTTCGACGAGGGGCGTAAAGTGTTCATCGCGCCGCCTTTGAACCATTTCCCGGTCGCCGAGGACGCCGCGCGACATGTCCTGATGGGCGGCGGCATCGGTGTGACGCCGATGATCGCGATGGCCCATGAGCTGCACGCCAAGGGGGCGGAGTTTGCGTTGCATTATTCGGTGAAGTCCCGCGACAGCGCCGGGTTTTTGAAGGATTTGGCGCAAGCGCCATGGGCGGACCGGGTGCAGCTGCATGTCTCAAGCGAGGGCGCGCGCGCGGATCTGGGCGCTCTGCTGGCGAGCTACCGGGCGGGCGACCACGTCTATACCTGCGGCCCGGACCGCTTCATGGACGCCGTGATGGCGGCGGCGGAGGCGGCAGGTTTCCCCGAAGAGGCGCGCCATCTGGAATATTTCGCCCTGCCGGAGGTGCCCGACTGGGTGAACCATGAGTTTGTGTTGAAGCTGGCCAAGTCGGGCAAAACGCTGATGGTGCCCGCAGAGAAATCCGCCACGGATGTGCTGGCGGAGAACGGCATTGCGGTGGATGTAAAATGCTCCGACGGGATATGCGGCGTGTGCAAATGCGGGCTGATCTCCGGCGAGGTGGAGCACCGCGACTTTGTGCTCTCCAACAAGCAGCGCGAGGGCGAGGTGATCTTGTGCCAATCCCGCGCGGCCCAGAGGGGCGGCGTGATCGAGGTGGATTTGTAAGCCGGATCAGCGGCTGTCCGTGGAGTGGCGCTGCACCAGAATTTCGGCGGCTCTTTATAGTTGCCAAATACATCTTCCATCCATGCGAAGCGCGTCTGCATCAAAAGCGCCAGTCCGCCGGGACGGACAGCCGCTGGTCCGGCGCCTTCGGCTTGATTCCGGACCTTAAGCACTGCGTTTTTGATCATGAGATCTCGATATTGATTGCGTGAACAAAAAGTGAACATATAATGGGATGCATGCCCGGAGATTCTCTAGAAACCGCCCGCAAGGGGCTCAGCTTGTATTTGCCAGAGGCAAAGGCAGAGGCCAAAGCGGCACCAGTGCAGACGATCGCGCTGACCGATCTGTTGCCTGCGCGGCCCTTCGATCCGGCGGCCACGGGGTTTGCGCTGGCCAGCCTGCCGCGCGAGCGCGAGGGGCCGGTGTTGTGGGTGCAGGACAGGGCGTCTCGGCAGGAAAACGGGCAGGTTTACATGCCCAGCCTAAAGGCGTTCGGCGTCACCCGGCCCGTGTTGCAAATCACGGTCAACCACCCGCGCGACGTGCTGTGGGCGATGGAGGAAGGGGCCGCGTGCAGCGCGCTCTCGGCGGTGATTGGGGAGGTTTACGGCGCGCCAAAGGTGCTCAGCTTCACTGCCACGAAACGGCTGGCGCTGCGCAGCGAGGCCTCGGGCGTGCCGGTCTTCATGATCCGGGCGGGCGATCCGGGCGGTCTAAGTGCTGCGCGGGCGCGGTGGCGCGTGGGCTCCCTGCCCTCAATGGCCAATCCCGACAATCGCCAAGCCCCGGGCCAGCCGCGCTGGGACGCAGAGCTGTTTCGCGCGCGCGGCCGCGCGCCGGGGCGATGGGTGGCCGCCTATGAGCGAGACGCGTCAAATGGTCTGCGTTTTCTTCCCCGCGCTGACGATGGAGCGCTGGCGCAGGGTGATCAGCACCTATCGCACCGCGCCGGATGAGGCCCTGCCGGTGGTGCTGTCGCAAAGCGGCACCCATGGCCCGGTGATCTCTGCCCTGAACCAGACCGCCCGCGACCGGGGGATCAGCGCAGGCGACCGGGTGGTCGATGCGCAGGCCATTCACCCCGACCTGCATGTGGAGCCTGCTGATCTGCGCGGCGACGAATTGCTGATGGAGCGTCTCGTGCATTGGTCCCGGCGTTGGTGCCCATGGACGGCACAAGACGGCGCGGCGGGGCTGGTGCTGGACGTGACCGGCGCGGTGCATCTGTTCGGCGGAGAGGCAGCACTACTGCGCGACATTTGCCAGCGCTTTGCGATGCAGGGCCTCAGCGCGCGGGTGGCGATGACGCCCACGCGCGGGGCCGGGCGGGCTTTGTCACGCTTTGGGCCTGCGGTCAGCCAATGCGGGCCGGAGGATGTGAGCGCCGCTTTGGCCCCACTGCCCGTGGCGGCCTTGGGATTGAGCCCTGACACCGCCCGGCTACTGCACCGGCTGGGGCTGAAAACCATCGGGGATCTGGCGCAGGTGCCGCGGGTCTCCATGATGCGGCGCTTTGCCAATCTGGCCGCCGCAGACAACCCGTTGATCTTGCTGGATCAGGCTTTGGGGCATGCGGCGGAGCCGCTGAACGCGCCGCCTGACCCGCAGCATTTCATGGCCCGCGCCCGGCTGGCAGAGCCGGTGATGGACCCCACGCCTTATATGGCCGCGCTCAGCGAAGACCTGTGCCGCGCGCTGGCCCAAGCCGAACAAGGCGCGCGGCAGCTGCGGCTGACGATCTACCGCATCGACGGCGAAAGCCTGTCCGTGAGCCGCGCCACCGCGCGCGCCAGCCGCGACCCCGCGCATCTGATACGCTTGTTTGACGACCAGCTGAGCGGCATGGATCCGGGCTTTGGTTTTGATCTGATCACGTTGGAGGCGCTGCGGGCGGAGCCCTTGGCCCGTGTGCAATCGGAGCTGGACGGCAAGCGCAACGCCGACGCCGATCTGGCGGGGCTGCTGGACCGGCTGACCGCGCGGCTGGGCAAGGAGCGGGTGAGCTGGCCTGTCTCCGAACAGACCCACAAGCCGGAGCGGGTGGCGGGGCGGGTCGCAGCGCTTGAGCATCCGCCGGGCGAGGTGTTGAGCCTGCCGCGCGAGCGGCCCGTGCGGCTGCTGCACCCGCCCGAGGAGGTGCAGGTGATCTATGCGGTGCCCGAAGGGCCTCCGTCGCAGTTTCGCTGGCGGCGGGTGCTTTACAAAACCGCGCGCTTCCAGGGCCCGGAGCGTATCGCGCCCGAGTGGTGGCGCGACCGCCCCGGCACAAGGCTGCGCGACTATTATAAGGTGGAGGTCGCCCATGGCGGGCGGTTCTGGCTCTACCGCGAGGGCTTGCCCGACGATCAACGCGGCGGCACCCCGCGCTGGTTTTTGCACGGGCTGTTTGCCTGATGCCCCAGCAAGAAGGCCACGCCCGCCGGACCTTGGGCGACGAGAGCGCATTCAGATGGCACCCCAAATCGGACTATGTCGAGTTCGGCTTGGCGAGCTGCTTTTCCTTCCTGCGCGCGGCCTCGGATGCGGTGGACCTCTGCGCCACGGCCAACGCGCTGGGCTATGACTGCGCAGGGATCGCCGACATCAACACGCTGGCGGGCGTGGTGCGGATGCATACAGAGGCCGCAAAGGCCTGCATCCGGCCTCTGATCGGCTCCCGGCTGGTGCTGATCTGTGGCACCGAAATTCTGGCCTACCCGCAGGACCGCGCCGCCTATGCGCGGCTCTCCACGCTTCTGTCCAAGGGCAAGATGCAAACGGTGGATGGCCGCTGGCAGGGCAAGGACCAGACCCACCTGACGCTGGACATGTTGGCCGCCCATAGCGAGCGCCTGCATCTGATCGTGATGCCGCCCCAGAATTTGGACAGCTTCGCCGCCGGTCTGCCTCGGCTCTGCAAAGCGCTGCCGGGGATGCGCTATGT
>CAYXIZ010000209.1:0-3867 GCA_964465485.1 uncultured Rhodobacterales bacterium | reverse complement strand
AAGACCATCCGTAAGTCCAAGAAATACCGGGCCCACGATGAGAATAACGCATTCAACGTGGGCGATACCGTCCGCATTCAGGAATGCGCCCCAAAGTCGAAAACCAAACGTTGGGAAGTCCTCGCAAAGGCCTAACCAATACCACGAAACCGTGGGGCGCTGTTAGGACGCGTCCCCAAAGGTCGGGAGACATCACATGATCCAGATGCAGACCAATCTTGATGTGGCTGACAATAGCGGCGCCCGCCGTGTGCAGTGCATTAAGGTTCTGGGTGGCTCCAAGCGCAAATATGCGTCCGTCGGCGACATTATTGTCGTGTCGGTGAAGGAAGCCATCCCCCGTGGCCGTGTCAAGAAAGGCGACGTCCGTAAGGCCGTCGTTGTGCGCACGTCCAAAGAGGTCCGTCGCGAAGACGGCACAGCCATTCGGTTTGACCGCAACGCGGCTGTTATCCTCAACAACACCGGTGAGCCGATTGGCACACGTATCTTCGGACCCGTGGTCCGCGAGCTGCGCGCCAAGAACTTCATGAAAATCATCTCGCTCGCTCCGGAGGTGCTGTAACATGGCTGCTAAACTGAAATCCGGCGACGAGGTCATCGTGCTGACCGGCAAGGACAAGGGCAAGACCGGCAAAATTCAGTCCGTCGACCCCAAGACCGGCAAAGCCGTTGTGGACGGGATCAACATCGCGATCCGCCACGTCAAGCAAAGCCAGACCGACCAGGGCGGCCGCCAGCCTAAGGCGATGCCTATTCAGCTGTCGAACCTGTCTTTGGTGGATGCCAAGGGCAAGCCGACCCGCGTTGGCTTCAAAATGGATGGCGACAAGAAGGTGCGCTATGCCAAGACAACAGGAGACGTGATCTGATGCTGGACGAAGCAAATTACACCCCGCGTCTCAAGACGGTCTATAACGACACGATCCGCAAGGCGTTGAAGGAGGAATTCTCCTACAAGAACGACATGCAGATCCCGCGTCTCGACAAGATCGTGCTGAATATCGGCGCAGGCCGGGCGGCTGTCAAAGACAGCAAGAAGCCCCTGTCGGCTGCGGCGGATCTGACCGCCATCTCCGGCCAGAAGGCCATGGTCACACGGGCCAAGAAATCCATCGCGGGCTTCCGCCTGCGTGAGGAAATGCCCGTTGGCGCCAAGGTCACCCTGCGCGGTGAGAAGATGTATGAATTCCTTGATCGTCTGATCACGATTGCCATGCCCCGCATCCGCGACTTCCGCGGCGTGTCGGGCAAGTCTTTCGACGGCCGCGGCAACTACGCCATGGGCCTGAAAGAGCATATCGTGTTCCCGGAAATTGACTTCGACAAGATCGACGAAGCCTGGGGCATGGACATCATCATCTGCACCACCGCACCCACCGACGCTGAAGCGAAAAGCCTGTTGAAAGCCTTCAACATGCCTTTCAGCAACTAAGCGCGGGACAGGAGAAAAGACATGGCTAAAAAAGCAATGATCGAACGCGAGAAGAAGCGGGAACGTCTGGTGAAGAAATACGCCGCCAAGCGTGCTGCCCTTCTGGCAATTGCAAACGACCGCGAGAAACCCATGGAAGAGCGCTTCAAGGCGCGTCTGAAACTGGCCGAGTTGCCCCGCAACTCCTCCGCTGTCCGTCTTCACAACCGCTGCCAGCTGACGGGTCGTCCGCATGCTTACTACCGTAAGCTGAAGATTTCCCGGATCGCGCTGCGGGATCTTGGCTCCTCGGGCCAAATCCCCGGCATGGTTAAGTCAAGCTGGTAAGGAGGTATATCAATGAACGATCCTATCGCAGATATGCTCACCCGTATCCGGAACTCTCAGCTGCGGGGCAAGGCCACCGTGGAAACGCCAGCCTCCAAGCTGCGCGCATGGGTTCTCGATGTGTTGGCGGATGAGGGCTACATTCGTGGCTACGAGGCCACCACGGGCAAAGACGGTCACCCGGCTTTGAACATCGAGCTGAAATATTACGAAGGCACGCCTGTTATTCGCGAAGTGAAGCGGGTCTCCAAGCCCGGTCGCCGCGTTTACGTTGGTGCCAAAGACATCCCAACCGTCCGTCAGGGCCTGGGTGTGTCGATTGTCAGCACGCCAAAAGGCGTGATGTCTGATGCAAATGCACGCGCCCAGAATATTGGCGGCGAAGTGCTCTGCACCGTCTTCTAAGGAGCGCAAAATGTCTCGTATTGGTAAAAGACCAGTAGACCTGCCCTCCGGCGTGGAGGCCTCGGTCTCCGGCCAGACGGTGTCGGTCAAAGGCCCTAAGGGGCAACGTAGCTTCACGGCCACGGATGATGTCACGATCAAGGTGGAGGGCAATGTTGTCTCCGTTGAGCCGCGTGGCAAATCCAAGCGCGCCCGTCAGCAGTGGGGCATGTCCCGCACGCGGATTGGCAACCTGGTGATCGGTGTCACCGACGGTTTCAAGAAAGAGCTTGAGATCAACGGCGTTGGCTACCGTGCTGCGATGGAAGGCAAAAACCTGAAGCTGAATCTCGGCCTCAGCCATGATGTTGTCTATGAAGTGCCCGAGGGTGTGACCGTTTCTGCGCCAAAGCAGACCGAGATCGTCGTCGAAGGCAATGACGAGCAGCAGGTGGGTCAGGTGGCCGCCGAAATCCGTGCTTGGCGCAAGCCGGAGCCTTACAAGGGCAAGGGCATCAAGTACAAAGATGAGTACATCTTCCGCAAAGAAGGGAAGAAGAAGTAATGGCCAATAGCAAAAGTGATCTGTTCATCAAACGCCGCCTGCGCGTTCGGAACAAACTTCGCAAAGTGAATGCCGGGCGCATGCGCCTGTCGGTGCATCGCTCGTCCAAGAACATCTCGGTCCAGCTGATCGACGATGTGAATGGCAACACTGTTGCGTCGGCCTCCACGCTCGAAAAGGGCCTGGGTCTGGTTGGCAAGAACAACGTGGATGCGGCAACGAAAGTTGGCGCGGAAATCGCGAAACGTGCGAAAAAGGCCGGCGTGTCTGAGGCCTATTTCGACCGGGGCGGCTTCCTGTTCCACGGCAAGGTGAAAGCCTTGGCCGAAGCAGCCCGCGAAGGCGGTCTGAAGATCTAAACGGTGCGGTGGGTTAGAAACCCACCATACCACCTCCTGTAGGGTGGGGTTCCAACCCACCTTCGATGATCCGGGCGCATCTTGCGCACTTGGATTGGACAACCGGGCCCGGCTTTCGTTTGAAGATGCGCCCACGACATAAAGGACTGCCGCATGGCAAGAGAACCAGGACGGGGCCGCCGCGACCGCGACGAAACTCCGGAATTTCAGGATCGTTTGGTTGCAATCAACCGCGTCTCCAAAACAGTTAAAGGCGGTAAGCGCTTTGGCTTCGCAGCCCTCGTCGTCGTAGGCGACCAAAAGGGCCGCGTTGGCTTCGGCAAAGGCAAGGCGAAAGAGGTCCCAGAGGCCATTCGCAAAGCCACCGAGCAAGCCAAACGCCAGATGGTCCGCGTGCCGCTGCGCGAAGGCCGCACCCTGCACCACGACACCAAGGGCCGTCACGGCGCTGGTAAAGTCGTCATGCGCACAGCGCCGCAAGGTACCGGCATCATCGCCGGTGGCCCAATGCGCGCCGTGTTCGAGATGCTGGGTGTGCAGGACGTCGTTGCCAAATCCATCGGCTCGTCCAACCCATACAACATGATCCGTGCAACCCTGAATGGCCTGACCAACGAGTCCTCGCCACGCATGATCGCACAGCGTCGTGGCAAGAAAGTTGCAGACATCCTGCGCACGGGCGACGAAGCGCCTGCCGCAGAAGCCGCAGCAGAAAACGCGGAGGCCTAAACCATGGCAAAAACAATCGTTGTCAAACAGGTGGGTTCGCCCATCCGCCGCCCCGCCAAACAGCGCGC
>CAYXIZ010000208.1:0-3902 GCA_964465485.1 uncultured Rhodobacterales bacterium | reverse complement strand
CGGTCGATATGTTTGACCGTTTTGTCGTCGGGCACCCGCTCGTTTTCCAGCATGTCCTTGATCAGGTAGATGCGGCCCCGCGGGCTGTCCAGCTCGTCACCCAGCACTTGATATGTGGGACATGTGGCCGTGCAAAACCCGCAATGCACGCAGGAGCGCAGAATTTGGTTGGACCGCTCTATGGCGGGGTCTTTCAGCTGCTCAGGGGTAAAGGTGGTTTGCATGTCTTATCCCATCAGCCCGGGGTTGAGGATGCCGCGCGGGTCGAACTTTGCACGCAGGCCTTGGTTGATGGCGGCGAGGCCCGGCTCGGGATGGAACGTGCCCAGTTTGGCCTTGGTGGCGTCATCCGCGCGCATGAGCGTGCGGTGGCCTTTGATCTCGGGGGCTACGGCGCGCAGGTCGGTGCCGGGCTCGGCCAAGGCCCAGATCAGCCCGCCGCCCCAATCGAGCATGGTTTGCTTCACCCCCAGCTCTGCCACCAAAGCGGGCGCGTCGGACGGCTTGACAGAGATGCGCCACAGATCGCCCGGCGTGTCATGAAACGCGGCGACATTGGCAATATTGTTCCAGATCTCAGCGGTTTTGGCCGGGTCCGTCTCGACGCCGACACTGCCAAATTCGGACAGCAGCTCTTTGAGCTTCTCGCTGCGATAGGCGATGGACTGAGCAAACCCTTCGATGCGAAACAGCACACGCCCGCCGCCGAAGGCCGCGCCCGAGACCTCGAATGGCGACCCCAGCACCCGCGCCATGATCGCCATGGCCTGTTCGGGGCTGCGCCCCTCCACGCAGATGGTGGCGCTGGCGGCGATGCCGGGCAGCAGCTTGAACGACACTTCCGAGATCACGCCGAGCGTGCCGTAACTGCCTGCCATCAGCTTGACCAGATCGTAGCCGGTGACGTTTTTCATCACCCGGCCACCGTTCTTGATGGTCTCGCCCGCGCCGTCGACAAAGCGCACGCCGATCAGGCTGTCGCGGCAACTGCCGGCCTGAATGCGGCGGGGCCCTGCGATATTTGCGGCGACCACCCCGCCGATGGTGGGCGTGCCTTGCGTTCCCAACATACCCCGGTGATCCATTGGCTCGAAGGGCAGGCGTTGGTTTTCCTTGGCCAAGGCGGCCTCGATCTCTGCCAAGGGCGTGCCGGCTTGCGCCACGATGGTCAGCGCGCCCGGCTCGTAAAGCGAAATGCCTGACAGCTTCGCCGTGCTCAGCACCTCGCCGGTCACCGGGTTACCCAAAGGCCGCGTGCCGCCGCCGCGAATTTTCAAAGGGCCGGAGGCGTCACGTACGGCGTCCGACAATTGCTGCTCTGTCGCAGGTTCAAACATCATCACTGCTTTCTAAATACTCAAATCCCGCGGCCTCAAGCGGCGCGGCGGCTTTCGCTGGAGGCCAACGGGAACACTTTCGCGGGGTTCAACAGCCATTTGGGGTCGAACACGTCTTTGACCTTCATCTGGATTTCCAGATCCTGCGGCTCGAACTGTGCGACCATCAGGTCGCGTTTCTCGATGCCCACGCCATGCTCCCCGGTCAGGCAGCCGCCTGCTTCCACGCAAAGGCGCAGGATGTCGGCGCCCATCGCCTCGCACAATTCCAGATCGCCTTCTTTGTTGGCGTCAAACAGGATCAGCGGGTGCATGTTGCCGTCGCCTGCGTGAAACACATTGCCCACATCCAGCCCGTATTGCTTGGACAGCTCGCCAATGCGGCGCAGCACCATGGGCAGAGACGACACCGGGATCGTGCCGTCAAGGCACATGTAATCATTGATTTGCCCCATCGCGCCAAAGGCCGATTTGCGGCCCAGCCAGATGCGCGCACTTTCCTCGGCGGAGGTGCTTTCGCGCAGCTCCACAGGGTCATGTTTGCGCGCGATTTGCAGGATCAGGCCAAGCTGCTCGTCAATCTCGGCCTCCGAGCCCTCGACCTCCACGATCAGCAGCGCCTCGCAATCGGGGTAGCCTGCGCCCGCGAAGGCCTCGGTGGCGCGTATCACAGGGCGGTCCATGAATTCGATGGCCACGGGCAGAACCCCCGCCTTGATGATGTCGGAGACGCATGCGCCCGCGACCTCGTTGCTGTCGAACCCCATCAGCACGGGGCGCGCGCCTTCGGGCTTGCGCAGGATGCGCAGCGTGGCCTCCGTGACCACGCCAAGCTGGCCCTCGGAGCCGCAGATCAGCCCCAGCAGATCGTAGCCCGCCGCGTCCAGATGCGCGCCGCCCACCTCAATCACCGTGCCGTCCATCTGCACCATTTTGACGCCCAGCAGGTTGTTGGTGGTCACGCCGTATTTCAGGCAATGCGCCCCGCCGGAATTCATCGCGATATTGCCCGCAATGGCGCAGGCCAGCTGGCTTGACGGGTCGGGGGCGTAGAAGAAGTCCTCTTCCTCGACGGCACCGGTCACTGAAAGATTGGTGCGCCCGGTTTGCACGCGGATGTAGCGGTCGTCGTAATTGGTCTCCAGCACGTCATTCATCTTGGCCACGCCAAGGATCACACTGTCGGCGGTGGGCAGCGCGCCGCCTGCCAGCGAGGTGCCGGAGCCGCGTGGCACCACGGGGACGTCCATGTCGTGGCAAATTTTCAAAACGGCCGCAACTTCCTCGGTCGAGGCGGGCAGCACGGCGCAGAGCGGCGGGCATTTATAGGCGGTCAGCGCGTCGCATTCATAGACTTTCAGCTCGCGCTCTTCGTGAATCACGGCGTCGGCGGGCAAGACGGCGGTGAGTCGCTCCACAAGCAGCGCTTTCTTGGCCAAAACGGCGGCGTCGGGGGCTGGCATCTCCATGGCGCGTCTCCAAAATCGGTTAATTGGTAAAAACATATTACCAATTTTGACCTATGGCAAGCGCAGAACGGCGCTGGTATCCTTGGCGGCATGAATGTCACCGCCCTCCCCGCCCTGCTGAGCCCGCTTGATCTGGTCGCCTTGGGGTTTTTGCTGTTCAGCTTTCTGGCTTTGGGCTGGCGGATTGAGCATCCGGGCGCGAAACGGACCTCCGTCACCATCATCATGGCCGATTACCGCCGCGAGTGGATGCGCCAGATGGTCACCCGCGATCCGCGCATCTTTGACGCCGCCATTTTGACGAACCTGCGGCAGGGCACGTCTTTTTTCGCGTCCGCCTGCATGATCGCCATTGGCGCGTTGCTGGCGGCTGTTGGCAATGCGGATACATTGAAAAACGTGGCGTTGGACCTGACGCTGGATGGCGGGCCGACGACGCTGTGGCAGGTGAAGCTAATCCTCGTGGTGCTGTTTTTGACCCATGCGTTCCTGAAATTTGTCTGGGCCAACCGGCTTTTTGGCTATTGCGCGGTGGTGATGGCCGCCGTGCCCAACGAGATCGGGCATGAATTAGCCTATCCACGTGCCAAACAAGCCGCAGAAATCAATATTCGTGCGGCCTGGAACTTTAATCGGGGCCTGCGGGCGATATATTACGCATTGGGAAGCCTCGCGTGGCTTCTCGGGCCCTATGGGCTGATGCTGGCCACCGCGATGGTGGGCTACCTGATTTGGGAGCGGGAGTTTTCATCCCGTCCCCGCGAGATTTTGCTGGCGGATATTCCCGCCGGACCCAAACCGGCGGAGCCATCCGCTAAGGAGAGCTGAGATGAAACTGCTTCTGACCGCTGCCGCCGCTTTGGCGATGACCACCCTGCCCGTTTTGGCGGGTCAGGCGAAGGTGGAGAACGCCTCCGCCCGCAAATCCGGCGCGACATGGACGTTCGAAGTGACGATCCGCCACGCCGATACCGGTTGGGACCATTATGCCGACGGCTGGGCCGTGCTGGCACCCGACGGCACGCAGCTGGGCTACCGCACGCTGCACCACCCGCATGAGACCGAGCAGCCGTTCACCCGCTCGCTGTCTGACGTG
>CAYXIZ010000207.1:0-3943 GCA_964465485.1 uncultured Rhodobacterales bacterium | reverse complement strand
TCGACCAGAACCCCGCCCCGTCAATCCGCGCGGCTTTGACCAGCTCATCCGGGATCGTGACGTAGAAATTGCGGAAAAACAGGGTGGTGAACGGGATGCCATAGCAGACATGCACAAAGACCAGCCCCGGTATCGTGCCCGCAATGTCCAGAATGCCCAGCAGCCGCGCCATCGGGATCAGGACGATCTGAAACGGGATGAAGCAGCCGAAAAGCAGCATGCCAAAGACGATGTTATCCCCCCGGAAGCGCCATTTCGACAGCACGTAGCCATTGACCGCCCCCAGCATAACCGAGATTGCGACAGCAAAGACCACCATCAGAACGGAGTTCCAAAAATACGACCGCAGCCCTTCGCAGGCCACCGCGATACAGGCGGAGGACCACGCAGCCCCCCATGCCGCCGCCGACGGCTCCTTTGGCGGGGTCAGGATCGTGTTATTCTCAAACCCGGCAGCACCCGTGATCTCCGGCATGCTTTTGAGCGAGGTGAAAATCATCGCGACCAGCGGCATCAGGAAGAAGGCCGCGCTGAGCAGCAAGACAAGGTAGACAAAGCCCCGCTCGAAGGAGGCGCGGTTTCTAGCGGTCGCCATCACGCAGCTCCGAATAGAGGTAGGGGACAATCAGGATCATCACGAGCACCAGCATCATCACAGCAGAGGACGCGCCCACGGCCATCTCGTTTCGTGAGAAAGTGAACTCATACATGAAAGTGGAGGGCAGCTCCGTTGAAAAGCCGGGGCCTCCTCCGGTCAGAGCCACAACCAAATCATAGCTCTTAATCGCCAGATGCCCCTGCACCACGATCGCCGTCAAAAAGGCCGGGCGCAAAGCGGGGACGATCACATGCCAATACATGCTCGGGCCCGAGGCGCCGTCCATCTTCGCGGCGGCCAGTATTTCGGGATTGATACCTCTGAGCGCCGCCAAAAACAGCGCCATGACAAACCCGCTTGCCTGCCAGACACCCGCGATCACCACGCAGTAAATCGCCATTTCCGACTGGGTGATCCAGTCAAACTCAAAGCTGTCCCAGCCCCAGATCTGAAACGCCCGCTCCAAACCAAGGTCAGGCGTCATGATCCATTGCCATGCCACGCCGGTGACGATGAAGCTTAGGGCCATCGGGTAAAGGTAAATCGTGCGCAGCGCGCCCTCGGCGCGAATTTTCTGGTCGAGGAAAATGGCCAGCAGCAACCCAATGATGAGCGTGCCGCCAATGTAGAGAACGCCGAAGATCGCGAAATTCTCCATCGCCACCTCCCAACGGGGGTGGTTCCAGACGCGGGCGTAATTGTCGAAGCCCTCCCACCGGTCGAAGCGAGGCAGCATCCGTGACTTGGTCAGGGACAACACCATTGTCACCGCGATGAATCCATAGACGGTAACCGCCACAAGGATCAGGCTGGGAAGAAGAGTGAGCTGAGGGGCCAGGCCCCGGAGCTTGCGCATCTGGTATCTCGCAAGGTTTGTCGCGGCGTTTTCAGCCCCGACGGCCACATAATATTAGGGAGTAGGAGCGGGCGACGCATCAGCGCCGCCCACCGATAGGTTATTATTGCGCTGCCGCCACGGAGTTCACCAAAGCAGCCGCCGCATCCGCAGCCGACTGATCAGAGTTCGCAAACGCCGTCACAACATCCAGATATGCGCCCTGAATGGCCGCAGGCTGGCCGTGGCCATGTGCCAGTGAACCGTAAAGCTGATCCGCAGCCGTAGCTTCCGCCAGATCGGCCATGGATTTCTGCGCGCAGGCATCAAAATTGCCCTGTGGCACATCCGTCCGCGCCGGGATGGAGCCCTTGGTCAGATTGAACGTCTCTTGGAATGACACCGACATCACAGATTGCGCCATGTTCTGTTGCGCGGCCTGCTTGTCTTCGCCCACATCAAACATCGCAAAGAAGTCGGTGTTGAACAGGAAGGAGCCCTGCGTGCCAGGCACCACGGAGCACAAGATCTCCTCGCCCGGTGTCAGCCCTGCGGCCACAACCTCGCCTTTGGCCCAGTCGCCCATGATCTGCATACCCGCCTCGCCATTGATGACGAGCGCCGTTGTCAGGTTCCAGTCACGGCCAGCATAGCCATCATCCGCATAGCCCAGGACCTTGCGGTAGATTTCAAACGCCTCGACCATTTGGTCAGAGCCAAGCGCCTCTGGGTCAGCCTCGATCAGGGCAGACTGATAGAGGTCCGGGTCGATGCTCAGAACAATCGCTTCCCAGATCGTGGCTTCCTGCCACGCTTGACCGCCTTGCGCGACAGCCGTGTAGCCAGCGGCCTCAATTGCGTCCGCTGCGGCGAAGAACTCGTCCCAGTTGGTCGGCATTTCCAACCCAAGCTCGTCGAAAATCTTGGCCGAGCCCCAGACCCAGTGCGGGCGGTGCATGTTCACAGGGGCCGCGACCCAGTTGCCTTCATACTTGCCGAAGGCCTGCACCGCTGGCGGTACAACTTCGTCCCACCCTTCGGCGGCTGCGATCTCATTGAGGTTGCCCAGATAGCCTTCATCGGCCCATTCGCGCACGTTCATGCCAAGCATCTGCGCCGCCGTGGGCGGATCGCCTGCAGTCACGCGGGCGCGCAGGGTGGTCATCGCGGCGTCACCGCCCCCACCAGCCACAGCCATATCAACCCAGCCGGTGCCTTTGCCTTCAAGGTCCTCTTTCAGAACCGAAACAGCGGCGGCCTCACCACCCGAAGTCCACCAGTGCAATACCTCCACATCCTGTGCAAATACGCTCGTCGCCCCTCCCAGAGCCACGGATAGCGCCGCGACGGCGCATGTCGATCTAACAGTCATTTTCATCCTCCAACTGCGGTTTTCAGTAATTTGTATTTCCGCAATACAAATTGTTTGTCGCCGGGAGTCAAGTCGATTACATTCGCCCCAGACCCCCGCGCGGAGACCAAAGCAAAACCGATGGCCAAGGACATGGACACCCTGACCCGACAGGTCGGCGCAACGGAGCGACGGCTTTTGCAGGCTTTGGCGCGTCATGGCCCGCAAAGCCGGGCGCAACTGGCGCGGCGTCTTGACGTGATGCGCTCGACCATCGGCACGCAGGTCTCGAAGCTTCTGGACGCGCAGCTGCTGCGCGAGGCGCCTCATCAAACTCACAACACCCAACAGGCCCAAAGGCCGAACCGAAGCGGCGCGGGCCGGCCCGGTTCTGCCATTGAATTCAACCCAAAGCATCGCTCCTTTATTGGGGTCGATCTAGGCATTGGATATGTCCGCGCCGCACTGGTTGACCTTGCAGGCACTGTTCTGGCGCACCGGGCGCAGATCGTCCCGAGCGACCAGCAAACCCCGGAGCGGATGAGCCGGATGATCGCGCAGATCCTCGCCAGCCTGAAAGCACAAGCCACCTCCCTTGAAGGCGCGATGATCAGCGTGCCGGGTCAGGTCAACACCTCCGGCACCATTCTCCGCCTGCCCCTGATTGACTGGCGGGACGTCGAGTTTCACGCGCTTCTTGACCGGGAGGTGCCAGACTTCGGGCCGATCAGAATCGACAATGACGCGAGGATTTTCGCCAAAGGAGAGCTGCTCAGCCCCGAAGAACATGGCAGCTCCGCCATCTACTTTTGGATGGATGCCGGGATCGGCGCGGGCATCGTGGTCAACGACGCGCTGATGACCGGCGCCAACGGTCTGGCGGGTGAAGTCGGCCACACTTTCGTGGGCAGCGCGACCGGGAAAATGGGCTCCCGGCTCGATGACAAAGCCGGGCTGCCTGCCCTTTTTGAGCAGGCCCACACCGCTGGGCTTCACATCGAAACAATTGCCGACCTCGCGCATTTCATTGATCAAGGCGACCCGAATGCGCTGACGATTTTGTCTGACTGGACCTCTGTCATGAGCGAGACCTGCTCATCGCTCGCCAGCATCTTTGATCCCAACACGATGATCTTTTCGGGGCCACTGGCCGGTCTGC
>CAYXIZ010000206.1:0-4003 GCA_964465485.1 uncultured Rhodobacterales bacterium | reverse complement strand
TGGCCGAGCAAAGGCTGGCCGAGCAAAGGCTGGCGGGTTAGATGCAGGTGGCCTCCAAGATTGTGAAAGGCCGGGCGGAGGCCCGCTGCACGCTGAGCTATGAGGACCGGTTCCTGCGGCGCAAAGTGTTGAGCACGGATGCGGGCGCGCGGTTTTTGGTGGATTTGCCGCAGACGGTGTCACTGGATCAGGGCGATTGCTTTGAGCTGGAAGACGGCACGTGCATCGAAGTGGTCGCCGCGCAAGAGGCGCTGCTGGAGATCACCGCACCCAACCTGCTGCCGCTGGTCTGGCATATCGGCAACCGGCACTGCCCCGCGCAGATCGAGGCCGCGCGGGTGTTGATCCAGCCCGACCATGTGATCCGCGACCTGATGGAGCGGCTGGGGGCCTCAGTGCGCGAGGTGACGGCACCTTTTGCCCCCGAGGGCGGCGCGTATGGGCATGGGCGGACGCATGGCCATAGCCACTAAGATGGACCTGAGCGCAGAGCAGCTGATGATGCTGACGCAATGGCTGTCCCCGGCCTTCCCCATTGGGGCGTTTAGCTACAGCCACGGGCTGGAGCAGGCGCTGGACATGGGGCCGGATCTGTCTGTCGAAGACTGGCTGGCCGATTGCCTGCGCCACGGCGCAGGGCGCAACGACGCTATCTTGATCCGCGCGGGCTTTGCCGCGCAGGGAGAGGAGGCGGACGCGCTGGGCCGGGCACTTGCGCCGTCCCGCGAGCGGGCGCTGGAAAGCGCGGAGCAAGGTGCGGCCTTTGCCAAGATCGCGCGGCAGGCCTTCGGGATGGACGTGCCGGATTATATCTACCCCGTGGCGCTGGGCCACGCGGCGCGGGTGCAAGAGCTGCCGCTTGAGCCGGTGGTGCTGCTCTATCTGCACGCTTTTGCCAGCAACCTGACCAGCGCCGCGCAGCGGCTGTCGCCTTTGGGGCAATCGCGCGCACAAGAGATCGTGCGGCGGCTGGGCGCGACATGCAAAGAGGTGGCGGAGCTGACGCGCGGCGCGGGGCTGGATGATATCGGCGGGGCGGCCTGGGGGGCGGATGTGGCCTCCATGCGGCATGAAACGCTTGGGACAAGGATATTTCGGACATGACGAGAACGATGAACGGGCCGTTGCGTATTGGCATTGGCGGGCCTGTGGGTGCGGGCAAAACCACGCTGACCGCCGCGCTATGTAATGCTTTACGCGACACGCATTCCATCGCGGTGGTGACCAATGACATCTACACCCAAGAGGACGCGGAGGCGCTGGTGCGCATGCAGGCCCTGCCCTCGGACCGGATCAGGGGCGTAGAGACCGGCGGCTGCCCGCATACGGCGATCCGCGAGGACGCCTCCATCAATCTGGCAGCGATTGACGGGTTGATGCAGGACTTTCCCGACCTCGACGCGGTGATCATTGAAAGCGGCGGCGACAACCTGAGCGCCACCTTCTCGCCCGAGCTGGCCGATATGACGCTTTACGTGATTGACGTGGCCGCAGGCGAGGAGATCCCGCGCAAAGGTGGCCCCGCGCTGACGCGCTCCGACGTGCTGGTGATCAACAAGACCGACCTCGCCCCGCATGTCGGCGCGTCGCTGGAGGTCATGGCCCGCGACGCGGCCCAACAACGCGGCCCCCGCCCCGTCGTCTTTGCCCAATTGCGCCACGGCGCAGGGGTAGAGGCGGTGCTGGAGCATATCCGCGCCATTGGCGGGTTGCGTTGACCATATCGCCGCTGTGGTTTAACCCGATGACGCTTGCTTAGTTCCCACCCCTGCGACAGGGTGATAACAGGGAGAGCATCATGCAAATTCTTGAAAACCCATACCGCAGCGCCGCGGCCACAATAGAGCTGCCAGACGGCGTGCCCTTTCCCAGCGCCGACATGGCCGCCGCGCGGTCTTTGCTCACGCGCTGCCCGGAGGCGGGCGTGACGCCTTTGCGCAAAGTCGAGGGGCTGGCCCGCGTGTCGCAGGTTCATGTGAAAGACGAGCGCGACCGGATGGGGCTGGGCAGTTTCAAAGCGCTGGGCGCGGCTTACGTGATTGCCCGCGACGCCGCCGCCAAGGAGGCTGAAGGGCGCACCTATGTGACGGCCAGCGCGGGCAATCACGGGCTGTCAGTTGCCGCCGGGGCCAAGGTCTTCGGGGCGCATGCGGTGATCTATATTGCCAACTCCGTGCCCGGCAGCTTTGCAGAGCGGTTGCAGAATTTGGGCGCGGAGGTGCGCCGCAAGGGCGAGACTTACGAGGCAAGCATGGACGCTGCCGCCGCCGCCGCCGAAAAACATGGCTGGCACCTGCTGTCGGACAGCTCCTGGGAGGGCTACACGGAGCCGCCTTTCCGCGTCATGGAAGGCTATCTGGCCCTGATGGACGAGGTGTTTGACCAGATGAGCGTCCCCGCCACCCATGTCTTTTTACAAGCCGGTGTGGGCGGGTTTGCTGGCGCCTGCGCCGCTGCCATCCGCGCGGTCTGGGGTGAGGATCCGATTATCGTGGTTGTCGAGCCCAGCGCGGCCCCGGCCCTGATGGGCTCCATTCAGGCGGGGCGTGTGGTCAAGGCGGACGGGCCCGTGTCCAATATGGGGCGGCTGGATTGCAAGGAGCCGTCGCTGATTGCCCTCAAAGGGCTGGCCCGCGACGCGGATTGGTTTTGCACCCTGACGGACGCAGAGGCGCGCAAGCTGACCGGGGCGCTGTCACGGTTCGAGCTGGCCACCTCCCCTTCCGGCGGGGCGGGGTTGGCCGCGCTGATGGCCGACGACCGGGCCTTTGGTTTGACGCCGAACGCGCGCGTTTTATGCGTTTTGAGCGAGGGCGTGTGAGCGCGTTTGACTACAGTCTGGAGCCCCTGCCGCAAAAGACGCTCGGGCTGGTGGTGCTGCAATCGGATGAAACGATCGAGCAGGATTTTCGCCATGTGATGCCGCGAGACGTGGCCTTGCATGTGACCCGCGTGCCCAGCGGGTTGGAGGTGAGCCCGGACAGCCTGCAAGCGATGGAACACGCCCTGCCCGCCGCCGCCGGGCTGCTGCCGCGCGGTTTGGGTTTTGACGTGGTGGGTTATGGCTGCACCTCTGGCACCGCGCAGATCGGGGCCGCGCGCATCGCCGCGCTGGTGCGCGAGGGCGTAGACGCGGCTCATGTGACAGAGCCCGTCTCCGCTCTGATTGCTGCCTGTCGTCATCTCGGCGTCACCCGGCTGGCCATGCTGTCGCCCTATGTGGCGGAAGTCTCCGCCCGGCTGCGGGAGGTGTTGCAAGACGCAGGCATCGCCACGCCGGTCTTTGGCTCCTTTGAGGAGGCCGAGGAGCAGAAAGTCGTGCGCATCGACGCGGCTTCCGTGCAGCGCGCCGCCACCCAGCTGGCGCACCAAGGCGGGGTGGACGGCATTTTCCTGTCCTGCACCAATTTGCGGACCTTCCCCTCCATCGCGCCTTTGGAGGCCGCGACGGGGCTGCCGGTGCTGTCTAGCAACCAAGTCCTGATCTGGCACATGCTGCGTCAGGCCGGGGCCTCGCTTGACGCGGCGGGACCCGGAAAACTGCTTCACATTTAGGCAAACCCCGGTGACGGAGCACGGCAACGCACTAGATCGTGTCCCAGAACGGAACTTTGTCCCCAGATAGGTGTTTGTGCCTCAGGCCCCTGACGCGCAGATTGGGGACCGTAACGAGGCGAATCGAAGCCTTGTCGTGAAAGGCAGTGAGACGGATGATCTGGGGGAAAATCGCGAGCGTGGCGGCGGCACTGGCCTGTATGGCATCGCCGCTCTGGGCGTTCGAGCTGAGATATTCGTCGAGCCTTGCCTCTGACAGCGTGAATGAACGGCTGGAGACGGCCTCCCTTTTGGTGCCACTGGCCGCGCAGGACCAAACCAACCCACAAGACGTGCTGGCCGCCGCCCAAGCCGAATATGGCCGCATCGTCGGCACGCTCTATGACGAGGGCTATTTCGCGCCGGTGGTCAATATCCGCATTGACGGGCGCGAGGCCGCAGCGATCTC
>CAYXIZ010000205.1:0-4009 GCA_964465485.1 uncultured Rhodobacterales bacterium | reverse complement strand
TTACGGAATAATCCGGTTGTATTTGGCCCCTTCGATGGTGGCCCCAGCGATAAGACCGGCTTGGCCAAAGATCAGCGCGATGACGGGCGACAGCGCGGTGGTGGTGTCCACGCCCAGATTGCCCGCTTCGTTGGACACGGCATATTCCGCATCCGCCCCGAGGGTCCAGCCGGGGGAGCGGCGGAAATCGCTAAGCGCCTCCTCCGTCATGAAGAACAGCGCGTTGGAGAACTGCTGCGCGCCAAGCTGGAAGCCGAAGGTCGCGGTGGTGGCGGAGTAATAGTCGATCGTGGCCCCGCCCACGCGCAGCGCGCCGCGCCCAAAGGAGCCTCCGGGGCCGAAGAGCCCGGCCTTGGTGATCACCGGCATCATCAACACACCCACGGCCTTTCCGGCGAGATCGCGGCTGCCGGGCACGTTTTGATACATGAAGTTGAAGGCCTGATCGACGCGCGCATCGAGCTTGGCCGCGCCTTGGCTGTTGACGCCATTGCCGCAGGCCGCAAGCCCGCCAAGTGCCGCGCCACTGACCAGAAAATTGCGCCGTGAAACGCGTGAAATCGCTCTGTCCATAAAAATTCCGCCTGTTTTCGTGTTGCTCTGTTCGCCCGACTGTCGCGGTGCGTTGGGGCAATATTACCGCAAGCGCATTGCGGTGTCACGTCAATTAGCGGCTAGATATGGTATGCTCGTCTAGCCGTTCAACAGCGCGGCCACGCGCGGGGCGAAATAGGTCAGCACCCCGTCACAGCCTGCGCGTTTGAAGCCCATGAGGCTTTCGAGAATGCAGGCCTCCTCATCGACCCAGCCTTGCTGGCCCGCGGCCACGATCATCGCGAATTCGCCGGAGACCTGATAGGCAAAGGTTGGCGCGCCCAGCCCGTCTTTGACGGCACGGCAGATGTCGAGATAGGGCTGGCCGGGTTTGACCATGACCATATCTGCGCCCTCATCAAGGTCGCGGGCGACCAGCCGCAGCGCCTCGTCGGCATTGGCGGGGTTCATCTGGTAGGTTTTCTTGTCGCCCGTGAGCGCGCCCGACGCGCCAACCGCGTCGCGGAACGGCCCATAATAGGCGGAGGCGTATTTAGCGGCATAGCTAAGAATGGCGGTGTCGGTGAAGCCCTGCGCCTCCAGCTCCGTGCGAATGGCCCCGATACGCCCGTCCATCATGTCGGAGGGGCCAAGGATATCCGCGCCAGCCTCCGCCTGCGCGAGGGCCATTTTGACCAGCCCCTCGACGCTTTCATCATTGACGATGACCCCGTCGCGCACGATGCCGTCATGGCCGTTGATATTGTAAGGGTCCAGTGCGACGTCGGTCATGATCGCCACGTTGACGCCTGCGTCGCGAATGGCGCGGGTCGCGCGGTTTGACAGATTGTCGGGGTTCCAGGCCTCCGCGCAGTCTTGGGTCTTCAGCGCGGTGTCGGTGTAGGGAAACAGGCAAATGGCGGGGATGCTCAGGGCCTCCGCCTTGCGGGCGGCCTCGACGATCAGATCCACGCTCAACCGCTCCACGCCGGGCATGGAGGGCACCTGCGTGCGGGCGTTCTCGCCATCCATGACGAACATCGGCCAGATCAGATCAGACGGGCTGAGCACGGTCTCCTGCACCAGCGCACGAATGGCGGGAGTGGTTTTCAAGCGTCTGAACCGTGTGGGAAGCGCGCGCGTCATAGTTTCGTCCAATAGCTGTGGTCCATGCGTGGGTGCCACGTTTTTTGCTGCGTCTCAAGCGCGCACATACTGGCGCTGCCCCGACGCCCCCTATAGGGTGGCCCAACTGCGACGATACTACGACCCGAGAGGCCCCTCAGCTTTGGATTTCTACGTTACCGCTTTCGAGCTGATTGACCCACGCTCTTTCTCGAACCTGTGGTTCTGGATCATGCTGGCCGTGTTCTGGTCGACCGCCTCGCATTACGTGCTGGGCGTGCCGTTTGACATGGTGTCCCGCGCGGCCAAGCAAGGCGGGCAGGCGGAGCAGGACCTTGAGGATCTGGTGCGCATCAATGCCAACAGGCTGAGCTATATCGCCGACGAGGCGGGCATGTGGCTGACGATCTTTGCGTCCTTCCTGATCACCGGGCTGGTGCTGACCGGCTTTGTGTACGGCGTGGAGTTTTGTCAGGCCCTGTCGCTGGTCATGGTGCCGATGCTGATCATTTTCGCGCTGTCCTTGTGGAATGCAAAACGCGCGCGAAAGGTGTCTGGCGCGGCGCTGCGCAAGATTTTGAAGAGCCACCGGCTGATCATCCAGCTTTTGGGCATGGTGTCGATCCTGATCAGCTCGATGTGGGGGATGTATGTCAATATCACCGCGGGCGTGCTCTGAGCGCTTGAGCCCGCCCTTGAGCCTGCCCTTGACCCCGCCGCCTCAAGGCGTATGTCACCGGGCATGAGCAGCGCCCCCTCCAAAGTCACGATATCCGGCGCCCCCGAGGGGTATGACGCCAAGCTGGTGCTGGACGAGCTGGGCAAATCCGGCTGCGTGATCCATGTCGCCCGTGACGACCGCCGGATGGAGGCCATGGCCACGGCGCTGGGGTTTTTCGCCCCCGACGTGCCGGTGCTGAGCTTCCCGGCCTGGGATTGTCTGCCCTATGACCGGACCTCGCCCAATTCTGACGTCTCCGCCACGCGGATGGCGACGCTGGCGGCTTTGTCGCAGGGGGTGCCGGGCCCGTTTGTGCTGCTGACCAGCCTTGCAGCCGTGTCGCAATATGTGCCCGCGCGCAGCGTTTTGGCGGAATCGAGTTTCACCGCCAGTGTCGGGGGCCAGATTGACGAGGCCGCTTTGCGCGGCTTTCTCGTGCGGATGGGCTTCACCCAAAGTCCGACAGTGATGGAGCCCGGCGATTACGCCATTCGGGGCGGGATCATCGACATCTACCCGCCGGGCGAGAGCGGCCCGGTGCGGCTTGATCTCTTTGGCGACGTGCTGGACGGCGCGCGGCGCTTTGACCCGGCCTCCCAACGCACGACGGAGAAGCTGAGCCGCGTAGAGCTGGCGCCGGTCTCGGAAGTGATACTGGACGAGGCGGCGATCACGCGGTTCAGGCAAAACTACCGCATCGAATTTGGCGCGGCGGGGACGGATGATCCTTTGTACGAGGCCGTGAGCGCAGGGCGCAAACATGCAGGGATCGAGCATTGGTTGCCGTTCTTTCATGAGCGGCTGGAGCATCTCTTTGACTACCTGCCCGAGGCCTCGATCAGCCTTGACGACCAGATGACGCCCGCGCGGCTGGCGCGTTGGGAGACGATTGCAGACCAATATGACAACCGCGTGGAGGCGATGAAGTCCAAGGCGCGGCTCGACACGGTCTATAAGCCGGTGCCGCCCGGTTTGCTGTATCTCGATGATGCGGCCTGGGAGGGTGTGGTGGCGGACCGCCGCGTGCTGCAATTTGCCGTGCTGCCACAGGCCACGGGGCCAGGTGTGACGGATGCGGGCGGGCGCGACGGGCGCAATTTTGCGCCGGAACGCCAATCCGAAAACCTGAACCTTTTCGGGGCTTTGGGCGATCATGTTGAGACGCTGCGGACGGAGAAACCTGTGGTGATCGCCAGCTTCTCCTCCGGCGCGCGGGAGCGGTTGCAGGGCTTGCTGGCCGATCAGGAAATTCACGACACGGTGCTCATTGACGACGCGCGCGGCATCACAGCGGGCGCCGTGCATCTGGCCATATGGGGGCTGGAGCAAGGGTTCGTGACGCCGGGCTTGGCCGTGATTTCGGAGCAGGACGTGCTGGGCGACCGGCTCATTCGCGGCGCGCGCAAGAAGAAGCGGGCGGAGAATTTCCTGACCGAGGCGCAGACGCTCAGCCCCGGCGATCTGGTGGTCCATGTCGATCACGGCATCGGGCGGTTCACCGGCATGGAGACGGTCACGGCGGCGGGTGCTCCGCATGAGTGCATCTTGCTGGAATATGCGGGCGGCGACCGGCTGTATTTGCCGGTGGAAAATGTCGAGTTGCTGTCGCGTTACGGCCATGACGAAGGC
>CAYXIZ010000204.1:0-4028 GCA_964465485.1 uncultured Rhodobacterales bacterium | reverse complement strand
CTGTGGGCATCGCGGATGTGGTCTGCGGGCTTTATGCGACCATCGGCATTCTGGCGGCGCTGCGCCACCGGGATCAAACCGGCGAGGGGCAGCATATTGATGTGGCCTTGGTGGACACGCAGGTCAGCTGGCTGATCAATGAAGGCGTGGCGCATCTCACGACTGGCAAGCCGCGGCCGCGACGGGGCAATGAGCATGCGACGATCGTGCCCTACCAGACGTTCAAAACCCGTGACGGCCATGTGCTGGTGGCGGTGGGCAATGACAGCCAATATGCGCGGTTTTGCGAGTTTCTCGGGCGGCCCGATCTGGCTGAGGGCGACAACGCGCAAAATGCGAACCGCGTCCTGAACCGGGAGCATCTGATTGCCGAATATGAGGCGGAGCTGGCCAAGCACAGCATGGCCGACGTGATCGCAGGGCTTGAGGCGCGCAAAGTGCCGGTGGGGCCGGTGAACACGCTGGAACAGGTCTTTGCCTCCGAACAGGTCGCGGCCCGCGAGATGAAGATCGCCATGCTGCGAGACGATGTGGAAAAGGGCGCGGTCGAGCTGATCGGCAACCCGCTGAAACTGTCCAAAACCCCCGTCACCTACCGCCGCGCCCCGCCGCGCTTTGGGCAGGACACGGATGAGGTGCTGGCCAAGCTGAAAGGCAAGCCGGACGCAAGCTGATCACGCTCTTGACGCAGTGTCGCAGGGTGATATCTCGCCTTTTGCGTCTACTCTAGAGGGCGTCACTTCATCAAGGGTCCCCACCATGGCCTTTCCGCGTCTGCACGCCCGGGTCCATCCCGAGATCGCCGTCAAATTCCTGCTCTTTCCCTATCTGCTGGCACAGGGTGCGTATCTGCGCAAAACCGCGCTGATTTTGCCGGAACCTGGCGGTCCGCGCGCAGGGGTGGCGGGGGATGGCCCGCCGCTTAAGGTGCTGCTCTTGGGCGACAGCTCGGCGGCGGGCGTGGGGGTGAGCCACCAGTCGGAGGCGCTCAGCGGGCAGCTTTTGGAGCGGCTCAGCCCGCATTTCACCGTGGAGTGGGCGCTGGAGGCCAAAACCGGGCGCACGACGCGGCAGATGTTCCAGCGTTTGGTCAAGATGCCTGCTGCGCAATACGACATCGCGGTTACGGCGCTTGGGGTGAATGACATCACCAAGCGCGCGTCTCGCGAGAACTGGCTCGAGGATACCGAGCTGATGTGGGACCTGCTGCACAGCAAATTCGGGGTGCGACAAATCTATGTCTCCGGCATCCCGCAAATCGGTCAATTCCCGCTATTGCCGCCCGTTCTGCGCTGGATTTTGGGCCGTCAAGGCCGCCGCTATGATGCGGGTCTGGCGCAATTGGCCGCGCGCCGGGCCTACTGCTTTCATATCCCCGCCGACCTGCCATTGCATGGGCTTATGTCGAAGGATGGCTTCCATCCCGGCCCACAGGTCTACGCCGCATGGGCCGCGCGGCTGGCCGATCACATTCTGCCTCATTACACGGCAATTCCGGCCAAAACTGCACAAACCGAAACGCGCTGACCCCAAACAGGCAGGCTTTCGCGTGTAAGAGGCCCCCGTTTTCCGAAATGCCCTCACATGTCCGTTATTGAGCATGCACAAGCGTTTACGGATGAATATATGTCTCGCTATGCAGAAGGGACGCCGTGTCTCGCACCGCAGCAAAGTAGGATTAAACATGTTCCAAGACGTATTTGGCCAAAGCCGCCGCAGGGGCGCGCAGATGGCGGTGACTGCGCCGGGTTGCGTGGCCCGCGCTGGTGCGGAATAAGCGACGCAGTTCTGCGGCGCAGCATAGTTGATCCTGGATGACAATGACCCTCACAGATAACGCATCAAAGGCGGCCCCGCTCTCGCCAGCGGCCACCGGCACCTCCGGGGCGACGGTCCGCGACCCGCGGCTCGACTTTTACCGGGGCATTGCGATGTTCATCATCCTGTTTGCCCACACGCCCGGCAATTTCTTCACCAGCTGGATCCCGGCGCGCTGGGGCTTCTCGGATGCCACCGAAATCTTCGTCTTCTGCTCTGGCATGGCCTCGGCCATCGCCTTTGGCCGGACATTCGACCGCGCGGGCTGGACGCTTGGCACCGCGCGGGTCGGCTACCGGGTCTGGCAGGTCTACTGGGCCCATATCGGCATGTTTTTCTTCATCGCCATGATGCTGGCCTTCTGGGACAGCTTCGGCATTTTCGAGAAACGCTATATCGGCACGCTCAACCTCGTGCCCTTCTTTGACGGCGTCACGCGCGGAGGAGAGCTGGTCTCCACCACCGCTGACCAGTTGGTGGGCATTTTCACACTGACCTATGTGCCCAACTATTTCGACATTCTGCCCATGTATATGGTGATTTTGGTGATGATGCCGGCCGTCATGGCGCTGGCCCGGATCAATATTTACCTGATGTTTGCCGTCATCGCCGTGGTCTGGCTTTTCGCACAGGAGGGCCTGCTGGAGTTCTTCGGGGCAGGGGATATGACCATCAACTTCCCCGCAGAGCCGTGGTCGGCGCGCGAATGGTTCTTCAACCCGTTTGGCTGGCAGCTGGTTTTCTTCACGGGCTTTGCCTTCATGCGCGGCTGGATCCCGGCCCCCCCCGTCAAGTGGTGGCTGATTGCGCTGGCGCTGATCGTGGTGCTGGCCAATATCCCGCTGTCCAATATCGGCGTGCGCGCGGTGAACCGCGAATGGTTCGGGTTGGTGATGGAGGGCAACCCGGTGATCGAATGGCGCGTGGCCAACAAACCATGGATTTCCAAATCCGATTTCGGCCTGTTTCGCTACATCCACTTCCTGTCGCTGGCCTATCTGGCATGGGTTGCAGCAGGCGTCGGCGGGCACCGCCTGATTGCCTCGGGCAAGGGCTGGCTGTCACGCCTTTGGGGCGGCATCGTCGCCGTGATCATGAAGGTCGGCCAGCAATCGCTGGCGGTGTTCTTGTTCTCCATGGTATTCGCCCGCGTGCTGGGTTTCGCCTATGACCAGATCGAGCGGTCAACTTCTGTGGTGACCACCGGGAACCTGATCGGCTGTGCCGCGTTGATTTGCGTTGCCTACTTTGTGGCCTATATCAAAGGGCAACCTTGGAGGGTGAAACCGAGATGACGCTGTCGCGCCGCTCATTTCTGGCGATGCTGGGGGCCGCTGCCGTTGCGGGCAAGGCGGAGGCGTTGCCGATGTTCAAAGGCACGCCGCAGCCTTTCTCGCGCGAGCTGCTCGTGGCCCGCGCACAAAAGATGGCCACGCAGGCCTACACCCCGATGGCGCAGGTGCCTGCCGGGTGGCGCGATCTCGATTACGACCAATACCGCTCCATCTGGTTCAACGCGCAAAAAGCGCTCTGGTCCGACACCAAGCGCCCGTTTCATATGGATTTTTTCCACCCCGGCCTCTATTTTCCGCGCCCCGTGGAGATCAATATTGTCGACGGCGACACCGCGCAGACGCTGGCCTTCGACATCTCGCTCTTTGACAGAACCGACCAGTTCCCGGACCTCCCCATTGACGACACGATGGGCTATTCCGGCTTCCGCTTGCGGGCCGAATTGAAGACACCGGGCATCTTTGAAGAGTTCCTCGTCTTTCAGGGTGCCAGCTACTTCCGGGCAATCGGCACGGGCCAGAATTACGGCCTGTCAGCGCGCGGGCTGTCGCTGAACACCGGCGATGCGGAAGGAGAAGAATTCCCCGAATTCACCCATTTCTTCGTCGAAGCCCCTGCGCCCGGAGCCCGCATGACGCGGGTCCACGCGATCCTCGACAGCCCCTCCGTCACCGGGGCCTATACCTTTGATATCACGCCCGGATTACCCGCCGAGATGAAGGTCAAAGCGACGCTTTTCGCCCGCACCGAACTGGATCACGTGGGCGTCGCGCCCCTGACCTCGATGTTCCTTTTCGACGAGACCAACCGAACCCGTTTCGACGATTTCCGCTCTGCGGTGCATGACAGCGAGGGGCTGCTGGTCTGGAACGGCGCAGGAGAGCTGCTATGGCGGCCTCTGGCCAACCCGCGCGATC